>NZ_JAMPQL010000019.1:0-128160 GCF_028482435.1 Providencia sp. PROV119
AATACTTAGCACCAAAAAAGAACAATCTTTACTACATCCTGCAAAATAAAACGTCTGCTCCTCGCTCAGACCAGACTGTCAGGTTTAATAGTGTTCTACAATAAACCCTGACAGTTCAAGTCTGAGCTAATATATAATGTTACCGTCGTTCAAGGTTGTTGTGGATAGCTTGAATTTCTTCTTTCAAACTTCCACCACAATAAACCATAGAGGTATCATATCGTTCATACTTGGCTTCACGAGATGCACTAAACCAATTGAATGAGCCAATGCAGAGTAAATTATCATCTCCGATAACAATTTTACTATGAACTCGTCGCACTAGCTTTGTAGCAATGCCATAAGAATCTAATTGTTCCAAGGCATTATGAAGATTGACTTCTCTTTCTTTACGTTTTTCAGGATCAGAGTGTTGGATATTGTAATTTCTATCGGTGATCACTTTTACTTGGATACCCTTAGCTGTTGCTTGAGCCATGGAATCAATGAATCCAGCTTGTTCAAGTTTTTGCAAATTTAACCAAGGGGATATAATGGTAATATGTTTTTCAGTGTTACTAATTGTTTGATTTAAAAAGTCATCGTGCTCTTTCACACCGTGAAGCGTGTATATTTGAGTATTCGATTTTTGTAAGTCTTGCCTTTCTTTGTATTCGAAATGTAAGGCATTCCTTTCCTCTAAGAATAAGTATTTGGCAAGCAATCCCCTTGGTGAAGAAGGGGGTTGGATTTCAAATAAATCCATATCTCCAAAAACAAGAAAACTATCCTTAGCGCGTGATACAGCAACATTCAGCATGCTGTTATCACTATCGATAAAACCGCCATCTTCATGTTTTGAATATACAGGGGAAAATATAACAATCGCTCTTTCTGCGCCTTGAAGTGAGTGAACAGTACCGACAGTTAGTGTATTTTCACTAGTTTCAGCAGTAATTCCTTGTTTACTAAGAGCATCTTTAATAGTTGAAACTTGAGCACTGAATGGCGTTACTATTCCAACTATTTGCTGAATAGGTTTCCCATAGTGATTTTCGATACGTTGTCGATTTTCTATTAACCAAGCTGAAATGATTTCTGCTTCTAATCGATTGAAACGGCTTCCTGTATTTCTTTGCTCACCTTTTCCATCGATATGGAGATAGCCCATTGCAGGGAATAAAAGGTTGTCACTATCTCCTCTTTTTGGTAGTAATTTTCCTTGATAGCAAAGCTCATTACAGTACCCGATGATGTTATCAAAGCAGCGTCGATGCTCGTAAAGATACATACCTCTCTCTAAATCAGAGTCATAATGGTAGCGTGAAGACAATTGTGCAATTTTCATTACACTGCCAGAAGCTGAACACTTTCCGAGTTCGGTGATTGAGTCATATTCTGCATTGATTTGTTCTTGTGTATTTTCGCTCAGAATTTTTTCTTCCAACATGTTTCCGGAGTCAATGGCTCGAGTGATATTCCATATTGGAGGTATTTGTGCAGTATCGCCAATAACAAGTGCTTTTTTAGCAAATGCGAAGGAGGCCGCAGCAACTTCAGGTAGTACTTGACCGGCCTCATCGACAATGAGTAAATCAGCAATATTATATGCATAGCCTCTTTCATGCTTTTTTTGCCCTTTATTTGCGGGTAAAAGCATATAGTTAGGTAACATATAGCAAGTCATTACCACACATGGCGTTAACATCATTTTACGTTGCCAGTGACGTTCTACTGTTTTAAGCCCGTTTTTTCCTTTCTCCTTGTTAAGATCATCAATATTGAGTACATCAATGAGCCAACGGCCTTCCCAATAATGAGTGGTTAGCAAAAATAGAGGAAATCTGATTTGTGTGTCAGCCAGTTCATCAATTTGCAACAAGTTTGGTTCTTCACCCTGTTTATATCCAAGTTCAGAAGCAATGGTGAGCCACTTTGCCAATATCTCTTTTTCTTGTTGGGTTATTTGATGTATATAATTAATTTGTTGTTGATAATCCTCTTGTTTTCGCTCTTCACTATCGAGCAATTTTTTAATTAAACTATCAATAACATTGATTTCAGTTGGTTCTTTTTCAATGTCGAAGCCATCTAATTTATCAGCAAGGAACAGCTTAACTTGGTAGTAACGCTTTTTTCCGACTGGTGGAAGCCATGAAAATAATGAAATAAATAGAGATTCATTCGCTCTATATTTATCCCATTCTACTGAAGCAATTTTTAACCTATCTATTTTAGATTGTGTTTTTGATAGTAATACGGTCTGGTCATTAAGATAAGAATTTATATCATCGGATACTTGGGCGATTTTCCCTCGAATTTCTTGTAGAGAATCCCAAGTTTGCTTTATCTCAACTAACTTATTGGACTGCTCGGAGAGTTGTTCATGCAATAACGCAATAATTTTTTCAGGGGATGAACAATCTTTATTGGGGAATGCCAATTTGGCTTTATTTAAATAAAAATCTAGTGCGCTTTCAATATATTCTTTAGATTCTATTTCTTTAAAAAACTCGTCAGTCTGGTACTTTTTGATTGCTTCTGCTTTCTTGGTACTTGAAGGGAAATAAGCACCAAAACTTTTAATATTTGGCAGCCAGCGACCTGACATAGCGCCATTTCCTTCGGAAAAGTCCTTTCCAAATGCTTCGATGATATTAGTGACGGCTTGGTTATTGGTTGAAGTCGCAAGTACAATTGGCGGATTTGTTTGTTCGAGCGCGGCTTTAGCCCAAAGCGTTGCAATAATGGATAAAAGTAAAGTCGTTTTTCCTGTGCCAGGAGGGCCGTTGACTGCTAAAATATCGCCGTCATTGGCATTAAGAAAATGACCTAGTGCATCTCGCTGAGCCAGCGCTAAAGGAAACCTATCCCCAGAATGACCTAATCGATAAACAAAGGAATCTTCAGTTGAAATTAGTGGCTCGATTTCAGGAGAAGTGAAGTTAGCGAACCGCTCAAATAATGGGACTTTTTTCTTATTTACAAGTAAGTGGTCATAAAGAGAAAGAATATGAGTACTAGCACCTTTAGGTTCTACTTTTTTTAGTATATATCCGTAATCGGCAAGTTCATACTGTTCGTGAGTGTTTATCCAAGATTCAGCGATACTATTTAATAGTTTATATGAATCATCTAAATATGACCCCCACCCTTGGAAATAGCCTTCATATCTTTTCTCTTTTTCTTCTTCAGTTTCTTCAGTTTCTAAATGAGATTCATCATAATGCATAGATGATGATGTATTCGTCGTTTTATATTTATCGTACTCAGATATTTCACCAATAGAGAATGAACCATGAGACAGCGGTTCAAGTAGATCTCTAGGAATGACGGTAGTTGATGTTGGAAATAAAAAACCTTCTCGATTTATTTTTGCTAGTGTCACAAGCGGGGTGACATATGTTGGACTGCCAGCAAGGCGTTCTTTTCCATGTTGTATTAGCCGTATAAAAACTTTTGGGCGTAAAATGACATCTACTGTGTTTACATCATCTTTTTCATCGGAAAAAAAACGCTCAGTAATAATGCTATCAAGGCGACCTGATGAAACACTTTCCCATTTAATCAAATTATTCGTGTCTCGTTTTTCTAGAGCCCCTTTTCCTGACTCCGCATCAGCTAGTGAATTTCGCCAATAAGCGGCTAATTTTAGATAGTTATCATCCATTTCCTGTCCTAAAAATAATAATATTTAATTGACTATAATAAGATAAATTTATATATAGAGCGTTATTCTCCATACTCACAGGATAACTTCAATATAAAATTTAACTTGATTTTAAGTTTTGATAGGGGGTCTAGAACGGTGTCGGTTATCTGATAACTTATAAGCATGTATTGTTCCACCTGCATCGCGATTACTTGTATTAGACAGCTATCAGAAAAAGTAAGAATTTCACCTGTTGGTATAAATAAATTTATACCTTCATATTTTAATTTAGATCACGAGGTTAAGTGTTATGTGCGAGTACTACCTCCGCTAAAGTGAAAATTAAGATACTAAAGGCGCCTTTTTTATGTCTGAAATCTTAAGTTTACAAGGCCTTCCTCATGTTTCAGTCAATCCATATCAATATAATCCAATCCACACCATCTTTTTTGTGAGTATATCTGTTGTTCCGATAATGTTTATTACTCATTATTTAATAACTACACTCGTTCCAAAACTGCCTGCGCCCCTGTTTCTGGCAAATCCACTTTGGCATAGTTAAAGGCTTCGTCATATTTGAAGTAGTGATTTTCACTATCTAGTTACTGGGGTTGTCCATTTCTCATTATTTGAGACAGGCCAACTTAGAATTTAACTAACTGATTCAAATAAATAGGTATTTAAACATTCACGATGAAACGGCTCATTGAATTGCTCGATAACGCTATTTCACTGTGGCTTATTGGGTTAAATATGGTATAACTCAATTTGATCATTTTCGCAGTAGTTCAATAAATTAATTGAAATTAGCTCGGGGCTATTAGCCACGTGAATTTCTTGGACAATCCTCCTTGTATTGTACACTTTCGAACATATGTTCTTACATGTTATCTGGCTAATAGGGTGTCGATTTTAATTATGGGTATTTGAGTGAATAACGCTCAGTACCTTAGATGGTTATCACAATATAAGGTGTCATGCATAATATCTAATGCCTACTAGGTATCTGATATTTTTTCACATTGAGCTGAACAATAAAAACAACTCTTATTGTTTGAAAACTTGTTCACGATGCCAATTAATAAATATATCTTTTGGGTATTCCATCGTATCTTTAGGCAAATAGATTAATTTACCTGCAAAATTCCAGAATAACTTTTCTACCATCTGGTTACCATTAACCCCTTTAGAGACCAGTAATTTCATATTCTCATCAAGGCCGATAGCGCCCATATCAAAAGCGGAATGATGCAGTGAACATAAAGCAATCCCATTATTAATCGTGCATGGACCACCAAACTGTTTCCACTTAATATGAGCGGCTTCTAAACCAACAACAGCACTATCATAACGTAAATTGTAACCGCATATAGCACATTGATAATTGTAAGCTCGTAAAATATTTTGCCTAAACGCGGGGTCTCGGGCCTTGCGGATTTCATGGAGTGGAAAGTCGAGACGGCTAGCGATAATATCTTGTACATTTTCAGGAAAATGCTCATTTAAAATCTGTTGGGCTAACTTATCTATCAAAGTAGGCCTTTTTAGAAGAAGTTGGTAGCTTTCTTCATTAAACCCGCCAAATATATTTTGCTGAATTAATTCATTTTTAGAGGGCTGCTTATTCCCTTTTTTCAGTTCGTATTCTTCTGTATTTTGTAAATCCCAAAAACCATCCCGTTTTAATCGCCAAAAAGGCATATTTGGATAGTATTCTCGGCGATATGGGCCAAAACTAATAAGCAACTCTAATAGCTGTTGGTGAATTTCATTTCCATAATTAAATAGACGGGGATGCCCCTTTCGATATTCTGAAAGTACCAATAAAAGCAATAGCGGCTTATGAGGGGCTCTTTGATCGCCTTTACGCCATATCGTCAAGTTAGAAATATCATTCTGTAGCGCACTGGAAGTATACATAGTTATTTTATTTTCAGCAGATTAGAGTTATTACCGTTTATTTGAGCAAACAGATGCAGCAGCTTACAGCTAGTTTCCATCTATTTACCTTATTTTGCAAATTCGCTATAGAAAAATGGTTTGTAAGACGACAAAAATTTAATTTGACGATATTTGTATGGATTATTGGTAATCGCCAAATCGTTTTAAGAAAATAAGCAAAGAAAAACAACGGATTATACGGAAAATTAAGTCAGCTGATAAGCATTGACAACGTTTTCAGAATTCAAAAATTCCAGTGTAAATATTGTGTAAGGTCGTAGAAGCTAATAATAATTGTAAAATTAACTGATAGGTCAGAACTAACCAACATTCTGTGGTTAGCAAGTAAGATACTCGTGTGCGGGTAACGTGTTTAGCGTCATATTAAACGAAGCAAACATATTTTTTCGAGTATTGTTGTGAAAGTTTCAATTTTCCATTCGTTGTCTATACATATCCATTACTCAACGTCCTTAACTTATCTGTATATCAGCAAAAATAGATAAAACGTTATTCATCATCATTGAAGCTAGTGGAAGATAAATCCCCCTATACCACGATAAGAATCCCCTTATTTAATTTAACTTTAGGTCATGCCTATAATGAGAAATTCTTTGGTGGTAGTTCTGATATATGGGGCAATAGATGGAACGCAAAGGACTGTTTTTATCTTGTATTATCAGCGGGGTACTATTGCTATCTGGCTGTCACAGCTTACTCAATAACTACTATGCTGATACCCTCCCTAAAACAGAAGGACAAGTGGTTCTTGCAGGGTTAAAAGCCCCCACTACTGTACGTTATAACCAAATGGGCGTCCCTTTAATCAAAGGGCAAAACCTTGAAGACGTTTATTTAACATGGGGTTATATTCATGCATCAGAACGCATTAGCCATATGGAGCTGATGCGCCTCACGGCAGAAGGTCGTTTAGCAGAATACCTCGGCGAACCGGCCATTGGCATTGATAGTTTTATGCGCAAAATGGGTTTTCGTGAAGCGACGACTATTTTATATCGAAATGTCAGTCCACAAAATCGTCGTTATCTTGAAGCTTATGCCAATGGTGTCAATCTTTGGTTAGATAATCATCAAGATAAACTACCAATGGATTTATCAGCGGCAGATTATGTTGTTCCGAAATGGCGCCCCGATGATGCAATTTTAATTCTATCTCTCGCTAATTTCGGCTTGGCGGGAAACCTGCATGAAGAGATTGATAGCTTAATCGTTGCTCAGCAGTTGGGGGCGGATATGCTACCTTGGCTATTTCCAACTTATCCTGATGAGCCTCTTCCTCACCAAGAAGCAAAGAAATTGCAAGGGCTAAATTTAGAACCGTTTAAACAAGACATCGACCAGTTAACACTTGCTAGCCAATCTCTAAAAAATATTCATTTACATGATGTTATGGCATCCAATAACTGGGCTGTAACCGCAGATCTCACACAACACAATGGTACATTACTGGCTAATGATACCCACCTTCCAATCGGCTTACCTTCTTTATGGAGTTTTATTCAGATTGAAACTCCTGAGCTATCTATGGCTGGCGCGGCGATCTCAGGGATCCCCGCGATTGTATTAGGTGCAACCCCTGATCTGGCGTGGGGATATACCATGGTGATGGCGGATAATCAGGATCTATTTTTGGAGCAGATCAGAGAAACGGACAATGGATTTGAATATCTCTATCAACAGCAATGGTATCCGGTAAAGCAAACTCAAACCGTGTTTCATGTAAAAGGTCGCCCCGATAGAGTCGAAAATGTCTATCATACGCAACATGGTGTGTTGCTAAATGAGTCGCTGAAAGAGCGCAGTTATTTGCTGCAACCCCTTGAGGTCAGAACGCAATACGGGATCGCCTTTAGTAGCCTGCTGCCCGCTACCGATGATATTAGTATCGATGCGTTAATGGATCTACCTAAACAAAAGAGTGTTTCCCAAGCCATTAAATTAGCAAAAGAAATTAGCGTGATCTCCGTTAATATGCTGTTCGCCGATAAGCAACAAATTGGCTGGCAATTAACGGGAAGTTATCCATTGCGCAAAAAAGGGCTTGGGTTATTTCCCTCTCCGGCATGGGAAGGGGAATATGATTGGATAGGCAGGGTGTCTAATCAGCATTATCCAACCTCAATTAAAACTCGAAAAGGTTGGTTGGCGACTGCAAATCAGCGAGTTGTAGAGAAGGGCTATCCTGTTAATTTTTCTCAAACATGGGCGCACCCAGAACGTTTTGAACGAATTTCAGCGCTATTGAATGCAACGGATCGACATAATTTAGATAGCATGCAGCAGATGCAGTATGATCAATTCGATCCTATGGTGACGAAGTTACAGGTTTATCTCAGAGACCCTGCATTACAAAACGCGATCGCTCAACTCCCACAATCAGAACAACAACAAGCGAGGCTAGCTCAACAACGCTTGTTGGCATTTGATGGTTACCTGCATGCCGATAGTGCCGGTGCGGCGCTGTATAACTTATTTTTAGCTCAGTTCAGCCAGCAACTATTTGCAGATCGCTTCGTCGATTCACCGCAGGCGTGGAAGGCGTTTGTTGAAAGCTCCAAGTCTTATTCAGCGCAAGCTGAGCATCTGCTTTGGCAAGATGACAAAAGTGCCAATGCGAGTCCTTTTTGGCAAAAATCGGACCCGGCTCGTAGCGGTAAAGCGAAAATCATTGCCTATTCATTAGCACTGGCTAACCAACAAGGTGAAAAGCAATTTGGCAAAAATTATTCACGTTGGCAGTGGGGAAAATTACACCGCTATCAATGGAATAGCTTGTCATCACAAATGGCGGAATATCTTCCAAAAGAACAACGTAGGACGATTGAACGACTCGATAGCTATTTGAATCGAGGCCCTTATCCAGCGGGTGGAAATCTCAATACGATCAATATTTCCAGCTATAGTATGGGCGATAATTTTGATACTTTGTTGATCCCTGCAATGCGCTTAATTGTTGATTTCAGCCAACAAGATCCAGTATGGGTAATGAATAATGCGGGGCAGTCTGCCAATCCTGCAAGTCGTCATTATGCCGATAATATTGAGGATTGGTTGAAAGGAAAATATCAAAACCTTCCTTTTAGTCCGGAAGGGCAATCCCAGTGGTACAGCGATAACGTGTTGCAGTTTGTGCCTCGCTCACTTTCAACACAGGCGCATTAATACCGATGATCTCTAATAAATTATTCCAACGTTTTGCACCGATTGACCCAAATGTTTCTGAACAATTGGATATGTTAAGGGGATTTTGTACCGCGACAGTATTATTTGGGCATGCATATTTAGTCTTTTTATATCCAGTATGGCCTATCGTGATGCTGCCGCTATATTTATTTGGTCATAGCTGTGTCATGGCTTTTTTTGCGTTAAGTGGTTTTTTGATTTGTAAGTCGGTTAGCTACAATATTCAACGAAATACTTACTTTAAAGTAAGGCGCTATGCAACTTCACGGTTAAATCGTATTTTGCCGCCTTTTTATTTAGGCTGTCTTGTCTTACTACTTTTATATTTTATCTCTCCCTATTTTTTTGCTAGTGGTAGCCGTGACATTAATATTATTAGCGATACGATGACTCAGGCGAGAATGGCGCTGGATGTTAAGAGCTTTGTGGGAGTATTGTTGTTTATCAACGGCTTTATTACAGATACTCCACCAAGTAACTTTGCATTTTGGTCATTACCATTTGAGGTTTGGTTCTATACACTGTTTGCCTTATTTATGATGCCTAACCAGCGTTGGTGTACGATTATCGGTATTCTATTATTACTCACTCTTAGTGTATTGAATTATACTTTTTTCTTGTATGCTTTAATTTGGTGTTGTGGTGTGATTGCTGCGCTGCTTCATAATCATCAGTATCAATTAAAACGGAAAACGCTCATTACCAGTTTTAGCTTGATTGCTTTAACACTATTGACATTAGCTGTGGTTGGCGTTTTTTATTTTCCATTCAGTTTCGACAAGCAAAAATATTTGTTGGCGTTGTATGGCACTTTGTGTGGCATTAGTTTCTGCTATTTATTTTATTTGATGAGTTTTCACCGTGTTCGGTTTTATTTACCTGGTAAACAATTAACGCCGAGCTCTTATACGATCTATATTCTGCATTTCCCTTTGCTAATCTTTGCTTATGGGATTGTGCAACCTTATGTGTATCAGAATTTGTGGGTATTATTTATCACTACGTTTTTGATCGCTTTGGGGATCATGTTTATTGGGTTGTTCGTTGGACGATATGTGGAAAAATTGAAGGTGCTACATTAAGTTGTGGCTTTGTTATCGCGTAAAAATATCCACTCTCCCTAAAATGAGTCAGTGATAATGAAGTCAGTCATGGTATTTCAATTAAGCAAGGAGGCTTTTTCGCTCATCTCCGATAAGTCGGTTAACACGATATGATTTTTGACTCTGATACTGGAGGAGTTTTGCCTTTTAGTATATGTTTACTGACTAAACTGACACGATTACTTAAAGGTTGATTTAAACCATGATCCGAGTGTTAACAGCGAAAAACTACCAAAAAATGCCATGGAAAAATGGGCAAGGTTTTACTTTAGAAATTGCGCGTAGTCACGGTGTAGGATTAACCGATTTTGATTGGCGAGTTTCTATTGCTGATGTGAAAGCGGCTGGAGCCTTTTCTTATTTTCCGAGTAGGAAACGGATTATTGGTGTATTAGATGGCGGAGAAGGGCTAACCTTGCAGGTGGATAAAAATTCTCCTGTAACACTCCGTCAAAAACAATTTTTTGCATTTCATGGTGAAAGTGATGTGTATGCTGAGCTATTAGGTGAGGCTATTCGCGATTTCAATCTTATCTATAACCCTGATAAGTACATCGCTCGTCTGCAATGGTTCAATACACACAATGTGACGCAGTGGATAAGTGATGCTGACAGGGTATTAATATTTAATGCGGGTGGCGAGCTTGGCGTTACTATTGGTTTGAACTCGCATACTTTAAAAGAATTTGAAACATTATTGGTGGAAAATGATGGAAATTCTTTGCAATATAACCTTGTCACTCAACCAAAGAGTGACTTTTGCCTGATTGAATTATTTGCTAAGTAAAGTTACTGCCAACAATAAAATCGCTGTTATTTGTCGTTTACTAATAACAGCGGTAAATTAATACTATTTTTCATCCTCATCTTATAGCGTAATCTACTTTATTTTTATAAAAAACACTCTGTAAATTTTTAATCAAGGATAAACTAATCAAATTAGTTCATTATCAGAATATGACGAGTGAATATTTTTGATTGAGTATGATAATAAAAATATCAAAATAGATTAAAAAGGTCATAAAACGTAGGGTTAAGCTATATATAGTTGTGGTAGGATCAAGGTTTATCCATAATTGAGCTGTGTTGTATTTATAGAATATTAATTAATTGAATATATTATGTTTTTTATTTGTAACTCATAAGATAGGGATATTGTCATTATTGGATGAGTTTAACCGTTTTGTCATTAAATTGACACGCTACTGCCATTGTTCTAGCTTAGGTTTGCAATAGCTAAACTAGGAGACAATTAAGATGTTTAGTTTGGATGCTTTGCTACAAGATGTATTTCCAGACCGAGCGCCTCCCGCTTGGAAACGGAATTTACTAAAGTTCCTGCTATTTGAAAAAGAATTTAAACAATTTTCTGAAAATTATCCTCACCTAAAAGGTTTAGATCTGGTTGAGCAAATCGTCGAGTACTTTAATATTCGTTGTGAGTTAGTTGATGGCGATTTAGAAAATATTCCCTCTCAAGGTCCTCTTGTATTAGTTGCTAATCACCCGATAGGCTCTTTGGATGGTTTAGCAATATTACGTACGGTCGCGACAATTCGCCCAGATGTTAAAATCGTAGCAAATCAGTTTTTGAATTATATTGAGCCACTGAGTAGCTTATTTGTTCCTGTTGATAATATGGGGAATCGCACTAGCCGCAAACAAATTGAGGCAATGCAAGAGCATTTAAATAAGCAAGGGGCTTTGATTTTATTTCCTGCTGGTGAAGTTTCCCGATTAAGTGCGAAAGGGATCCGGGATGGTCATTGGCATACTGGTTTTTTACGTTTAGCGGCCAAAGCTCGTGCGCCAATTGTACCTATTCACGTTACTGGTCGTAATAGCCCTCTATTTTATTTAACCTCATTAATATACCGTCCATTATCGACATTATTGCTCGTACGAGAAATGTTTAAGCAGCGTGATGGCAGAATAAAAATTCGAATTGGTGGCCGTATCCCATTTACTCATTGGCATGATGGGCATACTCGATCGCATGATCTCGCAGAACGTTTTCGCCGCCATGTTTATCTTCTTGGGCAAGGAAAAAAAGGGCTTTTTACCAGTGAATCTGCCATTGCATTACCGGAAGATCGCTTAGAATTGAAAAAAGCATTGATGGCGTGTGAGCGGTTAGGCACAGCCCCAGATGGTAAGGCGATTTTTCTGTATCGTAGAAAAGATGAGGATAGAACGCCTATCTTACGTGAATTAGGTCGATTACGTGAAATTGCTTTTCGTGCTGTCGGTGAGGGTTCAGGAAGGCGGCGCGACTTAGATAGCTATGATGATGACTATTATCATCTCGTTTTATGGGATGAAGATGCATTAGAAATTGTTGGCGCTTATCGATTTATTCCTACTGCCGAGCAGTTGAAGAAAAAGGGCATCGAAAGTATCTACAGTTATACGTTATTTCATTACGATAAAGAGATGCTACCGATACTTGAGCAAGGGATTGAATTAGGCCGTAGTTTTATTCAACCTACTTATTGGGGTAAGCGTGGTCTTGACTATCTTTGGTTAGGTATTGGCGCTTATCTTGCAAAATACCCGCAATATCGTTACTTATTTGGGCCTGTTTCGATATCGGGTACGATGCCAATTGCCGCTCGTGATCTATTAATTACGTTTTATCGCCTCTATTTCTCAGCGGATCATTCGTTGGCACAGTCTCGCCAGCCGTATCCTGCCTCATTACCACAGGTATTAGCACAGTTTTCGGGGAATAATTATCACGAAGATTTAGTTAAGCTAAAAAGTCTGTTGAATAATATTGGCTGTTCGATTCCAACCTTATATAAGCAATACACCGAGCTATGTGAGCCGGGTGGCGTACAGTTTATTGATTTTGGAACCGACCCTGCTTTCAACAATTGTATTGATGGCTTGGTATTGGTGGATTTGACGAAGTTGAAACCTTCTCGTTATCAGCGGTATGTAGCGGTTCACCAAGATAACCAAACGTAATCTAAGTTATTATACAAAGAAAAAACGCCGTATGGCATACGGCGTTTGCATCGATTATCTAAAGCAGATCTCAGCCCAACGGGTGAGGCCAGCGGTGACTGAGCCAAAATCATTGCCTCGGACAATAGGAATATTGGATAATTCTTGTTTTATGGCCTGACATAGGACGGGGGATTGGGCAGAGCCTCCTGTCATAAATATCGCGTTTGGTTGCACACCACCTTGTGTCACGGCTTCTTTAACCAGCTCTATCATTTTACTTTTTGGTGATTCGATAGCCTCTACCATCTGGTCACGGTGAATATTAATTTCGAGAGTCTCATTCATTAATTCAATATGAGCCAAGTAATTTTCACTGTCTGATAAAGCAATTTTCGCTTCTTCAGCGCGGCGCACTAAGCGATAGCCAAGGGTTTCATTATAAACCTCAATAAGACGCAGCAATTTTTCAGGCTCTTGTGCCTCTTGGCGTAATCGATTGAGCGCTGTTAAATTCTGTTTTGCATAAAATTCTTTTTGTGCTTCCACATTATTAATCGCGATAGGATTCCAAAACTGGCTTATCGGCATTTTAATTCCAGATACTGTTTGGCTGCTCATACCAAATGAGTCCATTAATTGTTTTAAAGCCAAATAAATATCAAGGTCGTTACCACCAATACGTTGACCAGTGTGAGCTAATAGACTTGCTGTTCGGTCGGTTTTACCTTGATAACTTGGCCCCATATTGATCAGTGAACAGTCGGTTGTGCCTCCACCGATATCGACAACTAATATAGTTTGGTCTTGCGTTAAAGCCGCTTCATATTCAAGCCCAGCGGCAACTGGCTCAAATTGAAAGGCAATATTTTTAAACCCAGCGCGTTTTGCGGCTTTAATAAGAATAGCTTCAGCTTGCTGATTAGCTAATTCACCGCCACGGCCATGAAAGTTAATTGGGCGGCCAATGACTGTATCAGTAATTGTGTGTTGTAAATGCAGTTCGGCTTTTTGTTTAATATTCGCCATCATGGCGCACACTAAATCTTCAAAGAAACTGAGTTGCACTTCGTGAAGGCCTGAAGCACCAAGAAAGGATTTTGGTGACTTGACATAATAGACATCGCGAGGATCTTTTAGGTATAGCTCTAATGCTGCTTGGCCAAAAACAATATCCTCAGGAAGTAGTTCAATCCCTTCTTCACGGTTATATGCGATGGAACGCCTCAGTATTTGTTCGCCCACTTCATCTGACGGTAATATATTAAGATGACGGAATAAATGTTCAGAAACAGATTCTCGAGTTGGCGCGCAAAGGGTTGACGGAATATAAGCACTATCACCTTCTAATGGTAACAGTGTAGGCTTTCCCTTATCCATAATTGCGACCGCGCAGTTTGATGTTCCGTAGTCAAAACCAATAAACATTTTGCCCCCAATGCGTTAATTACTCGCCGAAAAGGCGGCAAACTTTACCGGAAGCGCTGGCGAATTACCACTACTAAAATGACATTGCAAATATGAATATAGTCGCAATCGTGTTATTTAAAGCGTGGAGTAATATTGGTGCAATTAATGAGCGAGTGCTGATCCTTACATGGCATAAAATAGCGCCCATTATAAAGATAGTAATAAGGGTATTTACAGATTGATACTGTGAGTGTATTGAAGCAAATAAAAATGAAGAAGCGATAATGGCTATCCATTTTCCAGCCGTGCCATACCACATGCCCGCATTAAGTAAAAAGCCTCTAAATATAATTTCTTCGCTAATCGGGGCTGCGATAATAATCGTTATTACATAGAGAAAAAAGGCAAAGCCAGTCATGTGACTGATACTTTCAAGCCATTCTTCTTGTGCTCCCAATAGCATATTGAGAAATATTAAGCCAAATATAGCCAAGATGGGGAGTTTTAATTCATTTAAATTGGTTTTACCGATAGGCATAAGTTTGAAGCTATTTTGGTAAAAAAACCAACAAACTAAGGCGCAAGGCAACAGTAATAGCAATGATATAGCGGGGATAGCATATTGGGATTGCAGTAACAAAAGTGCATTAGGCATCAACAGTATAATGAATGAAGAAAAAAACCAAGCGACAAATGCTCCGATGCAAATGAGTAAATGAGTGAGGCGGCTTTTAGGTGGATTCATATAAGTATATCCTTTTTTAATAACAACGTTAAATTCCTTAATTTCACTTAGTTAACATACAAAAATTTTAGATAAATTCATCTATTAAATGCATTGTATAGCAGTTAGTTAGCGCCTCCATGAGTGAGTAATAAAAAGTCATACCAAAGAAAAATAGAGGAATGAGTAAATTTAACGAAGTTATCTCAAATATTTATTTTAGCGAATGCCAATATAGGGTAGCTTAATGGAAAATCATTAAACATTCGCAAACTGGAGCTTATGGATGCTAATTGTAGAGATGTTAAGTACCGGAGATGAGGTACTGCATGGGCAAATTATTGATACTAACGCAGCTTGGTTATCTGATTGCTTTTTTCAAGAAGGCTTCCCACTGAGTGGGCGAACGACAGTTGGTGATAATCTGAACGACCTAGTACACACTTTACAAGCGCGAAGTCAACATGCAGATATTCTGATCGTTAATGGTGGACTAGGACCAACTCGTGATGATTTAAGTACTTTGGCGGCAGCAACGGCTGCTGGGGTGCCCTTAGTTGAGCATGCTGAATGGATTACGGTTATGGAACGCTATTTTGCTTCCAGAGAATGGGTAATGCCAGAAACGAATCGTAAGCAAGCGCTGTTACCGGAAGGTGCCGAATTGGTGGATAACCCGATTGGTACGGCATGTGGTTTTGCCATGGAGCTCAATGGTTGTTGGTTATTTTTTACGCCTGGCGTACCTTCAGAGTTTAAAGTGATGGTACATGATCAAATTTTGCCAAGATTACGCCAACGATATCCATTGAACGAACCCCCGTTATGCCTACGTTTAGCCAGTTTTGGACGAAGTGAGAGTAGTTTAGCTAAGCAATTTGATTCACTCGCTCTTCCGGAAGGTTGTGTACTTGGATACCGTTCCTCTATGCCTATTATTGAATTGAAACTCACAGGACCTGCAACATTGAAAGAGGAAATGTTAGCGCAATGGCAAGTGATCAAAGAAGGTGTTGGTGAAAATGTAGTTTTTGAGGGTATTGAAGGCTTACCTAGCGTGATATGCCGTGAGTTAAATGAAAAACAGCTTAGGGTTGCTATTTGTGAAGAGTTTAGCGCAGGTTTACTCAATTGGACTTTAAATGCAGTATCGGCCCCACTCAATGGCTGTAAAGTGATAAACCAACAAGAAGACCAGAGTTTATTAGCACTGATAGGCCATGCTAGTGAGGTCGCTAAACAAGAAAAAGCACATATTGGTTTAGCGGTTGGAGGCGCTAACGATGGCTGTCTATCATTAGCATTATATACATCCGAAAAAAGCTATGCCCAGCGTGTACGTTATATGCCAAGTAATCACAGTACTAAGGTCAAACAAGATGTCAGTGTGATGTTAATGTTGGATATGTTGCAACGTTGGCTCAAGGGGCGCGACGTTTTTGGCCAATATGAGTGGTTAGCGCAATCAGAGACATTAGTTCGTTAATATTACAATCTTCGCTGTGTTTGATATGTCAAAACACAGCGTTTTTTAATCACACATAATCATCATCGATTAGTGGGTTTACCTAGGGTTTTTATATTATATTTCAAATATTGGTATTTTTACTTAATAAAAATAAGGGTATTCATTTTATTTAAGTTTCGGGGGCGAGAAATAAGAATTTTTAAGATGAATTTAAATGGTTAGAAAAATCGATTTTGCTAAATAAACGCATAATTATTAAATTGGAGTGACTGTTTTAATGCTGACAAATTATTTTATGTTATAGGGTTATGATATGAGAAATATACACATCTTCCTTCCATTTTAAATGAGGCGTATTACGCATAAGGCATTATGAATATTTTAAAATAGCGGGTAATTAAGTAGGAAATAAACAAGGGTTACGATAATAGATATTATTTGGTATTTCCTTAGATAGTAGACTAGGATATGAAAGTATCGAGTGGGATGGACTAGAGAAAGTGGTAACTAGCTCGGTGTTTATTAAATACTGCTCCAGTATGGGTTGAAGGTTATTAGTAAGGATATAATCGAAGTGGATACTCTCATGATGGTAAAATGCTTATTTATGCGGGCTAGGAACGAGTTCAGTCTCCCCGCTGTAACGGATTAAAAAGGAATAATGAATTAGAACATGATATCTGCCAGTGTTTGCCAAAATTGAGCGATCTGATCATTATTAATTTAACACTGACTCAAGCTTAGACAGTGATTTTTAACCATGGGTGACTTAAAAAATTTAAATTAACGAGGAATAATCCATTGAGTCTACTCACTGCGATTAACTGGCATTATTTTTTGGTGTATTAACAATGAAACGTACAAATGGTGTTTGGTATAAATTGGTTTTAAATTCCCCTTATTTACCAGACCGGCCTTAGATTTGAAAGATAGTACTTAATTTTATTATCAAAGTGCATTCCATTTATTTTTATATTACCTATTTGGAATTATTTCATGTTTATATCACAGCATCATTGTAGTATCGCTAAATTCGCTATTCTATCTACTGTTTTTGCAGGAGCAGTAGTGTGTCAGTCTGTTGCACAAGCACAGCGTACACCCGTTGAAATTATTCATGATATGGGCGTGCAATTAATTAACGGTGATGGCGTTCCGGTCGATTTAATTAAAGGCCGTTATTATATCCATCAATCAGCTATACGAGGATATCCCCTCGGGCAGCTTCATCTAGGGATTTTATTTTATTTTGGTGATGGCGGCGTACAAAATACCGCTTGCGCGCAATGGTGGTTAGAAAAAGCATTACAGGCGGAAGGGGAAGTGCATGACATTGCAAAGGATTTTCTTTCTGACATTCAAAAAGAAACTGCAATGTCATCGTCTCGTGTGCTCATGACAGTGCCAGATCAAAAGCTGTGTCAGCAGTTACCTAAAATAGCAAATGACCATATTGGAGTGCATCCCTTTAAGTTAGAGCCAAAGCCAGAATCGAAAATTGATCTTGTATTACTGCAAAAGGCTATCATTTCAGTGCCCATATTTGACCCTACTATCCAATCGTTAAAAAGGAACCAATTTCAGACAAAAATTGCAGCTATTCCTAGCTTAAGCCATGTTATTCGTAGCAGTATTGAAATCTATGATGACGCACTGAATGGCTTATCAAAGAAATGGATATTACTTTCACGCCATATTTTAAATAATCAGGGAAAAGGGAGGGAGCTGCTTGTTAATAATCAGGTGTCAGTAGAACAAATAAACCCAGTTGGTATTGTTAATCACTCCCCTGAAAAAACAGAACAAGTTACATCGGCTATCCCGTTATCACCTGAGCAACAAGGTGAGCTTGCCAAACATGCAACTGTACCAATGGCTCCATCAATAGAAGGATCAGCAAACGTTAAAGAGAAAGTTGCTGATTCATTGAATTCTGAAGTTTCTGAAAAAAGGGTTGATACAAAGCTAACTCAGTTGGCGTCTACGCTATCTAATTTGCCTAAGGATGGAATATTCCATTTTAGAATTGAACTGAAGGAAACCGTGGTTAAAGAGGAGGCGGCATCTGGAATGGAGAAAACGGTTGAAGTAGCCAAGAAGCCTTCGTCAGACATGAAACCTATGTATAATTTAGGGGGCGATCCTCGCACTGCATCCCCTCGGCATTACACATTGCAGATTGGTAGTGCCAGTTCACCAGCTGGTCTCTATGAACATGCGCGCCGCCATAAATTGTCAAATTATTTAGTGTATGAAACCGTTCGTCATGGTCGCCAATGGTATGTATTGGTTTATGGTGAATTCTCTAATATAGCTTCTGCAAAACGAGCATTGAAAAATTTACCCTCGGCAATTCAACGTGATAAGCCGTGGGTACGTAGTTTACGGCATGTTCAATCAGAACTTCATTAATGTATCGTGGGGCCTTAGGGGAGGTAATTAATCAATGGGGAGAGCAGACCGTATCTTTGTTATGGCATGCTGTAGTGAGACTTCCCCAGCCACGATAGCAACCAAACGTGAGTCGTTAAATAATGCGATTGAAGGCACCGATTTAATACCATACATCGGTGCTAGAGTAGGTGATTGAGCGATGTCAACGATGCCAAAATTAATGGCTGAGCTATCCAAATATAGAGGGAGTTGCTCAAAGATCGGTTGCATATTTTTACAAGGCTGGCACCAAGAGGCAGAAAAATAAATAATAGCTATCTGCCCTTGTTGTTCTGGATTAAAAAGCGCTTCTGTAAAACTTTGTTGATCGAGGTGTTTTATTATTGGCATAGTGTGAGCCATTATTTAATCATCACTTGGCAAATCGAAAATATGTTCATGAAGGTTATCAACAATGGTATTTGGCAAACAAGAGATAGAAGTAAGTAATTTATCTTTTTGATATACATCCACATGAGCGATATGCTTTTAGTCTAAATAGGAAGAGGAAACGGTATAGGTATAGTCGCCATTTCGAAAATCAACCTCATAGATTTTTCCATTGAATCTATCTCCCTTAGGGGTGAGATAACGTGCAGCTAATTGTTCAGGCTTTCTTACCATAGTGATATCAGGTTTTTGATTAAGTTTGCCGAATTGATAAATGTACTGACCATTTACTAGGCTGATATTAACTTTTTTTTGGTTTTTATTCACACACTGGAATACTGTGACTGTGTGGGTATTGGCAAGGCCGATTGGGGAAAATAGGCTGGCCGATAGGATACAAAGCAGTATATGACGATAATTGGTCATAGTGATTTCCAAATGCACTTGTTATTTAACACCATATCTTACATGGCTATTTATGAAAGAATGAACCGAATATAGTGGTTATTTGCGATATATCACATAAGAGAATCAATCAACGGATACAGCACCTTTGGATTACACCATCGATAGAAATTCAAGCTTAGTAAAATTAACAACCTAAGAAGTGATAGCTTAATAACCGCTCATGGAGAGAAGAAAAAGGATGATGCTATCACTTTGATGAAGTATTATGTTTTTTGAGCTTTTTTCCTTTTTACAATTTGATTACGTCTTTTCCATTTACGCATCTCTGTTTCGAAGTTGAATTTTTTGTATTTTCATACGCCATTATCTTATAAAGCATTGAGTGTTTTTAAGACGTAACCATATTTTGGGATTTAAAAAAGAAATGTTAAAAACAAACCCAAAGGAATAGGAATTTTCAGGGTGACTGGGTGATTGTGCCTGAGCATGGCTCTGATGAGCTTAGGTTGGGAGCGGCGGGCTGTTTTAGTCAATTAACTCATTTTTTAATATAATGGGTATGGCGAGGGTAAACAGGCAGTACCCATATCGTATATACAATGTTTAACGGTACCTAAAATGGCATGCAGAGATTAAATCTCAGGAAAAAGGACCAATAGATATAAAAGCCAGCAATCAAAATACATAAATAGCGTATTTTCTTATTTCTAATTATAAATAATGGCACTAGCAACGGTAAAATAACCAACATTGGCTCTAGTGTATATCTTCCTCCCATGGGTAACTGACATAAGTTTGTTATTTCACTCTCCCCAATCATCCATTCATAATCGGATATAGAAAAAACCGTTATCATCATGCATAAGAAAAACATATAAATGATAATTATTGTATTATATATGTATTTCATATAAATCAGATTCCTATAATCCTTTTTATGTAAAACACTACAAGTTTCTCATGTGGCGTTTTATCGCTTCTTCACTTTCATTTAGCCATTTTTACTTGGCGAGAGCCAAGAAGAGTCTATGGAGCAGGGCGGCTGCTCTATGAACAGCCTAATGCGGTGACCAATATTAGTTGGCCACGGTATGATTGTTATTTAATTACCACTCCCGTGTTGCAATCAGCTCCTCCGGATCTGCATCTAAAAAGCCGTATGCCCGAGCAATCAGGTAAAATGATTCGCCGATAGCATCACGGGCAACCGTTTCAATCTCACTGCCCGCCTCTTCAAAGGCATCTTGCAAATCGTTAAATTCTTCCGTTGACTGCTGTGTCAGCACATACAACTCCGCCAGTCCGTTCGGTGGATTGTTTTCCAGTGCCTCACACAATCGCAGAAGAATGGCCTCACCCTGCTTCACCAGATGATCAGGAAAATAGCTGTCATCATACATTTCACCTAATAAACGGAGCTTCAAAACGTCTGGGTTGGTTACGGGCATTTTTATTCCTTTTGAAAGCGTTATCCTAAAAACAAATTAATGCGGAGATATATTGTAGTGGCACACTGAATGAGAAGCGAGTTGACCAACTGAATAACGTGAGGGCGGTAGGCTTTTGCACGGTCTAATAATAGCGCGGTACCTATTTCCGTGTTTTGGGTTTGAAAAAATCAGCAATAGGCACTGCCAATAACACATTTTACAATGTTTGAATGTTTATTTGCGATTATTGCTATTTGGCGTTTGTTTCTGCTAGGGAAAATGCACTTTTAAACGAATGAGTAACATAATTTTTATCTTTTCTAGCTAACGACTTTGCTGGGTGCTATTTCTGTGGTGTCTGTGGTGTCTGTGGTGGCATTAGTGCACTACCCAATATGCCTGTTTCTCTTAGGTTCCTCTCTTCTTTCGTATCTTATGATGGTAAAACCAAACACAATAGCATGAAAGCCTTTGCGTGCTAGGGGGCAAGATCTATTTTAGGAATTTGTGCGTTTGCTACCATTTCTTTTGAATGCAAATGTAAACTAATATCATTTGTACTAAGTACAAGGTAAGATAGCGCTATTATTTGTGCTATGGGTGGAGTCGGTGGCAGCGCTATGGGTTCTTTTTAGAAGCTGCTAGCCGCGCTGAGCATTGATGCGTTTACCAAATCGGGTAGATTTATCGGGCTTAAAGCGACAACTCACATTATTTAGAGATAGATGGAGGAAATTGGATGTTTGTAAAATCACTAACTTCAGGGCTCGTCTTAGTGTCAGCCTTAGTATTGGCTGGTTGTGATCAATCTAAAGAAAAGGCAGAAACTTCTGCACCGGCAGAGAAACAAACGATCACTATCGAGCACGCTCAAGGTAAAACAGAAGTTCCTCGCCATCCTGAAAAAGTGTTTGTTATGAGTATGGAAACACTGGATATTATGGATGCCTTAGGCGCCCCAGTCGCTGGCCTACCAAAAACAAACGTTCAATTACCTGAATTTTTATCTAAGTATAACTCTCCGGATTACATCAACGCAGGCACACTATTTGAACCTGCTTATGAAGTGCTGAGCAATGCACAACCTGACTTAATTTTAGCTGGTAGCCGCGCTCGCGACGCATACGACAAACTCAGTGCTGTTGCGCCAACTATCTCAATGGATATTGATAATAAACGCTTTATTGATAGCTTAACTGAACGCACAACTGAATTAGGTATGCTATTCGGTAAGGAAGAACAAGCTAAAAAGCTGGTTTCTGATTTCAAAGAAAAAATTGCTCAAATCAAACAAAAAACACCAACCGCAGGTAAAGCGATGGTGATCTTAGTGAGTGGCGGTAAGATCTCTGCTTATGGTCCAGGCTCACGTTTTGGCTTCATCTTTGATGAATTGGGCTTTGAGCCTGCTTATGTCTTCACTGAAGATACAGGCAGACATGGCAACATTGTTAACGCAGAATTGCTAGTCAAACTGAATCCAGATTGGTTGTTTGTCATTGACCGTGATAGCGCAATTGGCCGCACAGATGCTCAGCCAGCAGCCCAAGTTTTAGACAATGCGTTAGTAAGAAAAACATCGGCATGGAATAAACAACAAGTGACTTATCTTGATCCGTCTGCCGTTTACATCGCTGGTGGCATTCAAACTTATTCTCAGTTAATGGATGATGTTAATAACGCATTAGAAAAAAACCAAACAAACTAATCAATGAAAACGCTTTATCTTTTTTTTGGAATTATCGCCTTATTGGTATTAGCGGTGATGAGTTTGTTTATTGGAGCGGGTGACGTGTCACCCGTTTCACTTTTCACCGATCCAGAGATGCAAGACATCTTTTTTATCAGTCGTATTCCTCGAACTATTTCCTTGATCCTAGCAGGCAGCGCTATGAGTGTTGCTGGGCTTATCATGCAACTTCTAACCCAAAACCGTTTTGTTGAACCCTCGTTGGCGGGAACAACACAGTCAGCGAGTTTGGGTTTATTATTTGTGATGATACTGTTCCCTACCGCCGATATTATGACCAAAATGGTAGTGGCAAGCGGGTTTGCATTGCTGGGTACAATGCTGTTTATGATGCTGTTGCGCAGGGTTATCTTAAAATCAGCGCTGATTGTGCCGCTGGTCGGCATAATGTTAGGAGCCGTTATTAGCGCACTGACAATCTTTACCGCGTATTCATTTGACCTGCTACAGTCATTAAGTGCTTGGATGAGCGGGGATTTTTCTAGCATCATTCAGGGGCGTTATGAGCTTTTATGGCTAGTCGGTTTACTCACATTACTTGCTTGTTGGATTGCGGATAGTTTCACGGTTGCGGGTATGGGTCGTGAGTTTGCCATC
The DNA here is from genome assembly GCF_028482435.1 of Providencia sp. PROV119. NCBI lineage: Bacteria > Pseudomonadati > Pseudomonadota > Gammaproteobacteria > Enterobacterales > Morganellaceae > Providencia > Providencia sp. PROV119. The sequence continues at coordinate 23,439 of NZ_JAMPQL010000019.1, forward strand.
AACGTGGGGCTAAATTACCGTAAGGTAATGACAATTGGTTTATCGATTATTGCACTGATAAGCGGGGTTGTTGTTGTCGTTGTCGGGGCATTGCCATTCTTAGGACTGATTATCCCGAATCTCATTAGTTTAATTATGGGAGACAATATTCGTAAAACGCTGCCATGGATCTGTATTGCTGGCGGAGGGTTAGTTTTACTCTGTGATATTGTCGGTCGCTTAGTCCGTTATCCATTCGAAATACCTGCAAGTGTGATTTTAGGTGTTATTGGCGCCATTATTTTCCTTTTTTTACTGTTGAAGCAGCAGCGTTATGCAAAAAGTTAATGCATCAGTGGTGTTACCCAAAAAAGGGATGACACCATTACAAAGAATATGGCTATTACTGGGGCTGTCGGTTATAGCTATTACACTTTTTATGACTATCAATCTTGGCAATAACCTTGCTTATATTTTGCCACACCGAGGTTATATGGTGCTGACGATGATTCTGGTCGCTTTTGCTTCTGGGGTCTCGACCGTTCTTTTTCAGACCATAGCCAATAATAAGATATTGACGCCCTCTATTATGGGTTTAGAGGCGTTATTTATTTTATTACAGTCAATCTTTGTGTTTTATACCGATAGCTTCCCTGCGTCTTGGTTACTCAATATTGGGAAGTTTTTGCTAGAGTCATCGCTACTCGTTCTATTCTCCGTATTACTTTATCGCTGGTTATTTGTTTCAGCTAAGTTGAATATCAACCTCGTTTTGATGGTTGGTATTATTCTTGGTACGTTATTTAAAAGTACGGCGACGTTACTACAGCGGTTGATGGATCCGAATGAATTCTCAATTCTACAAAGTCGTATGTTTGCGACTTTTACACGAGCGACCCCTGAGCTGATCTTCTTTACTTTAGCAATTACGCTAGTCGTTGGTATTTTGCTGTGGCGTATGCGCTATTGTTTCGATGTTTTAGCTCTCGGTCAGGCAAATGCGATCAATTTAGGAATTAACTATCGCCATAAAGTGACGGTGATTTTATTACTGATATCGATATTAGTGGCGGTATCGACAGCATTAGTAGGGCCATTAACTTTCTTAGGGTTAATGGTGGCGAACCTTGCTTATTTTATTAGTGGTAGTAGTCAGCACCGTTATCTGTTGCCCGTCTCTTTCTTATTAGGAGTGATTGCGCTTATTGGAGGGCAATTGATCCTTGATTACGGCTTGAACATGGCGGGTACGCTATCTGTTGTGATTGAGTTTATCGGCGGCATATTCTTTATTTATATGGTGTTAAGAAGGTTTTAGTATGATTGAAATTAATCAGATATCGAAAAGTTATCAGGATACTAAGGTCTTAGATAACATCACAACAACGATTAAAAATAGTGGTATTACATCGATTATTGGGCCTAATGGAGCAGGTAAGTCGACGCTTTTATCAATCATTGGGCGCTTATTAATGGCCGATTCTGGGCATGTGAAGGTTAATGAGCTAGATGTTGTAAAAACGCCAAGTGATAAGCTAGCGACTTATTTGTCAGTGTTGCGACAAGAAAACCAGTTCGCAAGTCGATTAACCGTTGAAGAGTTAGTTGGTTTTGGTCGCTATCCTTATACAAAAGGGCGTTTAACCCTTGATGACAAAAAGAAAATCGATGAGTCACTCGAATTCTTAAATTTATCTAACTTGCGTCATCGTTATTTGGATGAGCTATCAGGTGGTCAACGGCAAAGAGCCTATGTGGCGATGGTTTTATGTCAAGACACTGAATATGTGCTGTTAGATGAACCACTCAACAACCTTGATATGAAGCACGCGGTCATTATGATGAAATTGCTGCGTCGCGCGGCAGACGAGTTAGGCAAAACGATTATTTTGGTGATCCACGATATCAATTTTGCCTCTGTCTACTCCGACCATATTATCGCTATGCGAGCAGGGAAGTTAGTTTATCATGGGGCGCCTAATGACATTATGAAGGTCGATATCATCGAAGATATCTTTGATACTCCTATTGAGATTAAATCTGTCGATAATAAATTGATAGCGATGTATTACTAAACGAAGTCATTTTATTTTTATAAAAAAATAGCCTCTATTGCTTGTTAGCATAGAGGCTATTTTATTGAGCTATATATCAAACGCAGTAGCAAAGCTACAAACCATTCACGCGCCATTCCAATCACTCTTCACCTAATTAGCATAAGTGAAGAGTGCATCCAAATCCCGCGTAAAAAGCGTTTTATATTACTCGCTAAAACGAGAAAGTCTGTATGGACGTGGATCGATGATAGGCTTAGTATCCATCAATAGATCAGCAGTCAACTGTCCAGATGCAGGACTTTCTGTCATACCCCAACCTGTTGCGGTGTTGATAACAAGGCCAGGGTATTGTTCGATTTTCGAAATGATTGGGATCTCATCGTCAGTTGGGCTAACAGTGCCGCCCCAACGCTCAACCACTTTAGAGTCTTTAAACACAGGGAATTCATTTCTAAGTCTTTCTAGAACGCCATCCAAGTGCTCATTGTTTGGTGTGTTAGTTGCGGTACGGAACTCTTCAAATGGCGTTTTCTCATCCAGCTTCCATGAGGTTGCCATGGTGAAGGAGTTAAAGAGATCTTTACCGATTGAGAATTCTAATGGCAGCTCTCCGCCTCCGAGTAGGTGTAAAAAGCGAGGGCCTAGCAGGAAGCTATCTTTAACGATAGAACTGGTAAAGATACGTGGTGCTACCGCATAAGTACCATCAGCTTGTTCACGGAAGTGAATACCGTTTGGTAGATGCACGTTTCCTCTCGGTGCACCAGGCACGCCAGTAATACGCTGTTGAGATAGGTAAACGTTCAGTGTAGGAACATCAACGCCTAGGTTACCCATAAATAGGCGAGACCAGATACCACCAGTCAGCACTACGTTAGATGTTTTGATGGAACCTTTTTCGGTCACAACGTCGGAAATCTTACCGCCAGCGGTTTCTATGCCCCTTACTGCACAGTTGGTATAGATACGGATCCCGATTGATTTGGCGTAGTTAGCCATGGTTGGTGTAACCACTTCTGGGTCGAGACTACCTGCGTCTTCTTCAAATCCACCGATTTTCCATGGAGTTTGTGCATTAGGTAAGCGTTTTGCCAGCTCTTCACCTTCGATCATGCGAGTTCTTAAAGGTGTATCAAAACCTGGGTTTTCTGCTGTCTTTTTGATCCACTCTCTGGTGAGTTCTAGATCTTTTTCGCTAGAAGGAACTTCAACACGGCCTTGAATGCGGTAACTTGTATCAGCACCGATTTTTTCATTCATGCCAGTCCATAAAATTTTTCCATAGTGGTGTAATGGAAAAATTTCTGGGGAAGTTTTGTAGCTAATAATTTGGCTATAAGCACGGCCTGATTGTTCGCCGCCTACAACGCCTTTTTCACAAATAACAACGTTCATCCCCCTTTCGGTGAGATTAATTGCAGTCATAATACCTTGAAGGCCTGCACCGATAATAACGGCATCAGCGGATTTTGGTAATGCACCTTCTGTGCCTGCTACAGCAGGAACACGAGATTTGGTGGATTCAAACCGACCTTCTCTGCGGATCATTGGAACAACCGCAGCACCACCTGCGAGAACACCCGCAGCACCGACCCCTAAAAGTAGTTTTCTTCTCGAGATTTTCATCTATAACCTCAATAATAACCTTAGTTTTTATATAGTAAATAATTACAATTTAAGATAATCATATTATCATATTTCATGATGTTGTTAACTATGGTTAATATTTGTTAACAAAAGTAAGAGAAATGTGAATATTCATAATCAGAAATAATCAAGCCTGTAAGGGGTTTGCGAGCTATTTTAATAAAATTCAATCTTTTTAAGAGGGCAGAAAATAAAGTGAAATGTCAGATAATGTGTACAGTGATTTTTTAATCAACTTAGATGCGGTGGATATTTGTTTCGTAGAGTGAGTAATTAGCAAAAATACTAGAATGAGCCAAGTGTTAAACAATGCTATATTGTGTGGTTAATAAGGGTAGGGGAATGAAATATCCGATTTTATGAGGGTTGGTGGTTATCCTTCTTTTTACTCTTGAAAGGTTAAATAGATAAAATACGTATTAGTTTAAAAACATTTAATTAAATATCTAAATGTTTGTGTTTTTTATATTGTCGTTTTTTTGAACTAAATTCTCAATTTTTTCAGTAACAGGAAAATTCGTGGCGTCTTTTTAGGTTTACACTATTTTAAAATAAAGTTGAAAAAATATATTTTGTTATTGAAACGCCTATTAGGAATATATTTTACCTCTGATTTATCATTAAAAAACATGAAGATATGTTTATCTCTTTGTCTGTTGATAAAATAGTCAAAGACGAATTCTTATCCAGTTTAACCCTTTCAATAACGACTGTTACTAATAATAATCCTAAATTTGTTTATTTTTTTAGTCACACATAGTGGTAAAAGTAAAATATACGACTAAGCTGGTTAAAGTGTTATCTAAATAAGTAATCCTTACAATAAATCAGGTTTTTTATTTAGGCAACAGTTTGAGTTATCTATTTTTTAACCAATTGGCATACATAGTTTGTGCTTATTATCATCATGCCAGAAAAATCATGGATTAAAAGTTTGGCGAACCCAGTGGGAAATGACAATTAATTCACTTAGGTAGAAGTGCTTATTTAGTATAAACCTCTATTATTGGAGTGTAATTTATTATAGGGCGATTTATTCCTTTTTAGAATTAACTCTCTTTATTTTGGCGCCATTGAGTGGCTTGAGCTGGACGGAATAGGTCTCTAAATTTTTTCTATTGTGATTGGAATAACGTATTTCATCGCGTGTTGCGCTATTTTTATCTTTAATAAAGTGTCTGATATATTGGCTGAGTGATGGTGGTGTGACGGGAGCAGGCTCTTTATTATTGCTACCGTTCGCGTATTCGTGGAAAATTTTTTGTATAAAACTTGCGCCATCAATCTCCAAGATCAATAGAAATTTATACAGTAAATCAATTGTGAGTGGCGTTATCCCGTTTTCATAGCGAGAAATTTGTTGCTGGCTGATCCCCATTAATTTGGCTAATTCTTTGCCCGTGATTTTCTTCTCCTTTCTTGCCTTGCGTAAAAAGTAACCCGATAGTGTACTGAGTTTGTTTTCTTCCATTATTTAGTTTTCTACTCATCGCCTCTATTTGGGCGCTACTATAACGAGTCTGCTGTAGGTGTAAAAATGTTTATACCTAATAAACAGTGATTTTTGATAGTTTATAACTATTGTTATGTTTATTTTTATTGGAAATGCTGATTTACACTATTGGTATTCACGTAATTTTTTGGAAAATTGAGAGCTTAAATCTATGAAAACATCGTCATTTTAAGAAGGTTATTTTATTTATATTTCGAATTATGACGTAAAAAGAGTAAATGTGTTTACTAATTTGTTCTATTTGAAATAGTTAATTGTCGCCTAAAATGTTTCATTTTGTTACATTCTGTCAAAGGTTTGACGGCTATTTTAGAGATAATTTCATATTATGAGTATTAATTTCCTAAGTTGAATTACGTGATTGCTGTTAAGTGAGGCTGACTATTCATTTCCAGTGGGAATTTGTGCGAAGAAATCGGCGTAGTCGCTTGAGCATATTTGATGCAGAATAACGTTTAAGTCAGATAAAGGTTGTTGTGACCAATCAGCGCGAATATCAATATCTGCATATTGGCGACGGTGCCATATTTTGAGTGCCGCTGAACGAATTCCTCGATAATCACCTCCCGCTTTTTCACCCGCTTTCATTGCCATTAATAGCCTATTTGCTAGCGCTAATTCTGAGTATTTATGGTAGGTATCGTATAGCGCGTGTAAAACATGCTCTCCTGCGAGCATATTACCTGCAATCGCTAAATTGGTTTCAGATAAGCCACCACACCAAGGTAAACATGCCTGTCCAGTCCAATGCGCACTGGTGCCTTGTTTATCAATAATGATCAATTGCCTTAATGTGGGGGCGGCATCTTTTTTAAGCAAAACATCTAAACAGGTTTTAGCTGGCATAGCCTCTCGAAGGAATTCAACTCCCGTTATACCCGCCATGGGGTTGGTCATGGCTTGTGTGGCAATCGCACCATGATGACTTGCTCCATGGAGAACTAATGCCCCTACTGCGGGACCACCTGTTGCGGTTATTGCTCCAATTTCCCCCGTTTTTGCACAACGAGCGACGATAGAAAAAGTCATTTTACACCTCATAAATTAGACACCGATCAAATTTATCATTATAAATTATTGCGAGAAAGTTAATTTATCATCATAAATAAAGAAAAAGAGAATAATTTTAACAAAATTGACACATATCACAGCATCGTCACCACACCAGGGAGAACAAATATGGGCATGTGTTTACGCAGATGGGTAGCCACAGTTTCACTTCTCTTCGCTTTTTCATTTCCGCTATGGGGCGATGAAAACAGCCATGTATTGTTATTAGGGCAAGTGGCTGAACCGCAATCATTAGATCCTCAGGTGGCGACGGCTGCCAATGATTCACGGATCTTGGTGAATATTTATGAGGGGTTGGTGCGCAATTCTGATGGTTCATTAAAGCTTGAGCCTGCACTGGCCGAATCATGGAATGTGAGTGAGGATGGACTGACTTACACATTTCATTTACGCAAAGGGGTTCGCTTTCATGATGGATCACCATTAGATGCACAAGCGGTTAAGTTTACGTTCGAACGTATGCTTAATCGTGAGCATCCTTACTATCATACAGGGCCTTTTCCTTTATCATTTTTCTTTTCTGTTATCGACAACATTGAAACGCCCGATAACGCCACGGTGATCTTCCGGTTAAAAGAGCCGTTTGCTCCTTTTTTATCCAATCTTGCAACCCCCGCAGGTTTGATTGTCTCGCCAACCGCCGTTAAACAATACGATAAAAATTTTGGTCGCCATCCAAGTGGGACAGGGCCTTTTAAATTTACCGAGTGGACGGCGAATCAGCGTGTTGTTGTGGAAGCCAATGATCAGTACTGGGGAGGGCGACCGTCACTGCAATATGTGGTTTTTCGCCCAATAACTGACGCTAATACTCGCGTGGCTGAAATGCTGTCGGGAGGGATTGATGCGATGGTTGAAGTGCCCGCGGATAATGTACCACTGTTTGCCTCTGATAAACGTTTTCACTTGTATCAAGCAACAGGCCCGCATGTTTGGTATGGCATGTTGAATGCATCACGTCCACCATTTGACGATGTGCGTGTCAGGCAAGCCGTGAATTACGCAGTCAACAAACAGAATATCGTTAAATATATCCTTCAAGGCTCCGCAGATGTTGCACAGGGGCCAATCCCTTCAGCTTTCGATTGGGCGTTTGATCCTGAAACGGAGGCTTACCCTTACGATCCTCAAAAAGCGCGTGAATTGATTAAAGCGGCGGGAGCAGAAGGGCAAAAAATTATTTTTTATGTCACAGAGGGAGGATCTGGCATGTTGGATCCGATCCCGATGGCGACAGCGATTCAGGCCGACCTAAAGGCCGTTGGGCTGTCAGTTGAAATACAGACTTTTGAGTGGAATACCTATTTATCAAAGGTGAATTCAGGGCTTAAACAAGCACATATGGCGGAAATGGCATGGATGACGAACGATCCTGACACCTTACCCTTTTTGACGCTGCACTCTGGATCATGGCCAGAGAAAGGGGGATTTAATTCTGGCTATTACGCGAATAAACAACTCGATAGCTTATTAGATAAGGCAAGAGTAACAAACGATATGGCTGAGAGGGCACGGCTTTATCGGCAGGTACAAAAGAGAGTTCACCAAGATGCGCCATGGCTGTTTGTGGCAAATTGGAAGCAAAATGCGGTCGCCAGTGCGCGGATCAGTAATTTTAAATTACAGCCAAATTTTAATTTATTGCTTAAAGACGTTCATAAAGATTAACGGATCAATTGGCTTAATTTCACGGCATAACAAAGTAGCGAGCCTTTACTCGGCATTACAACGGTTACGACGGGAAGATTTACTGGGGAAGAACCTATGTGGCTATATTGTGTTAAACGAATTTTAGCGACGATACCCATTTTAATTGGGCTCACGCTTATCGTATTTTTCATCATGGCGTTGATCCCTGGTGACCCCGCTCAAGCACTGCTCGGGCCATGGGCAACACCAGAGAATGTGGCGCGGGTAAAACAGGAACTTGGTTTAGATAAGCCGCTATATCAACAATATTTTATCTGGATAAGTAATTTATTGCAGGGGGATTTTGGGCGCTCATTCGTACTCAATCGTCCTGTCACTGACGAGGTATTAGAACGTTTTTCAGCCACCTTAATTCTTGGGGGCAGTGCGCTGTTGCTCAGCTCTGTTTTAGGGTTGCTGGCAGGCATTATTTCGGCGATCCGTCAGTTTAGCTGGAGTGACAAAATGATCACGCTAGCCGTGTTACTGGGCATTTCGATGCCATCGTTTTGGATCGGCCTATTGATGATCATGCTGTTTGCGGTACAACTGCAATGGTTTCCTGCGTCAGGGATGTATTCGATTTGGCAAGGCGGTGGGTTCGGCGACTTATTGCACCATCTTGTTCTGCCAGCAGTGACGCTCTCTTTAGTTGCGACAGGGGTCATTGCTCGATTAACTCGTACTGCGATGTTAGAGGTCTTGCGCTTAGATTTTATTCGTACAGCTCGAGCAAAAGGACTTAGCGAACGCAAAGTTATTTTTCGTCATGCTTTTCGTATGGCGCTCGTGTCAGTGATCCCCGTTATTGGGATTCAAGCTGGTTTTGTTCTAGGCGGTGCTGTCTATATCGAAACCGTATTCCAGTGGCCGGGGCTAGGTGCCATGTTGGTCAAAGCGGTTGCGACACGTGATCTCTTTTTAGTGCAGGGCGGTGTTTTAATTGCAGCAGCAGCCTATGTATTTATTAATTTGTTTGCTGATTTGATGCAGGCACTTTTGGATCCGAGGTTAAAATCATGAGCCAAATTACTACACCGGTTATCCAGCCACGTTATCGCCAATCGGCTTGGTCTTTGTTAATGACTAATCGTTTAGCTGCATTAGGGCTAGCGATCTTATTGGTCATCATGTTGTCAGCATTACTAGCACCTTGGCTGCCACTGCCTGATCCCGATAATACGGATCTCATTAATCGATTATTACCTGTTTTTTCTTCGGGTCATGTGTTGGGAACCGACCATCTTGGGCGTGATATCTTGTCACGGTTATTATGGGGAACACGGGTATCACTGCTTGTGGGGATCTCTGCGACGTTAATTGCAGCCGTATTAGGTACGCTAATTGGCTTAATTGCCGGCTATGTTGGGCAGCGAACTGATACCCTATTGATGCGTTGCATCGATATGTTAATGGCTTTTCCTTATATTTTACTGGCATTGGCGATTGTCGCTGTACTTGGGCCGGGCTTACTTAATGCGTTATACGCGATAGCTTTGGTTAATATTCCCTTCTTTGCACGTAATATTCGAGGGCTAACAGTAGGCTTGCGCGATCGTGATTTTATTCAGGCGGCAAGGTTATCAGGTAAAAACCATATTCAAGTTCTATTAACGGAAGTTTTACCGAATGTATTGCCTATTATTGTCGTGACTATGTCAACCACGATAGGGTGGATGATTTTGGAAACGGCGGGGTTGTCGTTTTTAGGGTTAGGAACACAGCCGCCGAATGCCGACTTAGGATCAATGCTAGGGCAAGGTAGAGCACAGATGTTCGTGGCGCCCCATGTTGCATTAGTGCCCGGCATTATGATTTTTCTTATCGTCATTAGCTTTAATTTATTAGGTGATGGCATTCGCGATTTACTTGATCCAAGACTCAAATCAGGGGCTTTGCATCGCTCGCAACCAGTGACAGAAACCGCACGTATTGATATTCCAGCACGTACGGAAGGCAGCAAGGCGGTGTTAGAAGTGAAGTCACTGTGTGTTGGTTTTCGTCAAGGGCCTCTATTGCGCCCAACGGTTAAAAATATCAGTTTTTCAGTGGCGCGTGGTGAGTGTTTAGGGCTGATAGGGGAAAGTGGCTCTGGTAAAAGTGTTACAGCACTGTCCATTATGGGGCTATTAGCTTCCCCGCCAGCGGTGATCACCGGTGGTGGGATCTATGTTAATGAAGAAGAGATGTTGTCATTATCTCTATCGGCGCTACAGCAACGCCGTGGCGCTAGAGTCTCTTATATTTTTCAAGATCCGTTGACGACACTGCATCCACAGTTTTCGATAGGTGCACAATTACAAGAGGCGATCACCGCTCACCAATCCCTTTCCGATCAACAAGCGAAGAATAAGGCGATTGAGTTACTTGAGAGTGTTGGTATTCCATCAGCAAAAGAGAGTTATCACGCTTATCCCCATCAACTTTCTGGAGGGCAACGCCAACGTGTTGGGATTGCCATGGCTCTTGCGAATGATCCGGTGTTAATTATTGCCGATGAGCCGACAACGGCACTGGATGTCACTGTACAGGCACGCATTTTAGAATTACTCAATAAGTTACGTCGTGAAAGAGGGGTTGCGCTACTTTTTATTACCCATGACTTTGCGGTGATTAACCAAATTTGTGATCGGGTGGCGGTGATGCAGCAAGGCCAAATTGTAGAAACGGGCGCAACACAAACGGTACTTCATCAGCCACAGCACCCTTATACGCGTCGCTTGATTGCCAGTGTGCCAAAACTGGGAGAAGGAAAAGCATTTCTTACCCATGTTGCAGATATTTATAGCGCTAAGCCAGACGCGGTGCAGGAGGTGTCATGAATAAGGTCATTGAAGTCAATCAATTGGTAAAAACGTTTGGTCGCCCACCTAACCTTTTTCATCCAACAAGTAGAGAAGTTAAAGCCCTAAAAAACATCTCAATAGATCTTTATGAAGGTGAAACATTGGCGATCGTTGGGGAAAGCGGTTCGGGGAAAAGTACTCTTGCCCGTATTTTAGTTGGATTGGAGCAGGAAACATCAGGGGAGATCCGCATATTGGGAAAAAACCGTTCTCAGTGGCAAAAACAAGGAGCACGAGCCTTCGGTCAAGCTATCCAATATGTTTTCCAAGATCCTGTTGCATCATTGAACCCACGTAAAACGATCGGAGAAACCTTATCCGTACCTTTAAAGTACCTTAAGCAGATGAATAAATCTGAACAAACCCATAGATTACATGAATTACTCGAGGCCGTAAGTATGCCATTGGATGCGCTGGCATGCTATCCACATGAGTTTTCGGGTGGGCAAGCTCAGCGTTTAGCGATTGCACGAGCATTGGCAGCCGATGCACAGATCCTCGTTCTCGATGAGCCTGTTAGCGCATTGGACGTTTCGGTACAGGCGCAAGTGTTGTTGTTGCTACAAGAGCTAAAAACACAATTTTCGTTATCTTACTTATTTATAAGTCATGATTTAGCCGTCGTTGAATCAATTGCTGACAGAGTGGCCGTGCTCTATTTAGGTGATTTGCTAGAATGTCAGGAAACTCATCGTTTATTTGCTGCCCCTGAACAGAGTTATACCCAGAATTTATTGACCAGCGCGCCAAGGCTCTCTTTTGAGTAAAAGGCGAGTGTGGAGATGAAAAATAGAACAACAGACGACGGCCGGAAGAAAAATATGAACACAGAGAAACAGCCGATGACAGAAACAGGACGAATTAAACGCACGGATGAAATTGTGAATGCGATTAAAGAATCGATCATGGCGGATAATTTAATGCCAGGTGATCGACTGCCACAAGAGAAAGATCTGATAGAGCGTTATAGCGCCAGTAAAAGCACCGTTCGAGAAGCTTTAAAATCGCTAGAAGTCCAAGGGTTGATAAAAACGAAAACGGGGCCTGGTGGCGGTGCATTTATTGATTCTATGACAGAAGCGCGAGCGATGAGTTTACTGTCTAATTATTTGTTTACACGGGATGTTTCGATAAAAGACATTTATACCTTACGTAAATTATTAGAGCCTGTGGTGGCAGTTAGCGCTATCGACAATATGGATAATGAAGGTTTTCAAAAACTGTATGACACGATAGCGATTTATGATCATGAGCCAGTTGATGAAGCCGAACGTTGGCAGCAGCGGATGGCCGAATTGGATTTTCACGCTGTTGTTGCGAGCTACTCTGATAACGTACTTTTAGTGTTTATCTGTCATTTTCTTCAACGGTTGCTTAAGGATTTGGCGATTTGCAAAGATATCTACTTAAAGCCTGAACCTGTCGATCGTCGACAAGGGATTGACTATCAATATCAACTTATTGACGCCATGCGCCGTAAAGATGCTCCTAGAGTGAAAGCGATTATGGAAGCGCATATGGCGTATGCGGAACAAGCCATGCTGGCCTTGCAAGCAACCTTACAAGAACGATTTTTAAGTGAAGACAGGTAATGACATGATTGATCAAGATTATCTTAAATCTGTATTAAAGACGCTATTACAAACGCCTAGCCCTGTAGGTATGACAGAGAATGCCGTAGCGCAGACTCATCAATGGCTCGCAGAATTAGGTTTTCAACCGCAATACACCCGCCGAGGTGTGCTACATATTACGTTAGGCAATGGTGAGCCCAAAAGGGCACTAGCGGCACACTTAGATACTCTCGGTGCAATGGTGACACAATTAAAGCCGAATGGGCGATTGGCACTACGTAACACGGGAACATGGGCCGCACGTTTCGCTGAAGGAGCGAGAGTCACAGTATTTTGTGACAACAACCAATATCGGGGAACTATTCTGCCGTTAAAAGCATCGGGGCACCGTTTTAATACTGAAGTGGATACCCAGATTGCCGATTGGGATAACCTTGAAATCCGCCTTGATGCACCTTGTTATAACCATGCTGATTTATTAGCACATGGCTTTAATGTAGGGGATATGGTTGCAGTCGATGCACAGCCTGAGTTTATTGATAATGGTTTTATCGTCTCTCGCCATCTTGATGATAAAGCGGGCTGTGCAGTGTTATTAGCTGCATTGAAATCGCTGGTGGATGATAAAGTACTGCCTGAAGTGGCTTGCCAAATCATGTTTACCATTTCAGAGGAAGTCGGTATTGGGGGAACGCATGGCTTTGGTGCTGAAGTACAAGAACTGTTAGCCATTGATAACTCGGTGTCGGCTCCCGATCAAACAACGCGGGATGATGCGTTAACATTGGCATTTCGTGATAGAACAGGTCCATTTGATTTAGCTATCACACGCCACCTACTTAAGCTGTGCCAACAGTATGATATTCCTCATGTGAGAGATACCTTTAAGCACTACCGCTCAGACAGTGCCGCTGCCGTCGATGCAGGGTGGGATATCCGCGTGGCATTGGCTTGTTTTGCACTGGATAGCTCACATGGTTGGGAAAGAACGCACGTTGATTCACTGGTTGCATTAGCCACCTTGGTCAGACGTTATATTGAAAGTGATTTAGTGCCATTACCAGGGCAGTAATGGATTTAGGTAAAAAACGTCAAGGATTTGAAGCGACCCCCAATGATTGGGGGTCTTTTGATTGTATAAGTTAATTAATGGCGGTCATTTAAATACTCAGGCTCTTTAGGCAGCTGGAAGCAGCAAAATAAGCAGATACACAATACAACCATGACATAGATAAAAAAGGCGTTTTCTGCGCCGCTGGCTTTAAATTGTAGTGCAACAGAGGGAGCCGAGCCGCCAAAAATAGCATTCCCTATCGCATATGAGACCCCAACACCTAACGCTCGTAAATGAGGTGGGAACATTTCAGCTTTTACTAGCCCACTAATAGAAGTGTAAAAACTTAACAGCATCATTAAGAAAATCAGTAATAAGGCGATAATGATAGGAGACTGAGCAAAATAACGCATGCCAATCACCATCACTGGGTAGATAAATAGCAGCATGGATAGCGTGAAGGTAATCATTGCTGCTCGGCGGCCAATTTTATCAGAAATAATGCCGAACACAGGTTGAGACAGCATGAACACAAAGAGTGATACGGTCATAATGTAACCAACCACTTTGCTATCAATACCGATGTTTGTGAGATAGGTCTTTGAGTAAACGGTTATAATATAAAAGCAGAGAGAACCTGCGGCAGTATAACCAACGACTAAAAAGAAAGATTTCCAATGCTGTTTTAGAAGAGCGATTAAAGAACCTGACTCTTTTGCTTCTGATGCTTCATTACTTAAGGTTTCATCAAGGCGTTTTCGAGCAATTAATGAGACTATCGCTGCAATCCCCCCAATGACAAAAGGAATACGCCAAGCACCATCCTGTAGCTGTTGTTCAGTGAGAAACGCTAATAAAATAACACTGAGCAAGCTTGCTAATAACTGCCCTCCGGATAATGTGACATATTGGAATGAAGCAAAAAAGCCCCGTTGTCCTTTAAGGCCGAGTTCACTCATATAGGTTGCGACGGCACCATATTCGCCACCGACAGATAAGCCTTGCAACAAGCGCACGAGTAGCAATAACAATGGTGCAAACATCCCGACTTGCTCATAAGTTGGCAAGGCGGCAAACAAGAAAGAACTAAACCCCATTAAATAAATGGATGCGACCATCGAACGCTTTCGACCATGGCGATCAGCAATCCGACCAAATAGCCAACTACCAATTGGACGCATAAAGAAACTTGCAGCAAACACCCCCCAGACATAGATAGATTGCGTCAGTGGATCCATATTTTGCGGAGTAAGCGCTTTAGTAAAATAGGCAGCAAAAACAGCGTAGATATAGAAATCAAACCATTCCACTAGGTTACCAGAAGCTGCTCCAACAATTCCTCGAATGCATTTTGATCTTGCATTGGCATCTAGCGTTGCATCCGTTCTTTTTACATTATCTTGAGATATTTCCAATTTATCACCACCGCAATATTAGTTAACAATAATTCAACAAATAGCGGTATTTACTTAGTGAGTCAATATTTGACGGTAATATAAATTAAATATTGAGATCAATATCCTGTTTTTCATGTCATTTTTAGATAACTAACAACACTAAATGTTTTAACTAACTGAGTGTTTTATATGAGTTTTTTTACTTTTTAGCTTATTTGTTACATGCGCTTTATCTTTATTCGGAATACTCGTAAATAAAAATAATTTCATGCTAAGAATATGCGTAAAAATATCATATTAGGCGTCATTTTAAATATAAAAAGTAACGTATTTAGATTAAAAAAATAAATGTATTATCGATGATAGGAGAGGAGTTATTGAATATTCACTGTTCTGTTTCGATATTGCCATTTAATTTTTTATTTTATTGAAACAGCTAATCTGCATACGAAAAACATCATAATATATTGAAATAAATGTTTTTTTTAGAATTTTGCATTCAATGTACCATCAGTCAAATAGAGTTGGTTTATCGAAAACTCAAATAAATACTAATAATTATCATTTTAGTTTATTGTTTATTGATAAAGTTTATATTATGTATTTTATCATGATAAATATGAATAATCGGCATTTTTATTAACATTATTAGTTTAATTTTTTTTGTTAATTATTCTTTAACTTAATATAGAGGTTTTGTTTTTAGGTATAATTCACTAAAAATATTATTTGATAAATAAAGCTATCGATATTTAATTCTGATTTCATCTATCAATTTATCATAAAAATTCATCAGTATATACTGCTGTACATATCGGTAATGTTATAAATTATTTATATTTTCAATAGGTTAGTTTGGTTAATAACGTGAGTTATTAGTCTGTTTATTGATGTAAAACAATCTCTTAATTTGATGGGTTGTTATCATTAAATTATCAAAATCTTATTTTTCACCCATGTGATTAATCGTGTCTATTACTGGCAGTACACACCTTAAATATATTTTATTCCGTTTTGTTGGAAGTTTACTTTTTAACATTTAAAGCAAATTAATTGAGTGAGTTATGTATGGCAAATATAAAAGAGAAAGCATCCGTTTTTGCTCCTCTTACCCGTCGTGGCTTTGTTAAGGCCGGAACTATCACGGGTTTGGCAGCAGCGGCTGGAGGGTTCTCTCTGCCTTTCAGCGCCTCTGCTGCCGCAGAGCAAAAAACAGCGACGCCCACCGGAGAAGAGAAAGTAGTTTGGAGTGCATGTACTGTAAACTGTGGAAGCCGTTGCCCATTACGTATGCACGTCGTTGATGGTGAAATTAAATACGTCGAAACCGATAACACGGGTAATGATGTATATGAAGAACTGCATCAAGTACGTGCTTGCTTACGTGGACGCTCAATGCGACGTCGCGTGTATAACCCAGACCGCCTACGCTACCCCATGATGCGTGTTGGTAAACGTGGTGAAGGAAAATTCAAACGTATTAGTTGGGATGAGGCTTTTGATGTTATCGCTAACAACATGAAGCGCTTAATCAATGACTACGGTAACGAATCTATTTACCTAAACTACGGTACAGGTACGTTAGGTGGCACGATGACAAAGTCATGGCCACCGGGTGCAACATTAATTGCTCGTTTAATGAATTGCTGTGGCGGTTATTTAAATCACTATGGTGACTATAGTACCGCGCAAATTGCCGCAGGGCTGAACTATACCTATGGCGGCTGGGCTGATGGTAATAGTCCTTCTGATATTGAAAATTCCAAATTGGTCGTGATGTTTGGCAACAACCCGAGTGAGACGCGTATGAGCGGCGGCGGGGTAACCTATTATGTTGAACAAGCTCGCGAAAAATCGAATGCAAAAATGATCATTATCGATCCCCGCTATACCGATACAGGCGCTGGACGTGAGGATGAATGGATCCCGATTCGACCGGGAACAGACGCGGCGTTAGTGAGTGCGCTTGCCTATGTGATGATCAAAGAAAACTTAGTCGATCAGCCATTTCTTGATAAGTACTGTGTGGGCTACGACGAAACGACAATGCCAGCTGGGGCCCCGAAAAATGCACATTATAAAGCCTATATTTTAGGTGACGGCCCCGATGGACAAGCAAAAACGCCTGAATGGGCAGCTCCTATTACAGGTATCCCTGCTGCACGTATCGTGAAACTCGCCCGCGAGATCGGCATGGCGAAGCCTGCTTATATCGTTCAAGGTTGGGGGCCTCAACGTCGCTCTAACGGCGAATTAGCCTCTCGCGCGATCGCCATGCTCGCTATTTTAACCGGTAATATCGGGATTAATGGTGGCAATACTGGTGCTCGGGAAGGGTCGTACAGCATTCCCTTTGTTCGTATGCCGACCTTAACCAATCCAGTCAAAACCAGCATCTCAATGTTTATGTGGACCGATGCCATATTACGTGGCACTGAGATGACAGCGACCCGCGATGGCGTCCGTGGTAAAGATAAGCTTGATGTGCCGATTAAGATGGTGTGGAACTACGCAGGAAACTGCTTAGTGAATCAGCATTCAGAGATTAACCGCACTCATGAAATTTTACAGGATGAATCTAAATGCGAAATGATTGTGGTGATTGATAACCACATGACAGCCTCAGCAAAATATGCGGATATCTTGCTGCCTGATTGTACCGCATCGGAGCAGATGGATTTCTGTATGGATGCCTCGGCGGGCAACATGTCTTACGTTATTTTTGCTGATCAGGCGATTAAACCTCGTTTTGAAAGCCGCAATATCTATGAAATGACGAGCGAAATTGCTAAGCGTATGGGCGTTGGTGAGCAGTTCACCGAGAATCGAACCCAAGAGGAGTGGTTACGTCATTTATACGAACAATCTCGCGAAGCATTGCCTGAATTACCAACATTTGAAGAGTTCCGCGCACAAGGTATTTTCAAAAAACGGGATCCGAAAGGCCATCATGTTGCCTATCGTAACTTCCGTGAAGACCCCGTTGCGAACCCACTGACGACACCGTCAGGTAAAATTGAGATCTACTCTTCCCAATTAGCTGAATTGCAAAAAACGTGGGAGCTAGACGAGGGAGATGTGATCCACCCATTACCTGTTTATTCACCGGGTTTTGAGCAATATGGCGACCCACTTATGGATAAGTACCCATTACAGTTAACAGGTTTCCACTATAAATCACGTACTCACTCTACTTATGGCAACGTGGATGTTCTGAAAGCCGCCTGCCCACAAGAGTTGTGGATCAACCCACAAGATGCCGCAAAACGGGATCTTAAGCATGGTGATTTAGTCCGCGTTTTTAATGACCGAGGCGAGGTACGTGTGAAAGTGAAAGTCACACCACGTATTGTTCCGGGTGTCGTTGGTTTGGGTGAGGGGGCTTGGTATGACCCAGATGGTAACCGTGTGGATCACGCTGGAAGTATTAACGTGTTAACCACCCAACGCCCATCGCCTTTGGCGAAAGGGAACCCATCACATTCTAATCTTGTTGAAGTTGTTAAAGCTTAAGGATGTCAGTTATGTCAACGCAATATGGTTTTTATATCGACTCAAGTCGTTGCACTGGCTGCAAAACCTGTGAGCTAGCATGCAAAGACTTTAAAAACTTATCTCCGGAAGTTAACTTCCGCCGCATCTATGAATATGCAGGAGGAGATTGGACCGAGCAGGATGGTGTATTTGGGCAGAATATCTTTGTCTATTATCTGTCAATATCTTGTAACCACTGTGATGATCCTGCTTGTACTAAAGTATGCCCAAGTGGCGCGATGCATAAACGTGAAGATGGCTTTGTTGTTGTCGATGAAGAGGTGTGTATCGGTTGCCGTTACTGTAGTATGGCGTGCCCTTACGGTGCTCCACAATTCGATGAAGTGAAGGGGCATATGACAAAATGCGATGGCTGTTATGAGCGAGTGGCAGAAGGTAAAAAACCTATCTGCGTTGAGTCTTGTCCATTACGAGCACTGGATATGGCGCCTATTGAAGAGCTACGTGAAAAATATGGGACTTTAGCGGAAATCGCGCCATTGCCATCGGCAAAATATACGCATCCAAACATTGTCTTAAAATTGAATGCCAATAGCCGTCCTGTCGGAGATACCACTGGGCATCTGGCTAACCCGGAGGAGGTATAATATGGGATCGGGAATTCATGAATGGCCATTGATGTTTTTCACGGTGATAGGCCAAAGCGTGGCGGGTGCTTTTATTTTTATGGCAGCGGTGATACTCAGTGGAAAACTGTCAACAGAGCTTAACCGTAAAGTGCATTACAGCATGTTTGGTTTGTGGCTATTGATGGGGATAGGCTTCCTATTATCCACGACACATATGGGAACACCGTTACGCGCTTTCAACTCATTTAATCGCTTAGGGGCATCATCACTGAGTAATGAGGTAGCGAGTGGGGCGCTGTTTTTTGCTTTGGGTGGTTTTTACTGGCTTCTGGCGGTGCTTAATAAAATGCCAGCGGCACTCGGCAAATTATGGCTATTAGTCGTGATGGTCATGGCAGCAGTCTTTATTGTTGCAACATCTCGCGTTTACCTGATTGATACTGTTCCAACTTGGAATAACAGCTATACCACCCTAAATTTTGTCTTAACGGCATTCCTTGGTGGCCCAATATTAGCTGCACTGTTGTTACGTATCGCTGGGTTTGATTTGCAATGTATTCGCCGTATTCCTGCATTGAGTGTGGTTGCATTACTCGTCAGTGTATGTGTGGCAATCACCCAAGGCTTTGATTTGGCAAGTATAGAAACACCCGTACAAAAAGCGGTCGACCTAGTGCCAGATTATGGAATACTCATGGATATTAAAATCGTTGCCATTGCAATGGGGTTAGGTTGTTGGATAATGCCATTAGTGGCAAAACGTAACCCTTCTGTGATTAATATGGGGATCGGTTTTTTATTCGTGCTCGCAGGTGAAATCGTGGGGCGTGGTGTTTTTTACGGCCTACATATGACCGTTGGTATGGCGGTTAATTAAACTGAGAAGAAGGCTTAGTGATTTACTGCTAAGCCTTTTAAACTATTTGTGGTTAAATCAAGGCAAACAGCCGTTAAGTATCGAATAATAAGCGAATAAAATACACCATGAGTGAACAAACTTTAAATTCTATCTCTTTGACAGCACGCGTACTCGGTGCTGCCTTTTATTATGCACCGAATGATATCCAAGACATTATCGCATTGCTATCAACGCCACAATGGGCGGAAGAGTGGCCGTATGGCTCTGAGGAGCAAAAGCAGGCGATCGCCGATAAAATGGCAATAATACAGACAGATAATGAAACATTGGATGACGCATATCAGCGGCTATTTATAGGCCCATATGCGTTACCAGCACCACCTTGGGGATCTGTTTGGCTCGATAAAGAGAATGTGATTTTTGGTGAATCAACATTGCAACTACGCGAGTGGATGCAACATAACCAGATTGATATTTGTTTAACGCAAAATGAACCAGAAGATCACTTTGGCTTATTATTAATGATGGTCGCATGGGTGGCAGAAAATAACCCTGCCAAACTCAATGAACTGTTGGCTCAACACATATTGCCTTGGGGTGTGCACTATCTTAATAAAATGCAGGCAGATGCTCATTTTCCTTTCTATGTCGGACTCGCGGAACTTGCCCATTTGACGTTAGTGAATTGGCAGCAATCGCTTGATGTGAAAGCGGCTGAAAAGGCGATTTTCTATCGTTAAATATGATTAAATTTGTGGTATAGCCCTGAATGAAAGGGCTATATCAACATAGCGAATACGACCCACCACTACCGCCCCCTCCACTAAAAATTGGTTATTCGTTATACGAATTGAGACAATGACGAGAATACACTGGGTGTGTTATCTCTCGTCATCATCTTATTTAGATAAATTATTTTTTGTAAAGTATAGGGATAATAGCTATTGAGTCGGTTTAGAATAAGCCGGTTTTTTTCTCTGGTCGTTATTATGGGTAGAGTATGCGTAATCAGTCGTGGATATTATTTGTTATTTTCATTTTTTTATTGATCCCAAAATCATTTGCTCTAACACCGCCACAAAGTACAGAAGATTGGCAATTGGCTGATACCCCACCAACACTCATGCAGATTAAACAGAATGAGACGATTTTTGCGCCTATTGCTGGGGAAATGAAAGCCGTCGCCGAGCTTTATTCTGAACATGGTTTCTATATGTATGAGCCTGCTGGTGATTATCGACCTATGCAGTTTGGTAATGATTATGCTTATGTGAACACAGAAGAAGTATCACCTTTAAAACCACGCTTAAAACCGGAAGACGATAGGTTAAATGACTTAAATAACCCTATCTACAATTATCTGATCACGACACAAAACACATTAATCTATCGCTCAGCAAAAGCAAACAGCCAGCCAATCGCGATGCTATTTGGTAATTTGCGTTATCCCGTGTTGGATCGGATGATCAAAACAGAAAAAAATGGTGAAAAAACAGCTTGGTTAACTATTCGCTTAGGTGACCGCTTAGGGTATATCAAATCAGATGAGGTTGAGATAGACAAAGGGATACCGGTTCTCACTTATCATCACTTACTCAAAGAAAGTGAGAATAAAAAATTTCAGCATACATCGACGACCACTTCTGTCGAGGCATTTCGCGCCCAAATGGATTACTTGAAGCAGGCGGGTTACCAAACACTGTCATTATCTGATCTTGAGGGATATTTAGATAAATCGGTTAATTTGCCTGCTAAATCGGTGGTGTTGACGTTTGATGATGGCTTGAAATCGGTTTATCGCTACGCGTATCCAATTTTAAAAAATAACCATCAACAGGCCACATTGTTCGTTATTTCTTCGCGTATTAAAAGTGTGCCGCAAAAGTGGTCGGCAGATGGTTTGCAATTTATGAGTAAGCAGGAAATTAAAAGTAGCCAAGATGTGTTTAATATTCAGTCACACACGCATTTCTTACATAAGCTAGATGCTCGTAAAAACCCTGTTATTTTTAGTCGCAAAGAGCATACTATTTTCTTAGATTTCCAACGCTCTATGCATGCTTTACAACCATTTACCCGTGAGCAACGTTATTTAGCCTATCCATTTGGTGGTTTTAACCAAACGGCAATGAACGCAGCAAAACAAGCAGGAATGCACCTTGCTGTAACGACTATACAAGGCAAAGTACGCTTAGGGGATAACCCATTGGCATTAAAAAGATTGTATGCACTAAAAACAGATCCTATCGAAAAGTTCGCTCAGATGGTGGGGAACCGCAGTGATAATATCGTCAATAAAAATATTGTGGTTGATAGGTAAGCATAGCGACGAATAATAAAGGAAAGCGAATGCGCTTTCCTTTATGGAATTACGATTAAGAAGCCTGACATGACCATAGCAATCACTAAATAGTATTATTTTAGACTCGGGCTATGATTGAAACGAAGCATAGTTTCTTTAAGTAGTGTCATAATGGTATTTTGCCAAGGCTTAGGCAGTGCTAATGACCAAACTACATCAATATTCCACATAGCCGATGGGCTGTCTTCAATGGGGATAAAAGCCACATCGTGGCGGCTAATATGCCTTGAACTATAAGGAACTAAACTGACTCCCACACCAGCGGCAACCAGTGCGATGATGGTTTGAATATCGCTAGCCTCTTGTACCGGCTCTAATGAGATCCCCTGTTGGCTCAGGAACCGTTCGATTTGATGTGATAGTCCGCTACCTCTTTCTTTACGCAGCGATAAATAAGGGTGCTTTATTAATAGCTGTTTCACGGGGTCATCACTGAGTTGTGATGTCGAAATGGCGAGAGCCAAGGTCTCTTGTTTTAACGGGTGCACTGTAAAATCTGTAGAAAATGCAATTTCAGGACGGCGTAAAAATGCAACCTGTAATTGGTGATTTTCTAATTTTTGCGACATGATATCTGACGGCATATCATCAAAGTAAATCGTTGTCTGTTTTAAATGTTCTCGCAAACGCGCAACGAAAAAAGAGGCTTCTTGGAACGTTGATATGCCAAATCCAACATGAATAGATTTCGGGAATTGGGTACTCAATTCGCTTGCTCGGTTAAAAAGTAGCTCAGCTTGAGATAATACTTGTTGCGCAAAAGGGAGCAGCTTACGACCATTTTCAGTCAGTTGTGCACCATGTCGACCTCGTTCAAATAACGTTATTGAGAGCTGTTGCTCTAACAGTTTAATCTGCTTCGTTAGTGCGGGTTGGGTGATACACAATTGGGATGCAGCCGTATGGTAGTTTGCCGTGTCAGCTAAAACAACAAAAGCACGTAATAATCGGGTATCCATTACGCCTCATCAGTAAATTTATCAGTCATGTTAACTTGTAGAGACCCTGAATGGCGTCTCTACAAGTATATTATCCATTTAAGGAAATGTGCTGCTGTTATTTTGAAATTGCGACAGGCTTATCAGCAAATCGCACACTTCGCGCATCACGCTCATAACCCATTGTTTTTGTCAAAATATTATATAACTCAGGGCGACGGCCTGACATCCAGCGGCGACCAGTTGACATTGGAAGTAAGCTTAAGTCTAGCTCGGCGATCACCATATCATTATCAATAGCATCGCTTTCGTTGATAATACGACCATATGGGTCGATGATCATGGCATTACCTGTACGGACTTCATCGTCATCTAAACCAACGCCATTACTGAAAATGTAAAAGACGCCATTATCATGGGCGCGAGCAGGTAACCAACGCATTAACCAGCCACGACCATGCTCCCCTTGAAAGGCTTCTCGTAATGCTTCAGGATCTTTTTCTCGGTTCTCCCATAAAGGAAGAGGAATTGGCTTCATGCTGTATGGGCTACGGGAATGAGTTCCCCCCGTTTGGTGTGGTGCTAAAATAATATCAGCTCCCATTAATGCGGTTGCTCGTGGGTTCTCGACTAAATTATTATCCCAACATATTAAGATCCCTGCTTTCACTCCCCACGGCGTATCAAACACAGTGTAGCTATCGCCTGAATGAATACTTGGATGCTCAAAGGCATGTAATTTCCGATGGGCGTGATACGTGCCATCAGGCATACAAGCAACCCAAGTATTATAGCATTTATCATCTAAGCCTTTTTCAATTAACCCCACGCCAATGATCATATTAAGCTCTTTTGCACGTTGGCGGATAGGTGTTAATGATGGGCTATCATGTAAAGTTTCACTGAGCTGATAGACAGCTTCGCTAGGCAGCTTAGGCACGTGCCAATAACCTGTAATGCACATTTCTGGCAGCACAAGTATTTGCACATCTTGAGATGCGGCCTGATCGATAAATGCATGGATCTGTTTTAGGTTATAAGCCTTATCAGAGGCTTTATGTTGGAATTGTACGGTGGCGACTCGAATTGGTGTCGACATAGGGTATCTCCTCTCTTACGATGAGTAGATAACACCATATAATTTGAGCTAGGTATAATGAGATATTCTCTTATTCGATAACCAATGGTTATTAAATGGCTTCCGCACAAAATAGCGATTTATTTTCCATGATAGTGAAAAATGATCAGCCAATTTTTACTCCAATCTTATTTAGAAGCATAGTATTTCACTCTATAAGACGGCCAAAGCTATTGGATTTTTTGTTGCTTTATCTGTAAAGGCATCGATAAAAAAATATTTCAAAGAACGTTAGCATTAGTGCTAGCTTAAGAATAGATTGTTTTATATCTCTCTATTCTCTCTATCAATTTTTAGGTTTTAAGTCAAACTATCTAATAAACTCAGGATTAACGTTTTTTGGCTTATTGATGGTTGATAACGAATAGTCTTTTTGTGCTATTTAACGTCAGCCAAATATAGCTATTACAGCAAATAGAAACATTCAATATTACTTTGTTACACTTAGTAAAAATTATATGTTGTTGATTATAAGGGGTTATATATTTTTTCACAAGAGAGGGTATTAGTAAAAACTACTAATAAGTTTACTTTGTATCAAATGTAACGATTGAAAACCACCTAACCCCTACTAAAGGAAGTTAAAATGCAAATAAGAGCAATAAAGCGGATGTTTAACATATTTTATACTCCTATACCGAGTATGATTTTGCTACTAAATTTTTTACTTGTTCACATAAGATAAAATAAATAAACCACTGGCGATGGTAAAATAATTAGAATCTAAAAAGAATGATTAAATTTGAATTTTTGAATATATTTTATAAATTATTCTTATATTTCAACAATAAAAAAGCATTATTGAGTATAGTTGGTTAATACTCTTAATTCGTTATTAATATTCTATTCTTTTCTATGTTTACAACGGTGGGGGGTAAAATGAATTAATGTTAAATATCATCCGTTTAAAATAGATTTATTATTTGGGGAGGATAATAAAAACATAATAAAATATGAATAGGTTTATTGAGGCATTATTCTTTTTTTTAATAGATGTTTTTGATAGGTTTTGTCTAATTTGATTGATCGTATCGATCGTTACAAACAGTTTTACTTTCGAGCAATGCGTTCTATAATCACTCCAAATTAGACCTTTACGATTATCTCTATTTCTTAAGTAGGGATAAATTAAAATAATAATAATAAACAAATGAGCTTTTATTGCTTTATCCATGTCATTATTGACTATTTTAAATTAGGTCGGGTCTTAATAAATGAAAAATGTAAACCAGATCGTTGGTAAAGAAATTCGCAAAAGAAGAAAAGAATTAGGGCTTTCAGGTGCTGAACTTGCTGGATTAGTTGGTATCAGTCAACAGCAAGTTTCACGCTATGAAAGGGGTGAATGTAATATTACATTAGATAATCTTCTTAGTTTGGCTAAAGCACTTGAAACCGATTTGATCTGTTTTTTTAACGATGAAATCTTTTCAATAGAAGGTCGTGTTGAATTAATAAATGACAATGAAATTAAAAATAACCTTGTGAATCATATGGTAGTTAATCATTATCTATAAACTTCATATTACTACTTCATAGCCTTCCTCAGCCACAACATAATAATAAATTTCTGCCTAACGATTTTTATCGTTAGGGAGTTTATGTACGTTAGTCTTTTGTCTTAAATAGGAAAATGAAATGAAATTTGTTAAAACCATATTAGCTACAACTATTGTTGCTTCATGTGCTACTGGAGTTGCAAATGCAGCTATTGACCAAGGAAGTGGTGTCATTAACTTTACAGGTAAAGTCATTAATGCACCGTGCAGTTTACCTGGCGATGGAACAGTTAATGTCGATTTAGGTCAAGTCGCGAATAAAGTATTAGAAACGGGCAATAAATTTAGCCAAAGCGTTCAGTACACTATTGCATTAGAGAATTGTGATCTGGCTGCGGTGACGGGTGCAGACGACAAAGTGCTTTTCCCTGCGGTCAGTAAAGTGAAAGTGACATTCTCTGGTACTCCAGATACCACGAAAAAGGATTTATTGGCTAACACGGGAACATCGAAAGGTGTTGGCGTTCGCCTAATTAACGCAGACGGTGCAGTCATGAAAGTTGGGGATACCAGCGTTGAAATGCCACTGGTGAATGGTGCGAATAAATTAACATTTAGCGCACGCGTTGAAGCAAATGGTAATAAGGTAGAAACAGGTAGTATTATTTCTCAAGCAACTTACGCCTTAAATTACCTATAATTTTTCACATTATACTTAAAGTTATTTTATTATTTATTAAGAATGTAATGGCTTAATGAGTTTTATTACTCTTGATAGTGGTAAAAGCTATTCCGTTTGTTATTTAGATAAAATGTGAATTATTTTGAGTACATATCAGTAACAGGCATTTATTTGCCTGTTGCTTTTCCCCTTGTTTTGATTAGTTTATCTATTTGACTGGGATTATCATGTTTTTGTCGCTTCAACCAAATATGAATAAATTATTATTCTCTATTTTTCTTACACTGTCGGTATCAAGTGTATCTAATGCAATAGAGTTTAATATGAATATTATTGATGCAAAAGATAGAGACAACATCGATCTCAGTCAATTTTCCAATCCAGATTTTGTACCTGCAGGTGAATATCTTACAGACATTACATTAAATGGTCGTAAGTTATCTGGACAATATTTCATTAAGTTTATTGAAGTTAATAAAGACACTTCAGCACTCTGTATTACGCCTGAAATGATAGAGCTTTTTTCCTTAAAAACGAGCATTAGGAATAAAATATTACAGGATAAGCGTAATCAGTGTATTGAATTGCCTAAATCAATGAACATAAATTATGTTTTCGATAAAGCAAACCAAAATATTCTATTTTCAATCCCTCAAGCTTGGTTGGAATATGATGACCCTTACTGGGTGCCACCATCGCAATGGGATAATGGAATTGCAGGTTTATTAATAGACTACAATCTATTTACTAACTATTCTGCGCCAAAAAATAGCAATGAAACCTTTAGCGCCAGTAGCAACGGAACAACGGGGGTGAATTTAGGTGCGTGGCGTTTCCGTGCTGACTATCAATATCAATATAATCGCTCACAAGGTAAAACAAACCAACGATTTGATTGGACGCAATTTTATGCCTTTAGAGCCTTCCCTGAATTAGGGGCAAAAATTTTATTAGGAGAGTCATATTTAAGAACGGAGCTCTTTGACAGTTTTCGTTTTGTTGGCGCGTCGATTTTTAGTGATACTCGCATGTTACCCCCTTCGATGCGTGGTTATGCACCACAAATTTCAGGAATTGCCAAAACGAATGCAATGGTCACTATTACTCAAAATGGGCGTGTGATTAAACAAGCTCGTGTTGCACCAGGGCCTTTTAATATTCAGGACATCACCGAGGCGGTACAAGGTACGTTAGATGTCACCATTCAAGAGGAAGATGGCAGCCAAACACAGTATCAAGTCACCGCGGCATCATTGCCTTTTTTAACACGGCAGGGGCAATTTTTATATAAGCTTTCAGTGGGGGAATCTAGCCCATTTGGCCGTTCACAACGTACTAAACCGCGGTTTATTGCAGGTGAAGCCTCTTATGGCCTTTTTAGTCGTACATCCTTATTCGGGGGAGTGATTGCCACACTTAATAACAACGAATATCAAGCCATTAACGTTGGTATTGGTCAAAACATGAACCAGTTCGGCGCTCTTTCATTTGATATTACACGCGCTAAGGCGAAGTTAAATAATTTGGGAACTTATTCAGGAAATAGCTACCGCTTAAATTATTCTAAACGATTTGAATCCACTAACTCACAGATCACCTTTGCGGGTTATAAGTTCTCGGATAAAGCATTTTTAACCATGCCGCAATACATTGATGCTGCAAACGGCATGTTGGATTTTAGGCGAGATAAAAATGTGTATACCGCATCCTTTAACCAATATATCAGTTTATTGGATGCCACCTTATATCTTAATGCGTCTCACCACCAATTTTGGAATAGTGAATCAACTACGACATTTGGCATGAGTCTGAGCAAAATATTTAACCTTGGTAATATCAGAAATATGTCAGCAACATTGTCATTAAATAAAATAAAGTACCAAGAAACGGATGATAACCAAGCGTATTTATCACTCTCTATTCCGCTAGAAAGTGGCGCCTCTATCAGCTATGACCTGCAATATGCGAATGATGGCAAAGAGTTAAATCAATCAGTCGCGTATTACAGTGAAAACATTAACAACAACTATTGGAGCTTACGTGCTGGGGGCGATAAACGTCAACTTGGCCGAATGGAGCCTAGTATCAGTGGTAGTTATCAGTACTCATCGGCTTATGGTGTATTAAATCTCAATGCGACTGAGAATGTGAATGCTTATCGAGCCTTCGGCGGAAGTTGGTACGGCTCCATGACGGCCACGAAATATGGTGCGGCGCTTCATCGTAATGGTACTAGTAATGAACCTCGGGTAGTCATTGATAGTGGTGATGTTGCAGGAATTTCTATTGATAATGGCCAGTCGGTGACTAATCGCTTTGGTATCGGTGTCGCGACTAATTTAAATAGTTTCTCTAATTCAGATGTGTATATCGATATGAATACGTTACCTGATGATGTTGATGTCAACGACAACATTATTGGTAAGACTTTGACGGAGGGCGCGATAGGTTATCAAACCATTCGAGCCAATCAGGGAAAACGTATATTAGCCATTATTCGTATGGGAAATGGGAAATATCCGCCATTAGGCACCAGTGTTATAGAAGCCAACTCAGGGAGAGAGGTCGGCATTATTGCTGATAATGGGATTGTGTATTTAACAGGGATTACTCCTACTGAGAAATATACCGTTAAGTGGGCGGGTGGAAATGAACAATGCCAATTAAGTTTTACCAATTTTTCTGGAAAAGAACAAAGTAAAGTTTTGATCCCCTGCCTTTAAAGGAAATTGTTATGAATAAATTATATAAAGGCACTGTTTGCCTTTCATTCGTGTTTATCAGTGTGCAAACCGCATTTTCCGCAATCAATATCGATCGCACACGGATCATTTTTCCCGGTCAGGATAAATCAGTCAGTTTAGTTATTAATAACCAAAGTAAAACATTACCTTATCTTGCTCAGTCATGGATGGAAGATGATAAGGGAAATAAGATTGCAGAGCCTTTTACGGTGCTGCCTCCGATGCAGCGAGTTGAGCCAAATACGAAAAACCAAATAAAAATTATTAAAACGGAGGCAATAGATAAATTGCCCCAAGACAGAGAATCGCTATTTTATCTGAATGTCCGAGAGATCCCGCCAGTTTCAAATAAAGAAAACGTGGTGCAAATTGCAATTCAAAGTCGCTTAAAAATGTTCTATCGACCAGCTCAAATTGAAAATAATAGCGATAAAGTTTGGGCGAAAGAATTGAAATATACTCATTCCGGTAACCGTTTATTGATTGAAAACCCAACTAAATATTATGTGACTTTGGGGTATTTAAGTAGCAACACGACCAATAATTTTCCTGATTTTGAAAGCGTTATGATTGCTCCAATGTCAAAGGAAAGTGTCACAGTTCCTACAACGCCATTTAAGCAATTATATACAGGTTATATGGATGATTATGGTGGTATGAAAATGTTGACTTACCAATGTGCTGCGTCTGTTTGTCAGTTGGCTAACGAAAGTAAATAGGTGCTGGCAATGAGAAATTGTTATATATCAATAAGCCTTTGTATTTCTTTGCTGCTAAGTAGCTGGGTTTATGCCGATAGCAGCATGATGAAGGGCGATCTTAATTTTACGGGGCAAGTCATTTCATTGCCTTGTAAGATCAGTTTTTCTTCATTGGATCAAAATATTGATTTAGGACCAATTTCTCTGAATTTCTTTAATGAAATAGGGGATAGAAGCCCTAAGCAAGAGATCAAGTTAAAATTTGATGATTGCATTTTTCCCTCTTTTAATCGTGATGATAGAAAACCGGTTGTTCGGCTAATGTTTATTTCTGAGCCAACAAAAAGCTCAGACCGTGATTTATTTGGCGGCAAGACGATATTAGAAGGATATGGCATCCGATTAATGGATAAAAATGGCAATATTGTACCTAATGGAGAATATCGCAATTACTCTATTTATTTCGATGATAATCAGCAAATTACACTTTACTCAATGTTAGAAAGCTACCTTCCTCGGAAAGACTTAACCATAGGTAATATCAAAGCACAAATTATGTTGAGCATTGCCTATCTTTAATAAGGTGTATAACTCATGATACACAGATTTATTAAGCACAGTGGATTATCGCTTTTATTGTTATTGGTATTTTTTAGCACAAAAGCATTTGCATTAGATTGCGTGGAATATGGTACAGGTGATGTTATTAAACCTCCGGTTCCTGTTGGACAATTAGCCATTCCAGCAGATACACCAGCAAATACTATTATCTGGCAATCAGACCCAATGACGGTGACCGTTTATTGCAATAACGTATTAGGTAACGCGGTTGACGTTGTTCATATGTATTTTAACCCGACCTCCCAAAAGATTGGTGCAGGGCTATTGTTGGGGGCGAATTACAAGGGGGAACAGTTAGAAAGAAATCAGCAGCGTGTCAATTTAGGCACAAATCCTATTCGTAAAGGCCAAAGTGTGACGGTCACTGTGACTTTCACCCTGTATATTAAAGTGACGGGGGTCGTTCCACCATCGGGGAATTATAATGGGGATAACCAATTTACGGTTTTCCAATTTGATGGCAGTGGGGGGATTAATACTACGCCTGGAGCTAAAAACCTAAGATATTCAATTTCAGGATTACGTGGGATCCGTTTTTTGAAATGCAGAGCCGATATTAAAGTGTTTCCAGAATCACAACAAATTGATTTTGGGCAATTAATGGTAACGGATCTTAACCAAGGGAAAGAATTTAAAAAACAATTTCAAGTACAAGCGGTGAAAAGAGGTTGTTTAGATAATTTCTCAATGAATATTAATTTTGAAACGACTGAACAGCTTAATGGAGAATATGCGATTGACTTGAAAAATGGTACAAACTTAACGCTCTTTGACGATAAAAATAATCGAATGAAGTTCAACTATTTCCAGTTTTTCGGTACGTTAGCGACAGGTAGCACTTCAGTAACACGTAATTATACAGCATCAATTAAAAAAGTTGCGCCAACAGTAAATACGGGGAAATTTAATGCCTCAACAGTTGTACGAATAAATTATTATTAGCGACGATACCTGTTTATTTATCGCATCAAAAACGGCGACCATAGAGTAGGTCGCCGTTATTTTTTTGATTATTTAATACACTTTTTACATGTTTGGTCTTGTACCTGTTCGAAGAAATTATTGCCTTTATCATCAACTAAAATAAAGGCTGGCAATCCTTCAACTTCCATTTTCCAGACGGCTTCCATTCCCAATTCAGGGTATTCAAGGCAACTTAAACTTTTTACATACTCTTGCGCTAAAATTGCTGCTGAACCACCAATACTGCCTAAATAGAATCCTCCGTATTTTTTGCAAGCATCAGTAACCACTTGGGTGCGATTACCTTTTGCCAGCATGAGCATGCTACCACCGTGGGATTGGAATAAATCGACATACGGATCCATGCGATTCGCCGTTGTGGGGCCTAAAGAGCCAGAAACTTTACTTTCTGGTTTTTTAGCAGGACCCGCGTAATAAACCATATGATCTTTAAAATATTGTGGTAGTTCTTCACCCTTATCTAAGCGCTCTTTCAGTTTCATATGGGCAATGTCACGAGCAATAATGAGTGGGCCGCTGAGTGAAACACGGGTTGAAACAGGGTGCTTACTGAGCTCTGCTAAGATAGCTTTCATCGGTTGATTGAGGTCGATGTGAACCACTTTAGCTTCATTATGTTGGCGTAAAGATTCAGGGATATATTGGGCTGGGTTCTGCTCCATTTTTTCAATCCATAAACCCTGTTTATTGATTTTGGCTTTGATATTACGATCGGAAGAACATGAAATGGCCAAGCCAATTGGGCAGGAGCCTCCATGACGAGGTAAGCGTATGACTCTGACATCATGCGCAAAATATTTACCACCAAATTGTGCACCAAAACCAAAATGACGAGTTGCTTCAAGTAGGGTGTTTTCTAATTCAATGTCTCGAAATGCTTGGCCGTGTTCATTACCGGATGTAGGCAGATTGTCATAATATTTCGTTGAAGCAAGCTTGGCTGCTTTTAATGTTGCTTCTGCTGAAGTACCACCAATCACAAAGGCGATATGGTATGGAGGGCAAGCAGTGGTTCCTAATGCCTTCATTTTTTCGATAAGAAATGCTGTTAGCTTGTTTGGTTCTAAAATCGTTTTGGTTTCTTGAAATAGTGCCGATTTATTGGCTGATCCTGCGCCTTTATTAACAAACAAGAAATGGTATTCATCCCCCTCGGTAGCAAAAATATCAATTTGAGCAGGTAAGTTAGTACCTGTATTGACTTCTGTATACATATCTAAGGCGGCATTTTGTGAAAAGCGTAAGTTTTCTTGGCGGAAAACATGATAAACACCACGAGATAATAGCTCGGCATCATTACAGTCAGTCCAAACCTGTTGGCCTTTTTTAGCAACAATCGTCGTTGTGCCAGTATCTTGGCAGTTTGGCAAAATACCTTTCGCTGAGATTTCAGCGTTACGTAAGAGTTGTAAAGCCACGTATTTGTCATTTTCACTCGCTTCAGGATCAGACAAGATGGCGGCAACTTGTTTTTGGTGTGCAGTTCTTAGGAAAAATTGAGAATCATGAATAGCCTGTTGGGCAAGCACGGTTAATGCCTCTGGCTCAATTTTTAATATATCCTTACCTGCGAAGGATTCTACAGAAACATATTTATCCGTTAATTGGTAATATTCAGTCTTATCCTCAGATAAAGGATAAAGGGGTTGGTAGAAAAACTCTTTATTAGGCATGTTGTTCACTCACATATCAATTCAATGGAATATCGTTAATAGATTCAGTGAGGGCATATTTATTTTTATAGATGCACTTTAAAGCGGCCCTCAGCGTTATATAAATTGTTAAAGACCAAAATAAGCACACATTAGAAATAATAAATATCGCGTGTCTATCTTGATAAGATGATTATATTCAACGAGATGTGGTGAATAATATGATTTCGATTAATATTATCGATATTACATTTGATTTAAGTTAGAAACTTGCCGAAGGTCACAGAATAATAAACATCGGTTTATTTTGGTTATATGTGATGAATATTATCGGCTATCTATTTTTGACATTCAGTTGTAAAAATAGCATTGAGAATATGACCAAATCGATATCATTTTTATTTTTAATGTTTGGATGTTTTCGATTGTTCTAGCCTATATTTTATTGAACTATAACAAATACTTTGTTGCTTTCTGTTATGAACAATGAAAAGCTAACTTAAGTGTGGCTTTATGTTGTTTTACAATGGCTTATTGCTTAGTGTAACTATGGTTAAGTGGCTTGTTTTTATGACAAAGGGAATTCTTTCATTGCGTTTTCATAATGAAATGCAAACAAAGTACTGAAAATGGCTTTCAATTTACACAAACAGTGTTTATCATGCACCACTTAATGAAATTTAAATGGCGCTACTGGTTTTGGGCTTTGCTGGGGAAGTATGAAGAGTAAATCTCCGATAAGCTTACACAGTCTTTAACGGTAGCGGTTCTATCTGCATTATTCATAGGGATAGAGTGTAGCATAAATGACTGAGACAACCTCTCTGACACCACTCGTCGAATTGAAAGCACTTAATAAAGCTTTCGATGGCAAACAAATTATATCCGAGCTTGACTTAACCATCCAAAATGGTGAGTTTTTGACCATTTTAGGCCCTTCTGGCTGTGGCAAAACAACGGTTCTACGTTTAATTGCCGGCCTAGAAGATGTTGATGAAGGCAAAATTATTCTTGATGGTCAGGATATTACAGATATCCCTGCTGAGCAGCGTTTTGTGAATACGGTATTCCAAAGCTACGCTCTGTTCCCGCATATGACCGTTTTTGAAAACGTTGCTTTTGGTTTGCGTATGCAGAAAACCCCTGCTGACGAGATCCAAAAGCGAGTTGATCAAGCATTGCGTATGGTGCAGTTGGAGGATTTTGCACAACGTCGACCAAATCAACTCTCTGGTGGGCAGCAACAGCGCGTTGCGATCGCCCGTGCCGTCGTTAATCGTCCAAAAGTCCTTTTGCTGGATGAGTCTTTATCCGCACTTGATTATAAGCTACGTAAGCAGATGCAAAATGAGCTAAAAGCGCTGCAACGTAAATTGGGGATCACCTTTATTTTCGTTACCCATGATCAAGAAGAAGCCCTTGCAATGTCAGATCGTATTATTGTTATGCGTGAAGGCAAAATTGAGCAAGATGGCTCGCCGCGTGAAATTTACGAAGAGCCTAAAAACCTCTTTGTGGCTCAATTTATTGGTGAAATCAATATTTTTGATGCAAAAGTCTTATATCGCATTGATGAACAACGTATTCGTGCCAATGTTGAAGGGCATGAATGTGACATTTTTACCACTTTACCTGTCCAAGAAGGCCAATCGGTTCATGTTTTATTACGCCCGGAAGATTTGCGCGTAGAAGAGGTGAACGATGCAGAAAACTATCCCGGTTTAATCGGTTATGTGCGTGAACGTAACTATAAGGGAATGACGTTAGATTCTGTGGTAGAGATGGAAGATGGCAAAATCATCATGGTCAGCGAATTCTTCAATGAAGATGACCCAGATGTAGACCACTCCTTAAACCAAAAAGTTGCTGTAACTTGGGTTGAAAGCTGGGAGGTGGTACTGGATGATCAGGCGTAAACACAAGATCTTACAAAATGTCATTATCACGGGCGTGGTGGCATGGCTATTACTCTTTGTATTTTTGCCTAACATCATGATCATTGGTACGAGCTTTTTAACACGCAGTGATACCAATCTTGTTGATATGATCTTTACATGGGATAACTACATCCGTTTGTCTGATCCCATGTATGCTGAGGTGATGCTCCACTCGTTGAATATGGCGCTGATCGCCACTTTCTTCTGCTTAGTTATCGGTTATCCTTTTGCCTTTATTTTGGCGAAATTACCTAAACGCCTACAGCCTTTAATGCTCTTTTTGTTGATAGTGCCTTTCTGGACTAACTCTTTAATTCGCATTTATGGGCTAAAAGTGTTTTTGAGTACGAAAGGGTACTTGAATGATTTCTTGCTGTGGATAGGGCTTATCGATAAGCCGATACGTCTGATGTATACACCTGAAGCGGTTGTGTTAGGGCTTATCTATATTTTATTACCCTTTATGGTCATGCCGCTTTATTCCAGTATTGAAAAGTTGGATAAGTCTTACTTAGAAGCCGCAAGAGATCTCGGTGCTAACAAACTCCAGACATTTGTGAAGATAATTATTCCATTGACTATGCCTGGGATTATCGCCGGCTGCTTACTTGTTTTACTGCCAGCGATGGGGCTGTTCTATGTTGCGGATCTGATGGGGGGAGCGAAAAACCTCTTGATAGGGAACGTTATTAAGAGCCAGTTCCTAAATATTCGCGATTGGCCGTTTGGTGCGGCAACCAGCATCTTCTTAACGGTGATGATGGGGCTGTTGCTGTATGTGTATTACCGAGCTGCTAAGCTATTGAATAAAAAGGCATATGAAGAATGATCGGTCGCACGTTACGAGGTGGCTTTATGGCCATCGTCTACGCTTATCTTTATATTCCAATTATCATTTTGATTGTGAACTCGTTCAATGAATCGCGTTTTGGGATCAGTTGGCAAGGTTTTTCAACCAAATGGTATGAGCTGTTAATCAACAACGATAGTTTGTTGCAAGCGGCAGGACATTCATTAACGATGGCGATTATTTCTGCCACGTTTGCGACAATTATCGGTACGTTAACGGCAGTTGCACTGTTTCGTTATCGTTTTAGAGGGAAACCCTTTGTCGGTGGTATGTTATTTGTTGTGATGATGTCGCCGGATATCGTTATGGCCATTTCTCTACTGGTATTGTTTATGCTTTTAGGGGTTTCGCTTGGTTTTTGGTCGCTACTGTTTTCACACATTACTTTTTGTCTACCTTTCGTGGTGGTTACCGTCTATGCGAGGCTGAAAGATTTTGATGTGAAAATGCTAGAGGCAGCGCGTGACCTTGGTGCGGGTGAGTTTACTATTTTACGTAAAATTATCCTGCCGTTAGCGTTTCCTGCGGTCGTGGCAGGCTGGCTATTAAGCTTTACCTTATCGATGGATGACGTTGTGGTCTCCTCCTTCGTTACAGGCCCTAGCTATGAAATTTTACCGCTAAAAATCTACTCGATGGTAAAAGTGGGCGTTTCCCCAGAGGTTAACGCATTGGCGACTGTATTGTTGATCATGTCGCTAGTATTAGTCTGTTTGAGCCAGTGGGTGATGAGAGATAAGTTTTCGAAATAGCTCAAATAATTTTTTGTGTTGTAAATGTCGCGAGCTATTGGGTTCGGTAGCTCGCATACTTAATGCCATTTGGCGAAGAGGGTGAGCTCTAGATGAGCTTATACGATATATATACGCAAGATAATTCAAGCGATTAGCGGCTAAATAAAGTCATTAATGGTCACTTGAAATATGGCGAGTATAAGAAAACACTTTGTTGAGGGATGCTCAGTAATGAAAAAATGGTCCTATCTACTAGCGGCTGGCTTAATGGCTGCAAGTATTGGCACGGCAACCGCCGCAGACGAAAATAAAGACGTACTGTATTTCTATAACTGGACAGAATATGTTCCCCCCGGTTTATTAGAGCAATTTACTAAAGAAACTGGGATCAAGGTGATTTACTCCACCTACGAATCAAATGAAAGTATGTACACCAAGCTTAAGACCTATAAAGAAGGGGCTTATGATTTGGTCGTTCCTTCTACTTATTTTATTTCTAAAATGAGTAAAGAGGGGATGCTACAAAAAATCGATAAACAAAAACTAAGTAATTTTAAAAACCTAGATCCAAATTTACTGTATAAAGAGTTCGATCCACAAAATGATTTTTCCGTTCCTTATATTTGGGGAGCGACGGGGATCGGTATTAATGGTGAGGCCGTTGACCCAGGCTCAATCACCTCTTGGGCCGATTTTTGGAAACCTGAATATAAAAATAGCCTGTTAATGATGGATGATGCACGAGAAGTATTCCAAGTTGCACTCACAAAACTCGGTTATTCAGGTAACACAACCGATCCTAAAGAGATTGAAGAGGCTTATAAAGAGTTACAAAAACTACGTCCAAATATCCTTGCATTTAACTCTGATAACCCAGCAACGCCGTTTATCGAAGGTGAGGTTGATGTCGGCATGCTGTGGAATGGCTCAGCCTTTGTTGCTCGCCAAGCAGGTTTACCGATTGAAGTGATTTGGCCAAAAGAAGGGGGAATTTTCTGGATGGATAGCTTAGCTATTCCAGCCAATGCGAAAAACCCTGAAGGGGCACATAAGTTGATCAACTTCTTATTACGTCCTGATATTGCAGCACAAGTTGCCGAATCTATTGGTTACCCAACGCCAAACCTTGAAGCGAAGAAAATGCTACCACCGGAAATTGCTAATGACCCGTCTCTTTATCCAAGTGAAGAGGTATTGCAAAAAGGGGAATGGCAAAGTGATGTTGGCAATACCAACATTATTTATGAAGAGTATTTCCAGAAGTTAAAAGCAGGACGTTAATCAAACCAAAAGGCACCGTAATGAAGCCCCCAACGTTATGGGAGTACTTCATAATTACGGTGCTTTTTTGTTGTTAATACGGATTATAGCCGATAAAAGTAGATGTTGTTTATTCTTATATCACTCAATTAGTTGGCAACATTTCGGATAACAAACTGGCAATAAGTATCCACCCACGCCTGAATAAATGCTTGGCTTTTCGGCGCAAAATTATGTTGTTCATCAACCATACCTTCAAACCATTTCAAATAACATTCAGGTTGATTCATGGTTGGCATATTTAAAGATGCTAGACAGATACGTAAGTGCTGCTGCGCAATTGCAGTACTGATATTGCCTGTTGATACCCCTAAAATGCCTGCTGGTTTACCATTCCATGAATTATTCCCCGCAGGGCGCGATGCGTGGTCAATCGCATTCTTTAATACACCCGGGATTGAACGGTTGTATTCAGGCGTGACAAAAATAATCCCATCACACTCGGCAATTTGTGATTTAAAGTTAGCGACAACGCTGGGTAGCTGTTTATCGGCATCTTGGTTATATAAAGGAAGCTCACTGATATCGAGAAAGTTAAATGTGAAATGATCAGGGAAAAGCTTCACTAAGGCTTCTGCAACTTGGCGGTTGTATGAGTTTGTGCGTAGACTGCCAACGATGACACCAATTTTATATTGATTCGACATAATTAAACCTTCTCTAGTGTGAATGGATGCTTCGCTGATATATTTTAGCGCTTTATCACTCTATAAAGCCAATTTTGGATATATAAAAACAGCGGGTAATCAAAAGCAGGCAGGTTATTATCGGTTTATAGTACTTATAACTATCTGAATAACTAAAATAAAATCGACCAATCAATCTGTATCATTTTCCATGACAGTTTGGCGACAAAAAATGCGTGTTTAGCAATAAAAGCCTATTTCAATTTTGTGTTAGCCTAAAAGTCTATTAATAACTAAGTTCAGGTAAGGTTTATGCAATTCATTGAATGGGATGATTTTACTCGCGTTGAAATGCGCGTTGGCACAATTATTAAAGCAGAAGTGAACAGTAAAGCTAAAAAACCCGCCTACGTGATGGACGTCGATCTGGGTGAATTAGGTGTGAAGCGCTCAAGTGCACAGATCACTGTAAATTACACCCTTGAGGAGCTGATCGGCAAACGAGTTTTATGTGTTTGTAATTTTGAGCCTAAACGTATTGCCGGTATTAAATCAGAGGTTTTGATCACAGGTGCACCGGATGAAAAAGGGGCGATAGTACTTGCTGAATTTAATCTACCGTTGCCTAACGGGGCATTACTTGCCTAAGTGATCAAGTGCATTTTTCCCCCTAAAAGGGCTATACTCCTCCTATTACCAGTAAAGAGGAGTGCGCTTTTGTTATTGCCTGAATTACATTATCGCCAATATTCCGAAGATGTGATTTCTCATCAACACGATGAGCAATGGCAGGTTGTCTTTGCGTTATCGGGGGGCATGGAAATTAATATGCATCGGCAGCATTTTCTATTAGCGGCGGGAAATGGTGTGGTCATTGCACCTGGTGTAAGTCATGCATTTAGCGGTCTATCAGGCAACCAAAATTATGTTTTAGAGATGCCAAGCACGTCTCCATGGGCACTTGATGACAAAGCAACGTCTTTTTCGCTAACTCCCGCTGCTATTGGGCTATTAAATTGGTTGCAGCGGTTTCCTCAACCCCTCGAACAACATACGACCATTGCAAAATTGCTGCTTGCTCAAATGAAACCTGAAGAGCAGTGGATTGATGGGGTGACCCGATGGATTGATGCACGCTTACATCTTCCACTCAGTTGCCAAGATATGGCGAATGCGTTTTGTATGTCAGTAAGTACGCTACAACGGAAAATTAAAGCGGCGACACAACTCACCGCAATGCAATTACTTGTACAAAGGCGCATGGAAGCGGCTTGCCGCTTGCTGATGACGGCGAATTCAATCGAGCAAGTTGCATTGTCTGTAGGCTATGATTCACACTCGGCTTTTAGCCAAGCATTCCGCCAATACTATGGTAAAACTCCTATGGAATATCGAACAGGAGCTATCAAGTTATCTATTCAGGTTTAAAACGCTGGCGGATATGCGCTTCATACTCACCATGTAAAAAATCAGTATTGATATTCGCTTGTTTAAGTTTGAGCTCTAATAAAGAAAGTTGCTTACTTAGAGGCTGGTAATTAGGATCATCATGAGCAAGCCCTTTTAGCATATCGACCAACGTGAGTGCATCTTTTCGGTACTGTAATTCGGGGGGCAAATACCCTGAGTTTTTTAAAATACGATAACCCGCTCGTAATTCAGGTGGAACTTGGCTATCGTCATCAAGTAAAAGCGGTTGTCCTTCGCCTTTCAGATTTTTTAGCTCACCTTTATTTAACGCTTCTTGAATATGGCGTTCTGCCCAATCATCAATAACAGACATAATGGTTTATTTAGTTGAAAAGGATAAGCTGATTATAACAGCGATGGCATAAAGATAGCTAAAATAGGGAAATAAAAATATTACATGGTTTATTATTCTTTGTGTAATTAGTAGGGAAAACCTAATCATGAATACGGATATTTGGAGGTGATTTTCTACTAAAAAGACCAAAAGTCAGGCTATTTAACGCTTAAAAAGAGAATAAATTACTCAGTAAATAGTGAAAAACTGTTATCTGAACCACATTTTCATTAATTATCGGTGTTTTTTATTTAAAGGGTAAATTAATTATTTATTTAAGTCATGATGACTTTTAATTCTATATTTTATGATTAAATTTTAATAGGGATGGGGTTTCAATCTAAAAATAAATAAATTGTTGAATCAGCGTTATATTTTTGAAAATAGCTAAATGGCAAAACATTGTGTAATGTCCATTTCTCTTGTTTATAAGGAGAAAATATGGAACAAAAAAAACAAGATGGGAGCCGTTTGTTACGCACGGTGGAATGGTTAGGCAATGCCTTACCTCACCCAGTCATTTTATTCATTATTTTAACTGCAATTTTATTGGTCTCCTCAGCAATTGGTCAATATTTTGGAGTCAGCGTTGCTGATCCACGTCCAGAGGGGGCAAAAGGGCGTGCTGCGGATGGGGTTATTCATGTTGTCAGTCTATTAGACGCTGAAGGTATCCGTAAAATCCTTTCTAATGTTGTTACTAACTTTACGGGCTTTGCTCCTCTTGGCACGGTGTTAGTTGCCTTATTAGGGGTTGGGATTGCCGAACGAGCTGGGCTTTTATCTGCGGCGATGCGTTTAGTGGTTATCAAAGCACCGCGTAAGCTAACGACAGTGGCAATTGTGTTTGCGGGGATCATGTCAAATACCGCCGCCGAATTGGGCTATGTAGTACTAATCCCACTGGCTGCGATTATCTTCCATTCACTTGGTCGCCATCCGCTAGCAGGTCTTGCCGCTGCCTTTGCAGGGGTTTCGGGGGGGTATTCTGCCAACTTATTATTAGGTACTGTCGACCCACTGCTTTCTGGTATTACCCAGCAGGCTGCGCAAATTATTGATCCAACCTATACAGTCGGGGCAGAAGCGAACTGGTATTTTATGTTTGCCAGTACATTCCTAATCACTATTTTAGGTTATTTCATCACTGAAAAAATTGTTGAACCACAATTAGGGCCTTACCAAGGTGGCGGTGTTGATGAAGATGAAGATAAATTACGTGCTGATGCTGAAGTAACCCCACTTGAGAAAAAAGCGCTGTTTTGGGCATCGGTGACCTTTTGGGGATTAGCCGCCATACTTGCCCTTATGGTCGTGCCAGAAAATGGTATTTTACGTAATCAAGAAACCGGATTAGTCAGTAATTCACCATTCTTGAAATCCATTGTGGTATTCATTTTTATCTTCTTTGCGATCCCAGGCATTGTATATGGCTATGTCGCTAAAACCATGCGCTCTGATAAAGATGTCGTAGATGCCATGGCAAACGCAATGAGTACTCTAGGATTATATTTAGTTATTATTTTCTTTGCTGCACAGTTTGTTGCCTTCTTTGGTTGGACAAATATCGGGCAAGTGGTCGCAGTGAAAGGCGCCAATTTCTTAAACAGTATCGATTTACATGGTGGTGTGCTGTTTATTGGATTTATTATTATCTGTGCCTTTATCAACTTAATGATAGGCTCTGCTTCTGCTCAGTGGGCGGTGACTGCACCTATTTTTGTGCCAATGTTAATGTTAGCGGGTTATGCACCAGAGACAATCCAAGCGGCATACCGTATTGGTGACTCGGTAACCAATATTATTACTCCAATGATGAGTTATTTTGGTTTAATTATGGCTATCGTTGTGAAATATAAGAAAGATGCCGGGATTGGTACATTGGTCTCTATGATGTTGCCTTATTCAATCATTTTCCTTATTGGCTGGTCACTGTTCTTTGTGATTTGGGTATTTGTACTCGGACTACCCGTAGGTCCTGGTTCTCCGATTTACTTTACTCCCGCGAGCTAACTTGTTTTAAAGAAAAAGGTAGCGCAACTTCATTGGCTACCTTTTTATTATCTTTGATGGATATAACTTCAATACAAATATCAAACTTATTGAATAAACATTTTTACCGACTTGGTTGGCATATTTATGGCATTAAGGGGGATGGTGTCGGCGTACGTTCATCATTGATAACTTTACCAAACCGAGGGCTACCTTGGTTCCATTCTGCAACGGCTGCGGTAATTTCAGCTTTTGTGCGACCAATAAAATTCCACCACATCAAAACAGATTCATTCAGAGGCTCACCACCTAATAATAGAATGTGGCTATTGGCTGAAAGTTGTAGTGAGACTTGCGACAAGCCTTGGCCTAAATAGACCAACTCATTGTGATGACTGCGCTGTGAATCGATAATCGCATCCCCTTCGATAACAAAAATGCCATATTCAAATTCAGGGCGTAGCGTTAGCGATAATGAGTGACTATTGCGGGTGGTGATATCTAAGCCTAATAAAGAAGAAAACGATAATGTGGGGGCTTTATAAGAATCATATTCCCCAATGAGTAATTGATATTCGATATCTCCAACTGACCATTTGGGTAAAATAGGGTAATGATCAAAGCGAGGGGGCATATCTTTCACGGCTTCTGGCAGTGCTATCCATAGTTGTACGGCATGTAAATGACGGTTTTCTCCATAGGTATCTTCGGAATGGCTAATTCCTTTACCTGCAGTCATTAAATTTACTTGGCCCGGGCGGATCACTTGTTCGTAGCCTAAACTGTCCCGATGTAGAATTTCACCTTCAAGCATCCAAGTGAAGGTTTGCAGTGCAGTATGTGGGTGAGGCGCGACGCGCATACCAGCAGAGTCACCTTTAAATACAGTCGGGCCCGCATGGTCGAGAAAACACCAAGCACCAATTAAACGCCGTTGTTTTGTTGGTAATACCCTTGCGACAGGGATCCCACCAACATCTTTGATACGTGCATGAATGTGCTGGAAATCTAGGTTATTTTTCGGGGTCGGTATGCTCATTTTTACCTCTTATCAATAAAACAGGTTAGTGGCGAATATCTTGGTATTCAGGTGTTTTATCAAAAATAGCTTTGGCGAATGGGCAAAGAGGAATAATTTTACGCTTTTCAGAACGCATTCTTTCAACGACTTTTGCGACTAATTGTTTGGCAATACCTTGCCCTTTTAAGCTTTCATCAACGACGGTATGGTCAATAATAGCGAGTTCGTCTCCGGTATAGACAAAGGTAATTTCAGCAAGGCGAGTCTGTTTATCATCCGCTAAGATAAAGAAGCTGTGATGATCCGATTGAATATTTGGCATTTGATGCTCCATCGTATAATCGTTTATCTTTTTTAAGCCTAGCTAAGCTTTTGGCTAAAGACAATGATGGGATTTTGTTGAGTTTTCTCAAATAATTTGATGGAGCTTATTTTTAAATTGTGATGATGAATAAAATAAACAATCGGTTTTTTATATATTTATAAGGTATTTCTCGATTGAATAGTATTTTTATTTCAATGGAGAAGCCGTGTGTGTTGCATAACAAAGTCAGATGAAACCCAACCATTAATTTCTCATGTCACATCCAGAAGGCAGGAGCAGTTAAGTAAGACATTTGCTTATAATATTGATTCAGTTAACAACACAATAAAAAGCCAAAAGCTTGTTAGAGAGGCAATAAAAACACTACCTCGTGGTCAAAGTTCAGAGGAGAGAAAAAATAACCTCACTAACGTAACTCAAGATAAAAAAGATCTTATTCGTTTCCAGCAGGAGCTGCTCAGTACTGCAGAAAATATATTGAAACACCTTGATTTATCCACGGAAGTGTTAGCTACAATATCGGATAAATTAAAGCAGTTAACGTGTGAACCAAACAGACTAATTCAATCAAGGGAATTGTTGCAGGCTAAAAAATTCGAAGAAAAATTAATTAAAATTATTCATCATGAAATGCTCAATAGTAATAATAGAATCTCTTTAAAAGATGTTGGGAGACTTTTTCAAAAAGAGCTAAGTAGGCATCTTAATAATAAAGATTGGCATACAATAGAAACAGCATTGAGTTATGGAAATAGCGAATATTCATTTATCTTAACTCCCGCATCTCAAATGAAATATTGTGGTGATAATCACGAGATATTTTGTGACAACAGCTATAAAGGGAAAGGTGTTTGTTCGAAATCAGCAGAAGAGACGACTCACGCTGTTAATTTATGGCTTTCAGAGGTTAAAGATAATAATCAGTCCACTTTATTTAGTGGGATCCGCCACGGAGTATTATCGCCTTACGCCCTTCCTGAGCGCAGTGCCGAACGTCTACAAGGCGCTAAAAATAGAGCAAAAGAGGTCGTGATGGCTGCGCTGTTTGCAAAGCCTGAATTGTATAAGAGAGCATTAAATCATGAAGAGGTGACATTGCGGATCGCTTCAACCTCTTTACTAACATATTTAGGTAAAGAGAAAGGGATGCTTGATGATCAAGTTGCTGCTTGGAAGATGTTAAATAACGATGGCG
Source organism: Providencia sp. PROV119 (assembly GCF_028482435.1). Taxonomy (NCBI): domain Bacteria; kingdom Pseudomonadati; phylum Pseudomonadota; class Gammaproteobacteria; order Enterobacterales; family Morganellaceae; genus Providencia; species Providencia sp. PROV119. Next base: position 68,374 of record NZ_JAMPQL010000019.1, read on the forward strand.
TTATCAAACTGAATATCAAAAATGAGAAAGGCGAAGCCCAAGAAGTTAAAGTTAAACTGGATATTGCGATATTCAACTTTGGCGTTAATGAACTGGCATTTTCCATCCCGAAGGTGATCAGCCAAAATGATAATTTAAATAAAACCGCTTTAGCCCAAATATTAGGGTGTAACTATCTTATTAATAATGAAGTGGGGGGATGGGTAGGTCACTATTTATCTGAACATCCTCATGCTAGTAATAGGCATAAAGTAGAAGAGTTATGTCAGCAGATAAAGGAAATATGGAAGAAAAAATCATATCGTTATGATGGTAATGAGCCTTATAAAATAGCACAACGTATCGCGATGTTAGCTTACGAAATTGGTGCAGTGCCTTGCTGGAATTGCAAAAGTGGTAAAGATAGAACAGGTATGCTGGACGCAGAAATCAAGCGGGAAGCTATCAATTATCATCAAGGTTATAGTTTGAGTAAGCCAGGCGCTAAGTTGACGAATGAAGAGAAAAAATTATTCCAAGGTGTTTTGCTATATAGCGGTAACAAAGAAGTACAGGAATGCAATACTGGCGTTGCAGGTAATAAAGTCACCAAAGATCTACCATTCATGTTAAGACCACTTGCATTATCTTATAAAACACGTATTGGTGATGAGGTTATTCGGCGACAGGTACAAGGGTTTTCATCTTTAGTTTAATATTATTAATGCTTTTTGAGGTTGATCATAGATGAAGGGCATATTTGTGTCCTTTCATCATTGAGGAATTGCTATTTACAGTAGGTTATAATAAATGTTCATCTTTACTTATGTATTTATTGGCGATGTTCTGTGGCATGAAAAAATAGATATTCATATCACTATGACAATAAATACCGCATTGTCGCCGTCGATATTTTCTAAAGCACACTGGGTTATGAATGGGCGGAATACCGTTACGATATTCTTGTAAATACCTCATTTATAACACAGTCAATTTGTAGAGTATTTATGCTGCATTTCGATACTCACAAGCATCTAAAATAATCTTCAAGTTTATTTATTGTTATAATGCTGCATTTTACATGCAGCATTATTGTATGGAATAAAATCCTATTGGGATTGGAGGTAGGTTATAAGCGGATAACTTATTGATTTAATATAAGCTGAATCCTTCAAATGGGTTCCAGCCATCAAGGCCTTTGACTTTTTTTAGGTAATAAGCATAGTTTGCAGTAAATCCCCACATGAAAGATACCCCTAGAGATATAGCTGTCCAAACTGGTCTGGGGAATTCTCTACCTATAATAAGTTCAATGGTTGCAAAAAGCATGGTGATACATAAGCTTATAGCTAACAAGATTAGAGCTTTTTTCCATAATCCTACAATTGCAAAATAGATAGGTCCAAAGAAGTAAGCAAAAAAATTAAACATAATAAGAAAGCGAGCAAAATAAGGTTGCTGCTTTATGGCAGCTTTGTGTTCAGGGGTTTTTGGTGCTCCATATGTATCAAAAAATGCAAAACGTTTTTGCCATTTTATAGGGTATTGCTTAGTTTCCATTACTACTCCATCTGTATTAGAATCAAAAAACGATGGATATAATACGATGTTTTCCTATTTAATGCAGTGGCAATTGAACACAATTTATTAAATAAGAGAATATTCTTAACTATACATGGAGTTAATTTAATTTATTTACCTCACGAATAGCCCTGATATAGGTTGACAACTCTTCAGGTATAAAACGCTCGATGAACTTGATTGGGCGGTTTATAGTTTAATGAAAAATGTCTTTCATTGAGCATTGAATATTATTATGGATTTTCAGATAGTTCGATGAACAATACTGTAGCCCTCGATTTGAGTGATGGATTATAGGGATTGTTGAACTTTGTCTTTTTAAGATTCGAAGTAACAATTTCTTTACCATATTCATTTTCATGTTGCCATCTAAATGATAACCAGCGATTTTTTTTCGTGAATAAGCATTAGTAACTAGGTTTAAATAAGTAATATCAGCTACCCCCATTTTTTCCTGAATAACTCAGCTTTACGCTTTTTTGATAAGCGAACACTAAAATCGCTATCCATGACTTTGATGACGGTTTTAAAAATGTCAACTTTAAGTTATAGAACGTGGTTCATCTTAATTTTCTTCTTTCGGTAGGCTACTGTTCATGTCCACTTTCCCTAAAATAAGACAGCTATAATTAGATTTTCTGCCCTAAAATTTGCAGAGGTCATGATGAAAAAAGCCCGTTTTACTGAAACTCAAATCGTTAATATTTTAAAACTCACTGATTCTGGCATGGAAGCTAACGATATTAGCTAGCAGTAAGTGAAAAAAGACCACTAATAATTGAGAAAACACCGAATATTCATTGGGCATTGGATTTTATGCATGATGGTTTATATTGTGGTAGCCGATTTCGAACATTGAATATTATTGATGAAAGAACGCGAGAGTGTCTGGCAATTGAAGTGGATACGTCATTGCCTGCTGAACGAGTTATTAGAGTGCTTGAACGCTTGAGAGTCGACAGAGGGCTACCGAAACAAATTCGCATAGATAATGCTCCAGAGCTAATTGCTGTTAATTTATTGAACTACTGTGAAAATAATCAAATAGCGTTATGCTATATTCAATTCGGTAAGCTACAGTAAAATGGCTTTATCGAGCGTTTTAATGGTTCGTTCCGCCGTGAGTTTTTGAATGTTTATTTATTTGAATCGTTGAGCCAAGTTAAAGAATTAGCGTGGTATTGGCAGCAGGATTATAACTTTAGCCGAACGCATTAAAGTTTAAATCACCTCCCACCGAAGGCTTATCGTAAACAGTTAGAAAACTCTAGTTTAGGATGTCTTAATCAATGGGGAGTGGACTATAGGTAGAGTTATCTATAGAGGACAAACGAAATCTATTGATTCAAATAAAATAGTGATTGTAATAGATAAAGATCCACTAATACCGAATGGTTATCGTATTCAAACTGCGTATCCTCACTAGTGTAGGGAAATGATGAATATGGAAAGAATTAATTATTTATTAGGCTGTTATTTTCATCAAGATTGGGACTGTGAAGCATCTAGTGATATAGAGGCATTAAATAATTTTGTAAGAAGAGAAACATCTGAATCTATTTTGAAGTTAAAAAAAGAACTATCGGAAATAATAAAGTCAGGAAAAGAGTTACCTGAAAAATATTTGTATGAACACAATTGCTATTATATACCCTCAGAAGATGGATTGACTATATTGGAGTGGTTTAAAAAACTTCATGATGCACTATGAGATTAGGATAGCCCTGATAAAGTTTTCCTTAAAATCTTACTCCCATTCAGTTTGCTGGATAATCAACAGTCTGGCTTGGCGAGTGAGAGGGTAGTGACTTCCTATATAAAGGGTTATATATCATGTTGTTACTGATAATAATCAGTTGAGTTTTCCTCGGTAATGGACGTAACTCACAGTATACTATCTGATTTTGACAACTTTTTCTTTAGTTGCTTGGCTAGCAATGTTGGAAAGCACATTGAGCATGGTGTGAAGTGGTCAATAAAAACTGACCACGGTTTTAGAGCTTTTCTAAAATAATCGTTCCGATTCATTGGGTGTTAAACCGCCATTATATTGATGCGGCCTAAGTTGACTGTAAGATACTATAATGAATAACTTCCTGTCGAGCTTCAATTACATGGCGGTAGCCTTCTTTAAGATCTCATTATGCTCTTCAAGGCGAGCAATTTTCTTTTTCAGTTCACGAATTTCGACTTGTTCTGGTGTCATCGGTGAGGTTTTTGGTAAAATACTTTTGCGTTCTTGTTTTAGTTGCCGAACCCATTTGTCCAGAGTAGGGTGGATTTACCTATGCCCATGGCGTTAGCAGCTTCGAGCACGGAATAGTTCTGGCCAAGCACAAGTTGAGCCGCTTCAAGTTTAAATTCCGCACTGAAATTACGTCGAGTTTGCTTTGTCATTGTTATCAATTGTTAAGTTATGAGGTGTATAGTAACACCTCTATTAAGGTGGCCAAATTAACGATACCACTTCAGACAAAGGATGGGAATGAAAGTAATTAATTACTTTTTAATTATATCTATGTGCTACTCATTTGGTGCTTTTGTTATGTTTTTATTACTTAAGCTCATTATCGAAGTAATTAGATATATGAAATTAAATGTTTTTGTTATTGATATTCCTGTTATTAAGGAATTAATAATTTTAGGTGTAGCTTTAGGAGTGTTCACTGGCTGCGTACATATGTTCATTGTTTACAAGAATCATAAGCGGCTTAAATGATGTTTAATGTATACTTATAAATCGATCAATAGCTCCCCTTTTTGTATTCAGGGAGCTATTTAGCCACTTTAGCTCTTCAATCCCCCCTCAGCCTGTCGGATAATCAACTGTCCGGGTTGGCGAGTAAGGGTAAAGAGGCTCCCCACCTCAAACCCCATATCTTTCAGCCACTTACCGCTTAGCGTGAGTTGCGGGCTGGGGTTGGATTTACCGCGGTTGGCGGCGATACGTCAAGTGCGGCGAATGCCGGTCAGGCAGGCAAAACGACGGTTGAGAATAACTCAATGTCTGGTGTTGGGCTCGGTGGAAATCTAGGGTTCTGGCTTGCTGATATAAAAGATTGCGATCAAAATTGCAAAGCGGAATTGCTAAAGGAATTAATGATGGTAATTTAGAAACATCAGGATATGCTGCTGGTGTTACTGGTCTGGGCTTATACTCAGGAACAGGACTTATTGTTGCTGGTATAGGTGGAAGTGCTAATTACCTCATTCAGTTATCTGGAGATAAACCCATTAATTACACTGATGTACTCATTGCTACTCACATAGGTGGAATTACTAAAAACTCTAATCTTTATGGTGTCGTAAGGGGGAATGTTTTCGGTGGCGGCCTTTCAAGTGAATTAAAAGGTGAAGATCCATTGCTAGGCGCTGGAACGTCTGGAATTAGTTCAGGAATTGGTTATGGACTAGGCGGTCTCATAAAGTGGGGTGGTAATCAATGGGGATTTCATAAAACTAATGGTTTTGATCCTAAATATAACCCTAGAATACAAGGTGGTGCGAATAAAGGGCTATGAGGTTATCAAAAGACTTATCACCAGCAGTACTGCCTGGGATCGGAGAGAATGTAGGTTCATCTTTAACGACTGAAATCACTAATAGCCAAGCCCAAGAAGCAATTAAAAAAGAGCAGGAAAATGCCAATGAAGCACAGAAATAGTAAAGGATTTTTTCTTCTTTTTTTAACTTCAATGTGGGCTATTGTAATTTTTGCTATGGGGGTCTTTTCATTTTTTTGCAGAAAGTTATACATGGCTACTGATGAATACAGAATTTACATTTTCATTTGAGTACATAAAAAAAGCATGCAAGCTAGCACTGGTATTAAGCCCAATGCTAGGAGTGGTGACCTACTTTATGTACAATAAATAGGATAATAGTTAATGAAGTGATTTAACTAACTTCACCCCTCAGCCAACTGGATAATCAACTGTTCAGCTTGGCGAGTGAGGGTAAAGTGATTGCCCACCGTAAAACCGATTGCATTCAGCCACTTACCACTGATGATCAGTTGTGGGCTGGGGTTGGATTTACCGCGGTTGGGGGCGTAACCCACTGTATACTGTCTGGTTTTGACCACTTCTTCTTTAGTCGTCGGTGTTTTTACACGACAATCACGCTTTTAAAGTTGATGGTTACTGGTTTAGGGTTACGAGAGATGCTAAAACAGGAGAGATAAGTAATTCATTTATAACAATGCCACTTAGGAGTATCCAATGAGTAGTATAAATATAAATTGGTTAATCAATACGAAAAAGCACGTAATAGATAGTGGTGGAGTAGACTTATATTATTTACTTGAAACCATGCTAAGTGAGCAAAAAATGAGTTTTCAACAATTTATTTATGATGCATCTAGAGGGATAGGCTGTGTTGTCTCTGAAGGGTTAGTATATGTATTAGATCAAGATTTAGATGATCCAAGCGAGTTTGATGGTGCTTGTTTTATCCTTGGTGACTATGAAAGTTCGACGCTTTCACCTCAGAAATTTGTTGAGTTAATGCGGGTCATAAAGGATAGTTATATAACTGAGCATCCAGAAAATAAAGAGACAATAGAACGCTCTATGGTGAGACTTAAAGAACGCTATACTTGATATTGACGTAGTTTTACTCCCCTCTGCCAGTGGGATAATCAACTGTCCGGCTTGGCGAGTGAGAGTGACGTTGCTGTTCACCGTAAATCTCTTATCTTTCAGTTACTCATTGATTAAGATGAGTTGCGGTTTGGGGTTGGGTTTACCGCGGTTGGGGGCGTAACCCGCTGTATACTGTCTGGTTTTGACCACTTCTTCTTTAGCCGTCGGTGTTTTTACACGACAATCGCGCTTAGCCATGGTGACTACTCCTTTAGTTGCACTGGTTAGCCATGTTGGGGTGTTCCCGCACCTGAGCATGGTGTTATCTCTAATTATTTTATCCAATCAATCGCTTAGCCTGATGTTTTAAAATCAACGCATCCAAAAATCGATGTCACTGATTTTAACTCTTCTTCGTCTATCTGTTTGACCGCTTCAAACTTCAGTTCATTTTGCGGCTCACACTCGCTTTTTTTAAATGACAGTGAATGCCCATGAAAAACTGAATATCATTTTTGAGAAAGAGAGAGCAGAAGCGGATAGAGCAGAATCAGTTGATTGGGGAAATAGGTCAGCAAATCACGGATGTGGCGTTGACGGGGGCGAAAATTCGCGCTACAGAAGCGGTGAATAAAAATCATCCTACTTTGATGGGAAAAGCGCGAGAGGATACCATTCAGGCTGAAATCAACGACTCTGGCTGGCAAGTCGGTGGAGACAAACGGCGCATAGTCGAAGCAGGTACAGCGTTAGTTCAAGGCTTAGCCAGTGGTGATGTGAGTAAAGCCGTAGCGAATGCGAGTGCGCCGTATATTGCGAACTACATCGGTCAACACATCGAAGATGATAAAGCCAACGTTGCTGCACACGGTATTGCCAATGTTGCATTAGCGCTGGCAAAAGGTGAAAATGCAGGTGCGCAATCGCTCGGTGCTATGACTGCTGAAGCGGTGGGCATGTTGTCGAAAGAGCGGTATAAGAAAGATGCTAGCCAGCTTACCGAAGAGGAAAAGGCGACGGTGAGTGCGTTTGCGAGCTTAGCAGCCGGTATTGCGGGCAGTTTAGCGGGCGGCGATACGTCAAGTGCGGCGAATACTGGTCAGGCAGGCAAAACGACGGTTGAGAATAACTATCTGAGTGCCAAACAAATCACATCTTGGGTTGATAAGTATGATAATGCATCCACCGATGAGGACAAAAAGAAACTAATCGCAATGGCTGAAAACGTGGATAAAGAACAGTTACAAAAAGCGTTAGATACAAAAATTTCTAAAGATTATTTAGAGCAACAAAAGAATGAACTCACTGCATTGTTAAATTCAGGCAACTGCAATTCAGATTATCGTTATATCGCACAAACAAGCATCAATCAATTGACCACAATCATTGATAATTATAGTGATTTAGAAAGAACAAATAAAATTCTTAGGGCTGCAATAGCAACAATTACATTAGGTTTGCCAATGATGAGTAAAGCGGTTAGCCTCTATGTATCGAGTTGGTTAGGAAGTACTTCTGTCGCTAATCGTGTGATAGGGGTAACAACCACAGGCACGGCAAACTTAGGAATGCAGGGATATAACATTTATAAAAACCCTGAAAATACTGATTTTAGTTACGCAAATTTCGGAACGTCATTATTAACAGGGGGGATCACACCAGGAATGGGATATTGGGGGACCGTCACAACCAATACAACAGGAGCTGGAGTCTCAAGTTTAATTGATGGTAAATCTCCTTGGCCTTCGATGGGCGGGGCATTTGTAGGATCGACAGTTGGGTATTGGGGAACAATAGGAATAACTAATACTTTAAATAGCCAATTCAATCCTTGGTCTAATGGACTTAAAGAAAAATATTTAGTTGAAATGCCATCAATATCAGCCCCACCAACTGTATCAGTAGTACCAAGTATTGTTGGAAGTGGCGCTGGTGCTCTGGGTTCGGAAGGTGCGAATAAAATAGTTACAGATAAAATAAAAAAATCGAATGGCAAGGAACAAAAATGAGATTGTTTAAATATTTCATTCTACTTTTAGTTGCATTCTCTTTTATGTTTTTTTTTATTCTATTAATAATAAAAACTCTAGTAGAATTAATATACTATTACTCAATGGAAGATAGTCTTTTTTCTATTACTAAAGAGAACATTATAGATTATGTATGTTTGGGAATAGGATTTGGTTTTTTCTTTAGTATAGTAGCTTGCTTAGTCAGTTATCTTGAACATAAAAGACGCTAATATTTTTACAAAGAAAGAAATTAGCGCCGCACTGAGTCTTGTATGGCTATCTTACTCCTCAGCCAGCCGGATAATCAACTGCCCGGCTTGGCAAGTGAGGGGATAGTGGCTGCCCACCTTAAAGCCCATCTCTTTCAGCGGTAATCCCCCCGAAAGATAATGGAACAGTTACGAATGTTGGAAAAGGTAACTCTGAGTTTGATGGTAAAACGATATACGATGCTAATGGTTCTGTATATGAAGGTGGGGTATGGAAACCGAAAGTAACAAATGGTTCTCAACATGCAATAGATAAAGAGCAATTGGCTAACCCTATTTCACAGTCTCGTATAAATATTCAAAATGGTAATGCAAAAGCTGGATGGGAACATTTAGTTAAACGCCATTTTTCTGGTAAGCCTAATGCTAGCCAATTTACGATTAGTCAATCAGAAGTTAAATCATTGCTTCAAAATCCTGATGTTACAAAGGTTCCGATTAGTAAGATACAAACATCAGATAATAAAGCAACTGGACAGAAAGAGATATTGTACCAAAGGGTAGTTACGTTGGATAAACTTATTGGAATTGATAAGTTTAGCAATAAACCCACAAATACAATGACTATTCTTACCGACAAGCATGGAAATTTAGTAACAGCTACACTTGGAGTAATCGATTAAACATGAAGAATGAAAATAATGATGAATTGATAAAGTTTAAGGAAATAGAAAAAAATATTATTTTTCCATTTCTAGCTAATGAATTTACGCATATTGATTCCGCAAATATTCTATATCAAGGAATTGATCAGTATGTTGAAATCTACGGATATTTAATAAATAAAAAGTATGTCATTGAATTTGATCTTTCAACTATAGACCATTCTATTAGTAAAAATGAAATATTGACAGTAGAAGACTATGAAGCAAGTTTAAGAGGAAAAGGTAGAGCTAAAAGGGATGCTCGCGATTTTTTAAGGCGATTAATGAGCAGCTAAGATAGAGATCCCTATCCATACAGGGTCGGGATCTTCCTTAACGATCTCATTCACCCTCAGCCAGCCGGATTATCAACTGTCCGACTTGGCGAGTGAGAGTGACGTTGCTGTCCACCGTAAATCCCAAATCATTCAGCCACTTACCACTGATGATCAGTTGTGGGCTGGGGTTGGATTTACCGCGGTTGGGGGCGTAACCCACTGTATACTGTCTGATTTTGACCACTTCTTCTTTAGTCGTCGGTGTTTTTACACGACAATCACGCTTAGCCATGGTGACTACCTCGTATAGTTGCTGTGGTTAGCGGGTAAAGCAGGTTGCAACCTGTTTTATCCGCGTTTAAATAACTTACTTCATGACGGCAATCACCTGTTTAATCTTCTCTTGGGCGATTGTCATATCTAAAAAATGACAAATCATATCTTGGTCTTCGAGCTTCAACGTATCTGCATCTTAGATAAAAAGTGATGACCGGGGCGAAAAACGAACGTCGGGGAGCTCGAATCCAAATGCCAAAATGCACTGGGGAAATCGGCTTGTAACTGACTGAGTGCACTAGGAAAAAGTGGTTTTATCTGGCTGGGTTGCAATGGAATGAGTTGTTGTTGAGAATAACAGTGTCAGTGTTGTCAGTAAGGTAGTCACTAAAGGCTTAGAAAAAGGCTATGCTGCATGTGTTAAAAATACCAGCTGCCGGAATGAAATCGCTAAGTTGGGCGTTAATTTTGGTCTGACAAATGATCAAATCAAAAATGTCAGAGAAGCCGCTATAGCCGCAAGAAATGGCGATACTACGGCAATGAAGAATCTATCGCCGTTTGAAGTGGCTTACATTGATGAGCAGATTATCAGTGGTAAAGGTCTATCGAGGGGAATGTTTGGTGGTCAGACGTGGGGCGACCGGATCGGTGTTAAAACTCATACTGGCGGTAACCAAATACCTGAATAAGGACGGACTGACACTGGGGGAGATCAAATACCTGAACGTATTGATAATACCCATATAACACCCTTGCCGGATAATACGACGTTAGACGATATAGCTCTTTTGTCAGAAAAATCAAAGGTACCTAAACTAGGTATAAGTGGAAAGGAAGGTTCTAAAGAAGTCCCTAGATGGGCTAAAGGAGAAAGGCCTAAAGTTGGTGAGAATGGAAATAAGTTCGCTGAGCGTTTATTAGACAATAAGTATGGCAAAGGAAATTATGATAAAGGGCCAAATGCAGAATTTAATAAAATAAGAAAATGGGGCGATAGGGCTTTCGTAGATCCTAAGTAATTTGAGGGAATATTTATGACAACAGTTTATCTTTTATATCATATTCGTGAAGACGAGAATTCAGAGGATGAAAAACTAATAGGAATATACACGACTATGGAACTAGCAGAAGAAGCAAAGAAGCGAGTTGAAAACCAACCTGGTTTTATTGATTATCCAGATGATTTTAGTATTTTTCCTCACAAATTGAATCGTGATGGTTGGACTGAAGGTTTCATAGTCACAGATGATTAAAATAGAGACCCCAGCCTAAACTGGGATCTCCTTAGCTACTTCGCTCACTCCTCAGTCAGCCAGATGATCAACTGTCCGATTTGGCGGGTAAGGGTAAAGAGGCTCCCCCCCTCAAACTCCATCTCTTTCAGCCACTTACCACTTAACGTGAGTTGCGGGTGGGGTTGGGTTTACCGCGGTTGGGGGCGTAACCCACTGTATACTGTCTGGTTTTGACCACTTTTTCTTTAGCTGTCGGTATTTTTACACGATAATCGCGCTTAGCCATGGTGACTACCCCTATTGATTGCGTGGTTAGCCATGTTGGGGTGTTCCCACACCTGAGCATGGTGTTATCTCTAATTATCATATCCAATCAATCGCTTAGCCTGATGTTTTAAAATCAACGCATCCAAAAATCGATGTCACTGATTTTAACTCTTCTTCATCTATCTGTTTGACGTTTCAAACTTCAGTTCATTTTACGGCTTATGTTCGCTTTCTTTAAATGACAGTGAATACCCATAAGAAGCTGAATACGATTTTTAACAAAGAAAAAGAGCAGAAGCGGTGAATAAAAATCATCCTACTTTGATGGGGAAAGCGCGAGAGGATGCTATTCAGGCTGAAATCAACGACTCTGGCTGGCAAGTCGGTGGAGACAAACGGCGCATAGTCGAATCAGGTACGGCGTTAATCCAAGAGTTAGTAAATGGTGATGTGAACAAAGCGGTGGCGAATGCCAGTGTGCCGTATATTGCGAACTATATTGGTCAGCAGGTAAAAGATGATAAAGCCAAAGTTGCGGCCCACGGTATTGCGAATGTTGCATTAGCGCTGGCAAAAGGTGAAAATGCAGGAGCACAATCGTTAGGAACGATGATCGCCGAAGCGGTTGGTATGTTGTCGAAAGAGCTGTATAAGAAAGATGCTAGCCAGCTTACCGAAGAGGAAAAGGCGACGGTGAGTGCGTTTGCGAGTCTGGCAGCCGGTATTGCGGGCGGTTTAGTTGGCGGTGATACGTCAAGTGCGGCGAATGCCGGTCAGGCAGGCAAAACGACGGTTGAGAATAACTCAATGTCTGGTGCTGGGCTCGGTGGAAATCTAGGTTTCTGGTTTGCTGATATAAAAGATTGCGATCAAAATTGTAAAGCGGAAATTGCTAAAGGTATTAATGACGGTAATTTTGAAACATCGGGACATGCCGCTGGCGTTACTGGATTGGGGTTATACTCAGGAACAGGACTTATTGTTGCTGGTATAGGTGGAAGCGCTAATTATTTAATTCAGTTATTTGGCGATAAACCAGTCAACTACACCGATGTACTCATTGCTACTCACATCGGTGGAATTACTAAAAATTCTACTGTCTATGGTGTTATAGGGTGGAATGCCTTAGGCGGTGGTGTTTCAAGTGAATTAAAAGGTGAAGATCCATTGCTAGGCGCTGGAACGTCTGGAATTAGTTCAGGAATTGGTTATGGACTAGGTGGTCTCATAAAGTGGGGTGGTAATCAATGGGGATTTCATAAAACTAATGGTTTTGATCCTAAATATAACCCTAAATTACAAGGTGATGCGAATAAAGGGCAATTAGGGTTATCAAAAGATTTATCACCAGCTCAAAGACCTGGCATAGCCGGCAATATTACCAGCTCAGTAGTAACAGAAAAAAATAATAAAATTAATGATGAAATTAAGAATGACACAGGGAAATAAAAATGAATAATTTTCGATTTTTATTAATTTTTCTGCCGTTATTTATACTTGTCATATTTGTTGCAAGTTTAGTTTCTTCGGTAATTATTGATATTATATTGTTTATAATTAACGGAAAAGAGTTTGATTTTAATATTGATGAATTATGGAGCCTGATCAAACTTAGCATAATAGGTGGTAGTGTAAGTGCGGTAGGTCTTTGGATATTGAAAAAATTGAAACATAACTAACTAAAATATAAGCCCTACTCATGAATAGGGCTTATAAGCCGCATCACTCCTCACTCAGCCGGATTATCAACTGTCCGGCTTGGCGGGTGAGGATGTAGTGGCTGCCCACCTCAAAGCTCATCTCTTTCAGTTAGTTATCGATTAAGATGAGTTGCGCTCTGGGGTTGGGTTTACCGCTGTTGGAGGCCTACCCCACTGTATACTGTCTGGTTTTAACCACTTCTTTAGTCGTCGGTGTTTCTACAATACAACCGCGCTTAGTCATGGTGACTACTCCTATCAGTTGCGTGGTTAGCCATGTTGGAGTGTTCCTGCACCTGAGAATGGTGTTATCTCTGATTATCTTATCCAATTATGCGCTTAGCCTGATGTTTTAACATCAATGCATGCAAGATCGATGTCATCAATTTTAACTCCTTTGCATCCTAGTAATGATAAAAAAAATAGATGCCTATAGAAAAGGCTGCATTAAGGGAGGAAATGAAAATTTAAAAATGGTGGGGTTGATTAATAAAGCACCTTCGATACCGGGAGGGATAGCATTTATGCAAGTAGCTAGTATTCTAAAATCTGAAGGCGTTGCGGTAAGTGCTTGGGTTGAACGTATAGCTAGTGATTTATCTCACTAAATTTCTAATGGATGGATTATTGCTGTTATAACCATAGATAAAATGGTAAAAAGTTTTTTATTGATGTGGTTAGTAGGCTTGCTCCCCATTGTTGCAGTAATAGATCTATGGAAGAACAATATGTTAGTTCAGTAACTATGTTTGAAAAAACTTTATAGGTGAAGTGATTGTTCCTGAAGGATGGCAGACATGATTTTACAAATCGAATTTCCAGATAATTTATTTTTAAGTAAACTAGAACAGCAAAAAAAAATACCTTGTCATATACAAATATCTAATAAATTTGAAATTATTTTTGAAATTGAATCAACAAGAATTATTGGAGAAGTGAGCGAATATAATAGGGCATTATTCGAACAAAGAGTTATAGCCAGAGCTGGAGGCAATTATATTTATAATGAACCATCTTTGATAACATTAAGCCGCGTTAGTAAAGGGGTGTATAGGGTCGTTGATCTCTTCGTTTTTTATAGCGATTTTGGATGGTGTTCAGTCATTGAAAACGGCGATTACATGGAGCCCCTCCAATTTTGGGATAATGATGATGAAGATCCAGACTTTAAGCCATAAATATAAAGAGCAATCAATAGGAAATGTAGCTCGACTAAAGGAGCTATATTCACCTAACTACCTCGCTTCTTCGAGTACTCAACCGGAAAATCCACTATTTAGCTTGGTGAGTGAAGAGGGAGTGCTTAGCATCTAAAATATTAACTTAATAAACTAATTACTTCAGAGGATGAATTGCTGGCTGGAGCTGGAGTTACCTCGGTTGAAGGTGTAGCCTACCGCATATAATTTGGCTTTCCTCGCCGCCTCTTAAATGGTTTTTATTTTCTACCTTAGTTTTTCTCGCCAGAGCCGATAAAAAGACAACAGCAACTGGATGCCAATAAAAACATCACACTGACCGTAAAAAAGAATATTAACCTGACCAGTATCACTAAGAATGGTAAGAGTGAAAGCAAAAGCCGCTCATTTTGAGTGGGAATTGGTACGGATGATTTCAGTGCCAATGGGAGTGTGAACCCAGGCAAAGGTTTTGAGAAAGGCAATAGCCAGTTTTACACGGATAGTGAGGTCAATTCTGGTAAACAATTAACGCTACACAGTGGTAAAGGCACCGACCTCACGGGGGGCAAACCCGTGGTGAAAGTGTTAAAGCGGATGTTGACGGCAATTTAACGGTCAGTAGCCAACAAATGAGCAACAAGCACGATTCGAAGCAAACCGGCAGCAGTGTAGGCGGAAGCCTCAGTTTTGCGGGCTGTGGCTCTTTGAGTCTCAATGCTCGCAAAACTGAGATGTACAGAGACTACCAATCATGCAGGTAAAGGAGGCTTTGATATTACTATCGGCAATCATAGGTAATCCTCTCCACATTGATTTGCGTCACATTGAGCCATTAGGTATATATTGTCGTAAATTTACTCATAACTAATACTATCAGGACTCATTTTTTACTCTGGAAATAAACTTATCCACCAATCTCCCAGCTAGTTTTTCAGATTTTTTTTGTAAAAAGTAAAAATAAAAGATAGGCAAAAACATTAAAAAACAATAAAAAATAGTTAGCCAGTAATTTGTAACAAAAAAGTCAAAAACAGTATCAGAAATGTAACTAATATTTGTTGAAAACCATTTATCTAATCTTGTTGAAAATAAAAGTATAGCTAAAATTAATACAGGTAAAGCCATTATTCCCGAAAGGATATTAACCCTACGCTTAATTTTCACTACAGATAGATATTCATCGTCACTCATATAACGAGCAATATCTAAGAGTTGATCATTTAAGTCATCTCGGCAATCAAGTTTCACATCATTACGTTCTATTTCTTGATGCAATAGACGCAGTAACTGACTATTCTCTATAGATTTACCAAGTGCTGTTATTATTCCCATTTATATGTCCTAGAAATATCCAAGTTTTCCTAAAATTACGATGATAATTAAATACTAAAAGTAAGGAATAAAGCAACAGATTTTTAGTACGATAAATTCTTTTTATACGAAATGCTACAAGTCACTCTTGTTGCGTATTAATAATATCGTCATTTTCTTCATAAGCCTACTCTTTTAGATATTTTCTTGTTTTTATTTTAATCAAGCAAGGGGGAATAATGGAATATAATCCAATTTTTTGGAGTATTAAATGACAAAAAAGCAAAAAAGTTTATGCAGCTAAATTTAAGTAAAAAAACGTAGTATTGTGACAGGGCAAGATTATAGTTGTTATGAGTGAAGGTGTATTACCTATCAGGCAGCGATATCTAACAGCTACCGTATTCAATATATGACATAATAAATCTAATAGATATTAGGAAAATTAATTATTTATTACTTTCACCAAGATTGAAATTATGAAACCTCCCCTTAGTTTAAAAAAATTATCAGAAATAATAGAATGAAGTGAAGAGCTAGCAGACAGCTTTTATACGAACAGAATGGCTATTATAGGCCCATAAGAAAATGGAACAACCGTCTTAGGATGGTTTAAAAAATTCATGATGCTTTATAGCATTATCAAATCTGTACTTTAAATAGAATGTAGTTCATCTTAACTTCCTTCTTTCGGTAGGCTACCAGCCTTATGGGATAAAGATGGTACATCTAAAAATCTGGAATGTATGTCGCTAGATTAACCACGGCACTGGTATAAGATATAAAAATATCATGCTGAACAAATCATATGAAAGAGTAGATGGGGGGCATACAGTAAAAATGAGTATAAAAATAGAAAAGCTTTATAAATGAGGGATGGGCGGTGCAAGAATCATTAGTGGTTTTTGGCGATATGCCATTATCAGGTATTCAATTAAGATCTATTAAATATGATCGAGCGGTCCTATCACTTTCATTAATTAAGCCCGATGAGGAACTAAGTTTAATATTTGAGTGGATATATTCCTTTAGGGTAACAGATGAAGGGGATTTATTAAAAATGCTAGACCATTTCAATGGTCAGATGACAACTGGGGTTTATAAAGTTAAAAATTCATCCTATTTAGAATGGTTTCATGAGCAAAGTGAGAATATACATGATGATATTATAGAGCATTATTTAATTGTGACCCTTGATGAGGTTGTCGAAGTACTTGCGGCAGTGGAACCGATAATTAAAACGGTATGATATGTAGTAAATCCCTGGAATACAGTAAGTTAAGCCTGTAAGGGGCGGGAAGCACATTGATCCGTTTTTTAAGAACTATAGTCATGACTATATCACACGACTATTTTATTGAATGTAGAATTGGTCTTTACTCAAAAATAAAAATGCGGCAACTCTAGTCAAATGGCATGATAACGGTCTAGCTGAGTGTATTTTCTGAGAGAACGGTGGGTCTGAGATGAATAACTATCTTAGAAAGCTAAATATGGCGTGATGGGATCTTCTGATATTAAAAAGTTAAAAGGCTTTGCAAAAAAAACGATCAGTTGAAAGAGGTTTGTTCTGGCTTAGCTAAATTTTAAGGTGATAATTTAAGATAATTAGATGATATCTATAGGATTACTTGATTGGAGGAAACCACTGTAGAAGTGAAAGTGGTGCCCGGACTCGGAATCGAACCAAGGACACGGGGATTTTCAATCCCCTGCTCTACCGACTGAGCTATCCGGGCAACGGGGCGCATTAAACCGTATTAGGTGGTTGGCGTCAACGAATTTTTGCTAAAAAAATGCAGTTTTTAACTGAGTGTTTTCTTTTTCAGCAAAAATTGTTGGTTTAACGCGCGATTACTGTTTTATTAACTTAAAGCTCCTTTTTTACGGCATAACGCAATAGTTAAAATATCCTCTGAGAGATGCTGAGCAATTTCGACATCTTTAATATCTCTTTGAATGAGTAAACGATTCAAACAGCCCTCTAAAACTAATTCCATTTGATTTGCCACGAGCACGGGGTCTTCAATATCTAATTCATCTAATAACTCTTTGGTATATAGAAAAGAGTTATCTTTTTGTATTCGGCTTAGTTGGTGGATAGGGTGCTGTGGATCAGGATAGTGATTACAGGCTGAGACAAATAAACATCCAGGGAAACGCCCTTCGCTAACACGTTGGTACAGCTGTTGGTAGCGTGCGGAAAGTTTTTGTTGGGGGCTTAACGACTCATCTAACCGTGTTTGACGTTGCCAAATTTCAATCTGTTGCCCATGATAACGCAGGCAATCGTACACTAAGGCCTCATCATCAGGCCAAAATTGGCGGATCATGTTGAAATCAGGGGCTATCTCATGGAGAAGATGCTCGGTAGAGGCAGAGAGGCCTTGTTTTTCTAACTGGTTTAGAGCATGGCTTAAAATTTGTTCGCGCTGTACTGACATTGTTAGCTCCATCACAATATTGTTCTCATCTTCCCATCATAACAATGATCATTATTGATTTATAGCAGTTTGCTTTGTGAGCAATATTGTTGATGACAAAAATAGGTAAGGTGTGATCAGGGTAACTGTCAGACAATTTGCAGTATGAGAGCTATCAACATGATACGATTAAATAATTATCGTGTTTTTCATAGGTACTCATCATGAAAATTATTATAGCTCCAGATTCATTCAAAGAGAGCATGAGTGCAGAATCTGCTGCCGATGCCGTGAAACAAGGCTTCCAAGCGGTATTTCCTGATGCAACGTTTTTAAGTCTACCCATAGCAGATGGTGGGGAAGGTACGGTTGATGCGCTGATTGCCGCTGCGAGCGGAGAAAGAGTATCTGTTGAGGTATTTGATCCACTCAATAAACCTATAACAGCAGCTTATGGTTTGCTTCATCAAGGAACGACAGCAGCGATTGAAATGGCTGCTGCAAGTGGATTGATGTTAGTTCCGCCAAAAGAGCGTAACCCGATGCTAACCAGCAGTTATGGCACAGGTCAATTAATTAAAAATGCCTTAGATAAAGGCGTACAGCAGATTATTTTAGGTATTGGTGGCAGTGCAACGGTTGATGGTGGCGTTGGTATGCTGCAAGCCTTAGGGGCTGTTTTTTATGATGAGCAGCAACAACGGCTAGGCCAAGGGGGGGAAGTACTCAATAAGATCGCCAGTATTGATATTTCAGGTCTCGACCCTCGTTTAAAAGATTGTGACATTGATGTGGCGTGTGATGTGGACAACCCTCTTGTTGGTGAGCGTGGTGCCGCTACAGTATTTGGTCCTCAAAAAGGGGCAACACCTGAAATGGTTGCCATGTTAGAACGTGGGCTGAATCAACTGGCAAATGTAATAAAAAGCACAACAGGTATAGATTACCGTCACTTAGCAGGAGGTGGTGCGGCTGGAGGAATATCTGTCGCCGCAGCCGCCTTTTTGGGAGCACAACTAAAACCGGGCATCGATATTGTGATTCAAGCGGTCGATTTAGAAAAAGAGATGATGGATGCTGATTTAGTGATCGTTGGTGAAGGGAGTATGGACGGGCAAACCGCAGGGGGGAAAGCACCGATTGGTGTTGCCAAAGTGGCGGCAAAATACCATGTTCCAGTGATAGCATTAAGTGGTGTGTTAGGGAAAGGTGTGGACGCTTTACATCAAGAAGGCATTGATGCTTTCTTTAGCATATTGCCTCGCTTGTGCGCGCTCGACGAAGCATTAAATGAAGGCGCCATTAATTTACAGCAGACTGCTTATAATGTGGCGAAGGTGTTAAAAATAGGGCAGAAGCTTTAATCGCGCGACGATAGGTTAATTCATCACGGATAGCTGTTTTGATGACTTAATTGCTTTTATGAGGTGAATGATAGCGGTTTATGGCTTGATGACTGCACATTCAAATCTAAACATGCCCTGCTATCTGTGCAATGGCGTATGAATAAATCTGCTAGTAGGATACGGTCTGGGTTATCCGTGCAACGCTATTTAGTTTTTTAAAAGAAAACCCGCAAAATATTGCGGGTTTTTGTATGGGTAGAATATCCAATAACTACAGGATCATACCGCCGAATAGGAAACCGAAGGTAACAGCTAAGATCACGGCAATAGTGCCCGGAATAAAGAATGGATGGTTAAAGACAAAACGGCCAATGCGTGTGGTTCCGGTATCATCCATTTGTACAGCAGCAACCAGTGTTGGGTATGTTGGTAGAATAAACAGACCAGATACTGCTGAGAATGATGCGATAGCTGTCAGTGGGCTAACATGAAGCGCGAGTGCCATAGGCATCAACGCTTTTGCTGTTGCAGCTTGTGAGTACAGTAGAGCTGAACAGAAGAAGAAGATCACGGCTAGCATCCATGAATGTTCATGGATCAGGTCACCCGCTGTTGCTTTAATCCAATCAATATTATGTTGTACGAATGTATCACCTAACCATGCAACACCTAAAATACAGATACATGCGCTCATACCGGCTTTAAAGGTACTTGAGTTAAGGATCGCGTCTGTATTGACTCGGCATAAAATAGTGATGAGGGTCGCTACACTCAGCATAATGATTAAGATAGCATTAGTGGTGTTCATCAATGGTGTTTTGACTATTTCTAAGCTTGGGCTGTTGATAATAGCGTAGACAACAACACCGACAACGCCTAGCAAGAACAAAAATACAGATGATTTTGCACCAGGTTTGATAGCTTTAACTTGGCTACCACGCAGTTCAACTAAGCCTTCTGCTAAACGTTTTTGGTAAACAGGATCATCAGACAGTTTCGAGTTAAACGTCCAAGAGATGATGAATGACATCAAAATGATAGCAAGGAAAGTGGATGGCAGTAAAATAGCGAGCAACGTAATATAGCTAACAGTGTTACCTGCACCGACCATGGCGGAGTTTTCCATCACAGAGGCCATATACACAACTGCCGCTGAGATTGGGGACGCTGTAATACCAATTTGAGCCGCAACAACCGCAGTTGAAAGTGGGCGGCAAGGTTTGACGCCTTGTTCTTTTGCCACTTCTGCAATGACGGGTAAAGTTGCTAAAGAGATATTCCCTGTACCAGCAAATAAGGTTAGGAAATAGGTCACGATTGGTGCAAGGATGGTGATGTATTTAGGATTACGACGCAGTAGTTTTTCTGTCTGATCGACTAAGTAATCAAGTCCACCTGCAATTTGCATTGCAGAAATGGCAGCGATCACAGCCATAATAATAGAGATAACGTCAAATGGTATAGTACCTGGTTTTACGCCAATAGCAGCGAGTACCAGTACACCTAGGCCACCGGCAAAGCCGATACCTATCCCACCGAGACGGGCCCCCAAAAATATGGCCAGCAGAACAATGATAAATTCTACGGCTAACATAGTGTTTACTCCTCGACAAATTTAAAATTAAAAATATGAAACTGTAGTGTTAATTTTTTGTGTGTGCATAAAACTAAAAAGGCACGCTTTCCGAAGGAGAGGCGTGCCTTGATTTTTAAGAGTTATTTATGGTTAGCATAAACGATTAGTCATCAAATCTTTTCGCTTTATAAGCTGGGTGTTTTAGGTTCTCAACAGAGAAAATATCATCCAGCTGCTCTTCGGTCAGTAGGCCGCGCTCCAGAACGACTTCACGGACACTCTTGCCTGTTTCAGCACAGATCTTACCTACGATATCACCATTATGGTGACCAATGAATGGGTTCAGGTAAGTAACAATACCGATAGAGTTAAAAACAAACGCTTCACAGATTTCTTTGTTCACTGTGATACCGTTAATGCATTTTTCAACTAAGTTACGGCACGCATTGTTCATCAGAGAAATGGATTCAAACATCGCTTGACCGATAGCTGGCTCCATTACGTTCAACTGTAGCTGACCCGCTTCAGCTGCCATTGTAACACAAACATCGTTACCGATAACTTTGAAACAAGCTTGGTTAACCACTTCAGGAATAACTGGGTTAACTTTTGCTGGCATAATTGAAGAACCTGCTTGTAATTCAGGCAGATTGATCTCTTTGAGGCCTGCACGTGGGCCAGAAGACAGTAAGCGCAAGTCATTACAAATTTTAGATAGCTTAACGGCAAGGCGTTTTAGGCCAGCGTGAACGGTGATGTATGCACCACAGTCAGATGTCGCTTCAATCAGGTCTTCTGCTGGTACACAAGGTAAGCCAGTCACTTCTGCTAATTTCTCAACAGCCAATTTTTGGTAGCCCGGCGCAGTATTCAAACCTGTACCGATTGCCGTTGCACCTAAGTTCACTTCTAACAGTAATTCAATACTACGTTTTAGGTTTTTCTCTTCTTCTTTTAAGAGCGTTGCAAAGGCATGGAATTCTTGACCAACGGTCATTGGTACAGCATCCTGCAATTGGGTACGGCCCATTTTCAGAATGTCTTTGTATTCTTCTGCTTTTTTCTCAAAACCTTTTTTCAGGTATTCAACCGATTCAATCAGTTTTACAACGGAGTTGTATACGGCGATACGGAAACCTGTCGGATAGGCATCGTTGGTTGACTGACTTTTATTTAAGTGGTCATTAGGATTTAGGTATTCATATTCACCTTTTTTATGACCCATCAGTTCAAGACCAATGTTTGCAAGGACTTCGTTGGTATTCATGTTTAGTGATGTACCTGCACCACCTTGGAATACGTCAACAGGGAACTGGTCCATGCATTTACCGGTATCCAGTACAACATCACATGCTTTGATAATGGTATCTGCAATGTTACGTGGAATAGTGTGAAGTTCTTTGTTCGCCATTGCTGCCGCTTTTTTAACCATTACCATGCCGCGAATAAATTCGGGCACGTCGTTAATGGTGCGGTCGCTGATATAAAAGTTTTCAATCGCACGCAGAGTATGAACACCGTAATAGGCATCAGATGGGACTTCTTTCTGACCTAACAGGTCTTCTTCGATACGAGTATTGTTTGACATGAGAACCTTCTTAATTAGATTACAGTTACTGTCTATTATGCGCTTTTAAAAAATATATACCGTAAAACAAAACATTCTAGGTGTTAAACACCTGTTACTCCATTATCAGCATGATGATCTACTGATTTATGAGTAGATGATATGCGGTTCTTTAATGATTACCTTGAACCTAGATCACTATATAGTTTGATTTATGAAACAGATTTCAAAATATGTGAACATACTCACAGATGAAACCAAAAAAATTAGAAATCTCCATGAGTTGAAAAGCGTTATAGTGACCTCCATCATTATGTCTATACTATGTGAAAAAGCGAATGTTGTTGTTTGTCTCTTAGATACAGTTCACAAAGGTTTTCCAAGAGGCGAGAACTAACCTATATCCAACGAACTTCTGGGTGTGAATAGGTGGCAAACTCTCTGAGAACATGACTCGAATAGAGAGTGGTCGATACTTGAGCAATAAGAAGAACGAAGGAGATAGCTGATTGAAATAAAGGAGAACTTGTGCGCTGGTTACCGCTAATATTGATATGCCTTCTCATTTATATTGAGTCCGTCATATTCGTTCGTGTTGCTTCAGAAATTGGGGTATTGGCAACACTCATACTGGTTGTGTTGACATCTTGTTTGGGAATTTCTCTGGTCAAAAATCAGGGAATGAAAAATGTCATGCAGATCCAGCAAAAAATAGCAGCAGGTGAAAGCCCCGCAGCAGAAATGATTAAAAGTGTTGCGTTGGTACTTGCTGGCTTCTTATTAATCCTGCCAGGGTTCTTTACTGACTTTATTGGTTTGCTGTTATTGTTACCTCCTGTGCAAAAATTGTTCGTCATGCGTTTGATTCCACATATCCGTTTTTCCCAAACTGGAAATGGTTTTAGTGCAGGGCGTAATAACCCATTTCAACAAGGTGATACATTTGAAGGGGAATTCCAACGTAAACAGGATGATCCATCATATAAACTCGATAAATCCGATGATTCTAACGAATCAGAAAAAGATAACCGCTATAAGTAAGAGCCCCCATTAAAATAGGGAAGGTAAAAACAAAAAAATTTTATCTTCCCCCCTTGAAGTCACTCCAATTAGCCCCAATCTGCTGAAACATGGTACTGGTTTATTTAGGCATACTGGTATCGTCCTTTTACCTAGTGTGGACTTTATTTATAGGAGAACTATTAATGAAAATTCGTCCATTGCATGACCGTGTTATCGTCAAGCGTAAAGAAGTTGAATCAAAATCTGCAGGCGGTATCGTTCTGACTGGCACTGCAGCAGGTAAATCTACGCGTGGTGAGGTCCTCGCCGTTGGTAATGGTCGCATCCTTGAAAATGGTGAAATCAAAGCGTTGGATGTGAAAGTCGGCGACATCGTTATTTTTAACGACGGTTATGGCGTGAAAGCTGAAAAAATCGACAACGAAGAAGTGCTGATCATGTCAGAAAGTGACATCCTCGCGATTGTTGAAGCGTAATTTTCACTTAGATCTTCTCAACTAACGAAAAGAATTTAAAGGAAAGAAATAATGGCAGCTAAAGACGTTAAATTTGGTAATGACGCACGCGTAAAAATGCTTCGTGGTGTGAATATTCTAGCAGATGCAGTTAAAGTAACTTTGGGCCCTAAAGGCCGTAATGTGGTTCTTGATAAATCATTTGGTTCACCAGTTATCACTAAAGATGGTGTTTCTGTTGCACGTGAAATCGAATTAGAAGATAAATTCGAGAACATGGGCGCACAGATGGTGAAAGAAGTTGCTTCTAAAGCTAACGATGCAGCGGGTGATGGTACAACAACTGCAACAGTTCTGGCGCAAGCTATTGTTACTGAAGGTCTGAAAGCCGTTGCAGCGGGTATGAACCCGATGGATCTGAAACGTGGTATCGATAAAGCAGTAGTTGCAGCTGTAGAAGAGCTGAAAGCACTGTCTGTTCCATGTTCAGACTCTAAATCTATCGCACAGGTTGGTACAATTTCTGCAAACTCTGACGAAACCGTTGGTAAGTTAATTGCAGAAGCAATGGATAAAGTCGGCAAAGAAGGCGTTATCACTGTTGAAGAAGGTACTGGTCTGGAAGACGAACTGGATGTTGTTGAAGGTATGCAGTTCGATCGTGGTTACCTGTCTCCTTATTTCATCAACAAGCCAGAAACGGGTGTTGTTGAACTGGAAAACCCATTCATCCTGTTAGTTGATAAAAAAGTATCTAACATCCGTGAACTGCTGCCAGTATTAGAAGGCGTTGCTAAAGCGAGCAAACCACTTCTGATCATCGCTGAAGATGTTGAAGGCGAAGCACTTGCGACACTGGTTGTTAACACCATGCGTGGTATCGTGAAAGTTGCTGCGGTTAAAGCACCTGGTTTCGGTGATCGCCGTAAAGCAATGCTGCAAGATATCGCTATCCTGACTAACGGTACTGTTATCTCTGAAGAGATCGGTATGGAGCTTGAAAAAGCGACATTAGAAGATCTGGGTCAAGCAAAACGTATCGTCATCAACAAAGACACAACAACTATCATTGATGGTGTTGGTGAAGAGTCTGCTATCGCAGGTCGTGTTGCACAAATTCGTCAACAAATCGAAGAATCAACTTCTGATTATGACCGTGAAAAACTGCAAGAGCGCGTTGCTAAATTAGCTGGCGGTGTTGCTGTAATTAAAGTTGGTGCGGCAACTGAAGTTGAAATGAAAGAAAAACGTGCTCGCGTCGACGATGCGCTGCACGCAACTCGCGCAGCGGTTGAAGAAGGTGTTGTTGCTGGTGGTGGTACTGCACTGGTACGTGTTGCCGCTAAACTGGCTTCACTGAAAGGCGATAATGAAGAGCAAAACGTGGGTATCCGCGTTGCACTGCGTGCGATGGAAGCACCAATGCGTCAAATCGTCACTAACGCAGGTGAAGAAGCTTCTGTTGTTGTTAACAAAGTTAAAGCAGTTCAAGGCAACGAAGGCTACAACGCAGCAACTGACACTTATGGTGATATGATCGAGATGGGTATCTTGGATCCAACTAAAGTAACTCGTTCTGCATTGCAATTCGCTGCATCTATCGCTGGTCTGATGATCACAACTGAAGCGATGATTACTGAAATGCCTAAAGATGAAGGCCCTGACTTAGGTGCTGCAGGCATGGGCGGTATGGGTGGAATGGGCGGTATGATGTAAGCCAATTGGCCGCATCACGCTCACACAGTCAATAAGAACTGTTAAGCCTTCTAACCGGTATTGTTGGTATTAACCGACAATACCGGTTTTTTATATGAATAAATATGTTTGAGTTGATTGATGGTAGGCCGACCGAATGTCTAAAGTGAAGAATATCGATAATCTAAAATGACGCGAAAGATTTCGATACACTTATTTTGAGTAAAAGCCCTTGAATTTGCTAATTGTATAATTGTGCATTTATTTTTGCGCAAAGACCGTGCGGCAGGTTATATTTGGAGTAAGGCAAAAGGTGGTTTGGTGAGTAACCAAAGGTGAAAGCGTTATAGGCTCTTTATATTTCATGTGATGTTTCGAATTATTTAGAGTATACGCGTTTTATGGTAAGCTTTGTTTGCTGACGAGGGTGGGCAAATTTTATGGTCATGCCTTTGTTGATACTTTGAACCGTTATCCATATCTCTCAATATAGATCTGGCGAATTTTGGCTGTAAATAGGCGCTCGAGTGACTATAATTTAGTAGCGCTAATGAAGATCAATTCAATGATGCCGTTAATAGCAACGGTATATTGAACAAAGAAGGGAATGAGTGGTTCTCAAACCAGCTGCAAAAACACTATGATAAATGAGGGAAAACATGCGTATTAAAGTATTGCTTGGTGCTGCTGCATTACTACTTTTAGCAGGTTGTTCGACAACAACTAATTTAACTGCGGCGGGCTCACAAGTTCGTTTTGTTGAAAACCAACCTGGAAGTGATTGCCAGCTTCTTGGTCAAGTCACAGGAACTCAAAGCAACTGGTTGAGCGGTGTCAATAGTGAATCAAGCTCTATGCGCGGCGCGGCAAATGATCTGCGTAATAAAGCAGGCGCAATGGGCGGAAATGTGATTTTTGGTGCGACTAGCCCAAGTGAAACTATCCTCTCTAGTTTTATCCCAGTTGATAGTAAAATGGTCGGCCAAGTTTATAAGTGCCCCTAAAATGAATATTTGACGCCCGATCGTATAGACGATGCGGGCGTTTTATTTCAGCACTGTCTTAGGTTTAGGTCGAGTAACGTCTTACTCGGCTCTCCGCCAATCTCCCGTGCTAATTTTGGCACCAAATAGCCAGAAACCTTCCCAAGCAATTGTTGTATTAGCAACCTAGCTTCTTGGTCGCTCACTAAGAAATGCGCAGCACCTTGCACCTTATCTAAAACATGCAAGTAATACGGCAGGATACCCGCATCAAATAGCGCATTACTTAAATTCGCCAATGTATCTGCATCATTGTTCACCCCACGTAACAGTACGCTTTGATTGAGTAAGGTCACGCCGGCATTTTTTAATTTTTGCATCGCGGCTTTAAAGTGATCATCTATCTCATTAGCATGGTTGAGATGCGTTACCATGATCACTTGAAGACGTGAGTGGGCAAGTCGCTGACACAGGTTAGTGGTAATGCGTTCGGGGATCACTACAGGTAAACGAGAGTGGATCCTCAGCCGCTTAATGTGGGGGATCGCTTCGAGTTGCCCAATTAACCAATCCAGTTCACTGTCTTTTGCCATCAAGGGATCACCCCCTGAAAAGATGATTTCATTGAGTTCAGTGTGGTTTTTTATATAATCCACAGCTATCAACCAATTATTTTTGTTTCCCTTATTATCTTCATAAGGAAAATGTCGGCGGAAGCAGTAACGGCAGTTTACTGCACAGCCCCCTTTCACCAACATCAATGCTCGGTTGTGATATTTGTGGAGTAAACTGGGGATCGCATTATTTTGTTCATCTAATGGATCTGTAGAAAACCCCGGATAGGTATCAAATTCTGCTTTTGCAGTTAATACTTGCAATAGCAGAGGGTCTTGTGGATCGCCTTTTTTCATGCGCGAAATAAACGGCCTTGGTACACGTAATGGAAATAATTTACGTGCGTCGTTGCCATCTTTCGATGCTTGATGGCTTTCTAGCCCCAGTATTTGAAGCAATTCATCAGGATTAGTGATTGCTTCAGCAAGTTGTTGTATCCAGACTTCTCTGGATGAGGTATTTTGAGTTACAATATCGACCATTTTTTGGCTATGCCATTTTTAGTGTATAAATTAGAGGATCTCCATGGCTACTTATAGTACCAATGAATTCCGCTCAGGTCTTAAAATCATGTTAGATGGCGAACCTTGTGCAATTCTTGATAGTGAATTCGTTAAACCGGGTAAAGGTCAAGCGTTTGCACGTGTTCGTATTCGTAAACTGATTTCTAACAAACTGTTGGAAAAAACATTTAAGTCTACTGATTCTGTCGAAGCCGCAGATGTCATGGATATGAACTTAACTTACCTTTATAACGACGGTGAGTTTTGGCATTTCATGAACAACGAAACTTTCGAACAGCTTGCAGCGGACGAAAAAGCGGTTGGTGATAACGCTAAATGGCTGATCGACCAAGCTGATTGTATCTTGACTCTGTGGAATGGCCGCCCAATCGCGGTGACTCCACCTAACTTTGTTGAGTTAGAAGTCACAGATACTGACCCAGGTCTGAAAGGTGATACAGCGGGTACTGGCGGTAAGCCAGCGACTTTAAGCACGGGTGCAGTGGTTAAAGTTCCTCTGTTCGTTCAGATTGGTGAAGTGATCAAAGTTGATACTCGTTCAGGCGAATACGTTTCACGCGTGAAATAATACCTGTTTGCTTGAAGCTAAAAAACCGTAATGTTGTAAGACATTACGGTTTTTTTTACCCAAAAAGAGAAGCTGAATTTAACAGCACTTAAACCCGCCTTTTCCACCATAGCGAGCATCTTGGCGCTCTTTAAAGAACTCTTCATATGTCATTGGTGTTTGATCTGGATGATTAAGTCGCATATGAGCAACGTAATTGTCATAATCAGGCACACCAATCATCATTTTGGCTGCTTGCCCAAGGTAACGAGCCGCATTGCCGAGTGAACCAAACATCTTAATCTCCTTACTTCGCTTCTAACTTTAGAGCGCTTGAGCGTTATTTGAAAACTCGAGCCACAAATAGGATGAGGTGGCTCGTTTTCGTTGAATCTAAGCGTATCTTGTCCATACACGATGAATTAGTGATGGCGTGTATTCGCAACAATTTCCTGATAGTTAGCTGGCATTGGTTCATATGGAACTTCATTCGCTGTTGGCTCAGAAGATTTCAATGCTTTTAATGCTGTACGGATTGAGAATATCGCGAGTAGCACGACAACGATCATAAAGAAAATTGTTAACCCAGCATCTAAACGGTTATTAAAAATCAACTGTGTTAGTTGTGACTCAGTATATTGCGATGGGATATTTCCACTATCAATCATTGCTTGGAATTTATTGGCTACAGCGAGGAAACCAACGCGCGCATCTTCACTGAATGTTTTTTCCCATCCTGCGGTCATTGTACAAATAAGCAACCATGCAGTAGGCACTAAAGCAACCCATGCGTAGCGTTGACGCTTCATTTTGAACAGGACTACAGCACAGAGCATTAAGGCCATACCTGCTAGCATTTGGTTTGCGATACCAAAAAGTGGCCAGAGTGTATTGATACCACCGAGTGGGTCAACAACACCTTGATGAAGGAAATACCCCCATGCAAGTACACATAATGCTGTTGCAATTAGGTTTGCAGGAAGTGAGTCGGTTCGTTTCAAAGAAGGTGAGATCACGCCTAATAAATCTTGTAGCATAAAGCGTGCCGCACGGGTTCCCGCATCGACAGCCGTTAAAATAAACAGCGCTTCAAACAAGATAGCGAAGTGATACCAAAACGACACATTCATTAAACCGCCGAGGGCGCCGTGTAAGATATAGGCCATGCCTACCGCCAGTGTTGGAGCTCCACCTGCTCGAGAAATAATGCTGTTTTCACCGACCTCATTGGCGATATTTGTTAGCTGCTCAGGTGTTATTTGGAAGCCCCAGCTACTGACAACTTGCGCAGCCGAAGCGACGACATCTTCAGTACCTGCAGGTGCTAACATCGCCATAGGGCTGTTCATGGCAAAATAGACACCGGGATCAATCACACAAGCGGCAACCAATGCCATAATCGCGACAAACGATTCCATTAACATGCCGCCATAGCCGATAAAGCAAGCTTGGTTCTCATTCGCAAGCATTTTGGGGGTTGTTCCTGATGAAATT
Source organism: Providencia sp. PROV119 (assembly GCF_028482435.1). Lineage (NCBI taxonomy): Bacteria > Pseudomonadati > Pseudomonadota > Gammaproteobacteria > Enterobacterales > Morganellaceae > Providencia > Providencia sp. PROV119. The sequence continues at coordinate 97,941 of NZ_JAMPQL010000019.1, forward strand.
AAAGCATGGAAACCAGAAACAGCACCACAAGCAATAGTAATAAATAAAAACGGGAACAGATCACCTGCCCAGACAGGGCCTGTGCCATCAATATATTTGGTCAGCGCTGGCATTTCTAAATTGGGGTTTAAAATAAGAATACCAATGGCTAACCCGATGATGGTACCAATCTTTAAAAAGGTAGAAAGGTAATCGCGAGGTGCCAGCAGTAGCCAAACAGGCAGAACTGCGGCAACAAACCCATATCCAACAAGCATCCATGTCAGTTGCACACCGGTATAGTCAAAATACGGTGCCCATGTTTCACTTTCGGCAACCCAGCCACCTGAAATAATTGCAAATACAAGGAATACCAGACCAATAATAGACACTTCACCAATACGACCAGGGCGAATATAACGGGTATATATTCCCATGAATATCGCAAGAGGAATGGTAAAGGCGACTGTATAGGTGCCCCATGGGCTGTGTGTAAGGGCTTTGACGACGATCATCGCAAGCACTGCAAGGATAATCACCATAATCATAAAGCAAGCGATAAGGGCTAAGATGCCCGCAGTATTCCCCATCTCTTCTTTGACCAATTCACCCAGTGAGCGGCCATCTCGACGAGTCGACACAAAAAGCACCATAAAATCTTGAACCGCACCCGCTAATACGACCCCTGCTAGCAGCCATAACATGCCTGGCAGATACCCCATTTGAGCGGCTAATACCGGGCCTACCAGTGGTCCTGCTCCTGCAATTGCTGCAAAATGGTGACCGAAGAGAATTTTTTTATCTGTCGGAACGTAATCTAAGCCATCGTTATGACGGATAGAGGGTGTCATTCGTGTTGAATCGACTTGTAGTACCTTTTTAGCAATAAACAGTCCGTAATAACGATATGCGATTAAATAGACACAAACCGCTGCAACGACGATCCATAGCGCATTAATTTGCTCGCCTCGATTTAATGCGATATAACCGAGAGCAAAAGCGCCTAATATCGCTAGCACAATCCAAATTAATTGTTTACCCATAGCCATCCCATCCGTTTTATTATTAAGCCGTTTGCATTTTTGTATTTGCAGATTACTGACACATATAGCTAGAGTTAACGGAAAGGCAAGATAGCTAAAACGTGAAACCTAACAGTGAGTAAAAATAAATTTCATAACTGTTATTAATATCACTAAATAATAGCAGTTAACTGGATTTTATTTCGATTTCAGCTAGAGGGAAAGCGATTGATTTGTGAGAAATGCTATTTATTTTCTTTATGTTGCTATTATGCGCTGGTGTGGTTGGTGCATATAAAGAGCGAAATCATAGGCAGAGCTTGAAAGTCTATACCCTGCCTAGTTTGGCTTAATGGCTTCTGATCCGTTGGATGAGCTTTTTACCAAATAAGGTAATAATCAGCCCAAACATGATGAGTATCAACCCAGCAAATTGTATGCTATTTATATGCTCATCAAGGAATAATGCACTGCTGCTTAGGCCGAATACGGGCACCAACAGAGAAAAAGGAGCAACCCGCCAAGCTTCATAGCGGCCTAATAGAACACCCCACAAACCATAACCCACAAAAGTAGATAGATAAGCAAGGTAAATGATGGTGCCAAATACTGACCAATTAAAATCAGATAGGCCTTGTACAATGGCCTCTTCACCTTCAAATAGCCATGAGCTTATTAAGAAAGGGATAATAGGGATAAGAGCACTCCAACTGACCAAGGAGAGTGCACTGCATTTTTCCTCTTGCTGATTGTGCATAATCATCCTATTGGTGATATTACCACATGCCCATGAAAGCCCTGCGATTAGCGTAAAAGTTAATCCTAATAATGGAATATCATCCAAGCCGCCGGCTGTTGCACCTTTAGCCAATATTGTTAGCCCAACGACGGCAATTAACATTCCTATGAAATGGGTGGCTTGTAGAGATTCTTTTAAGATGACGGCACCTAAGAGTAAGGTGAAAAAGGCTTGGGATTGTAAAATAACGGATGTGACCCCAGCGGGCATACCGACACGAATGGCACAAAAGAGGAAAGCAAATTGACCAAAGCTAATCGTTAACCCATACAAGAGTAATAATTTGAAGGGGATCTTTGGGCGTTTAAAGAAAAAAATAGCGGGAAATGCCACGAATATAAAACGCAATGCCCCTAATAATAATGGTGGAAGCGCGGTAACGCCGAGCTTAATGATCACGAAGTTAACACCCCAAATGATAACCACACACAGGGCGAGTAATATATCTTTGAAGCTCATGCTACTCTCAATGGCTGTCGTAAGTGAAGCTTTCTACTCTACCTCTGGTTGTATAATTTCGCGATAGAAATTTTAATACAGTACAAATATGTAAATTTCTATTGTTGATTGCAGCTAATTTGTTATTTTTTATTACTTGAGTTGGGGAAATTGAGGATTTATAATGATATTTCACTTCACGTTTTCAGGACGACCTGAATATGTACTCTAAACCGTTTGAAGTGCAGTAGAACGACAATAGAAGCATATAAACCGATACAATCGGGCTTAGTCGACAATACTGTAAGCCAAATATGGATGAGTGCACACGTTAATTAAATAATGGGGACGACCCCGGTTACATTCGGGAGAAAAGCAATGGCTTGGATCATCCTCTTATTTGCCGGTTTATTAGAAGTTGTTTGGGCCGTTGGCCTAAAATACACTCACGGTTTTACACGTCTTACCCCAAGTATTATTACAATCGTCGCGATTATTGCGAGTATGGGGCTATTAGCTTACGCAATGCGTGATTTGCCAGCAGGAACCGCTTATGCGATATGGACAGGTATTGGCGCTGTTGGTACGGCCATTGTCGGGATTATTTTCTTGGGTGAATCAGCCAATATATTCCGCTTACTTAGCCTTGGGTTAATTATTATTGGTTTAATTGGCTTAAAAGTTTCAAGCTAAAATAAATATGCTCGTCAATACGGGGGCAAATAGGCGCCCGTATTGACGGGAGATGATAAAGTTTCAATCAGTGAAAATGTGCCGAAAAATATAGACTAGAGGTTTGTGTTCTTTAGTACGTTGAAGATCCCAAATTCGCCGTTATATTTCCAAATCCTGTAGAAATAATTTCCCTGAGACATTTATTCATTAGTCAACATGCTCTTTTTCGGGTTAGGTGCTAGGTGTTTTCACTTGTGTGCTCATTAACACTGTTTCTTTATCAGGAAGCTGTGCTAGGTTTACTTACTTGGGTTCTCTTTTTTTATCAATAGCTTGATTGAAGTTAATCTCTTTATTTTGATTGCGAATATGCTCTTTGATTTCAATTTCTAGAATATTGAGATCCCCTGAGCGTATTTTATCTAATAGCACTTTGTGCTCATCAATAATTTCTTCCATAGGCTTGGTAAAGGTTGATATCCCAATGATAATGGTCAACTGCTTAGAGACGTTTTCCCATAATGCGGTTAGGGTATTGTTACCGCTTAATTGGCATAATGTTCGGTGGAAATTCACGTCACAAAGCGAGAATTCATAGCTATCCGCTAATTTTGCTGCTCGCGCCATTTGCACAATACACTGGTTTAACTGTTCGATAGATTGTGGATCTAAATGCTTATTTTTGGCGATAAAGGTTTTAATAGCCTGTCGTTCTAATAGAATTCTGACTTCGATCAGTTCATCCAGCCTCTCTTCTGAAACAGGGGCCATTCGAATGCCTTTAAATGGCTCATTAATCACGATCCCTTGGCTTTCTAATACTCTTAAGGCTTCTCTAACAGGAACACGGCTGACATTCATTTTTTCTGCAATTTCTTTTTCAACAATACGATCCCCTGGCAGGATAAATCCACGGGTTGCCGCCTCAACAATTTTATCTACCACATCATCAGTGAGTGTCCTTGCTTTGATTGGCTTCCAGTAATCTTCTTGCGAGGTGATTTTCTGCGATTGTTGCCCTTTTCCAACTGTCATGATGTTTAGCCTATTAAATTTGTTACTAATCAAAGAATTAATTGGTAGTTGATTGCGCCTTTAATGCATCAAAATTATCACATTGGCCAGCAATAAACCAATAAAAAACCCACTATTACGATATTTTTTCGAGGGGGAGATAAACCCAGAGTGGATCACATATTCAACAATTGAATATTGTATACAATCTTACAATGTTGTTAAATGCTTCAAATTCAGTTAAGCAAGAGAAGGAAAAGACATGAACAACATGCTTGAAGATATAAAAATTACTGAAATTGTTGCCGTGCCTTTATTTGGGGAGAGCCCAAAAGGGGGATGGTCCAATGAAATCAAACCAGAAGATTCGATCCACGCCATTATTGCGGTGCACACTGATGCTGGCATCACGGGGTACGGCAGCGTATTCACTGATGGTCGCTTAGTTGAAGCCGCCATCCCTGTACTAGCATCTTTATGTATTGGTGAAAGTGCATTACAGCCAGAAAGAGTGTCTGAAAAACTTAGACAAAATACATTTTGGATGGGGCGCGGGGGAACGTTAACACATACGATTAGCGGCATTGATATTGCATTGTGGGACATTTTAGGTAAAGCAACAGGACTCCCCGTAAGTACGTTACTTGGCGGTAATTATCGTTCCAAAGTACAGCCGTATTGCTCTTTACTCATGGAAGAACCAGAGACGATGTTCAACGTGATCTCTGATTATAAAAAGCTTGGTTTTAAAGCATTTAAAATTGGTTGGGGCCCATTTGGACGTAACAATGATGCCAAATTAGATAGAGCAATTGTTGAGGCAGCAAGGGATGCGGCAGGTTACGAATCACACTTGTTAGTTGATGCAGGCGCAAGTGATGCATATTGGCCAAATGGCTTGAAATGGGCAATCCAAACATCGCATATGTTAGCGGAATATCAAGTTGGTTGGTTTGAAGAAGCGTTACGTCCGGATGACCTTGAGGACTTTAAAGTGCTGCGTAAAGAAAGCCCAGTGCCGATTGCGGGTGGTGAAGTGTTAACCCGTCGTCAATCTTTCTTACCATGGCTCTCTCAGGGGGCATTCGATATTGTTCAACCTGACGTGACGAAAGTGGGCGGCATTTCAGAGCAACGTCGAATCGCATGGCTGGCTGATGAGTTTGGTGTTAAGTATGTTGGACACGGTTGGAATACCGCAATGGGGCTGGCGGCCGACTTACAAATGGCAGCAGCCTTCCCACAAGTGGATTTTGTCGAGTTTATCGGTGGTAGCCAATATATTGATGGCATTGTTAAAACACCATTTAAAGTGGATGAGCAAGGGTATTTAACGATCCCAAAATTACCGGGGCTTGGTATTGAGCTAGACATCGATAAATTAGCGAAATTCACAGTTAATCCAGAGCGTTTGTTTAAGTAACTTCATATACATAAGCCAGATAGTGACAACACTATCTGGTTTCCTCTCCTTATTAAAAGGTATGGTTACGATGAAAAATAAGAACAAAGGTACAAAAATAAGGTTTTCGATAGCGATATTAATGACGCTTGCGATTGTTATTAATTACTTAGATAGAACTGTTATGTCTGCAGCAGCACCGACTATCTCAGAAGAACTGCAAATTTCGCCAGAGATGATGGGATGGATAATGTCGGCGTTTTTCTTGAGTTATGCATTATGCCAAATACCAGCGGGTTTTATTGCGGATAAATATGGTCAAAGAAAAACGTTGGCAGGGTCTGTGTTGTGGTGGTCATTAGCAACGGCTGCCACAGCATTAGCCAAAACACCACTGAGTTTTATTTCCACGCGAATTCTAATGGGAATGGGGGAAGCGGGGGCATATCCATGTAATAGTGGTATTGCGGCAAAATGGTTTCCAGATCGTGAACGCGGCAGAATAACGGCATTATTTGATAGTGGCTCTAAGTTTGGAACAGCGTTCGCAATGCCCTTAGTGGTGTGGATCATTGCAAAATGGGGCTGGGAATCAGCATTTATTATTTGCGGCGCATTAGGGGTTCTCTGGGTTTTTGCATGGTTAAAGGTATATCACGATCCTGAACAACACCCAAAAATTAGTGCTGAAGAACTTGCTTATATTCGTGATGGGCAAATTAAAAAAGATGGTATTGATAATATCCAGCCGATGAAGTGGTATCAGTTGATCCGTTATCGCAATGTACAAGCTATGTGTATCGGCTTCTTTATGTTGGACTACGCCATTTATTTCTTTATTACTTGGTTCCCTGCATATTTAATGATGGAACGAGGCATGAGTTTAGAAGAAATGGGATTTGCTGCCATGTTACCACCACTATGTGGGATCGCAGGTCAATGGCTGGGTGGTTGGACGACAGATTATCTGTATATTAAATATAATAATATCAACCTTGCTCGTAAATTACCGATTGTGGGCGGCATGCTGATTGCAACCAGTATCGCATTTTCGGGGTTAGTTGAATCTGTTACTTTAATGATGTTTTTACTGTGCTTATCTTATGCGGCACTCGCATTTGCAGCCTCAGCAATATGGTCTTTACCAGGAGATGTTGCACCACGAAATATGACGTCGGTCTTAGGTGGAATGCAAAGCGCTGTTTCTAACTGTGGCGGTATTTTAGGACCTATTGTGACTGGATATATTATTGCAGCAACCGGTTCGTTTATTTGGGCATTAATTGTATCTGGTATTGCTTGTGCAATAGGGGCATTGGTTTATTTAGTGATGTTAAGAAATATTAAGCCGATTACGCCTGATAATGAATCGTTAGAAAAATCAAATTAAACAGCTATATTATTTAAAGTTAAGGTCATAATGTTTATTTTCGATAAGGAAATAGAGGCAAAAAACATTGCCTCAGGTACGCGACGTAAGTTGTTCCCTGGCAGTGAAAATATGATGATAGCAAGATTATCTTTCACAGCCGGTACATCAGGTGACTTACACGCTCATCCACATGAACAAATGAGTTATATACTCAAAGGGAAATTTAGATATCAAGTGGGGCATGTGACTAAAGAAGTTGGAGAAGGTGATGTTGTTTATATTCCTTCAAATGAGAAACATCGCTGTGAATGTTTATCTAATGGTGAAATTTTAGATATATTCGTACCAATGAGAAAAGACTTTTTAGATAATTAAATCATTTTGCTAAATGATTAAAAATCTATTGATGAAATAGAGGGGATCTCAATGTCTAAAATTGGGATCCCCTCTCTATTTTTTAATAATTAAAATTGACCCATTAATTACATGATAAAAAACACAACCAGTAATAATCAAAGCAGTTTTATCATTGAGGGAAATACACTAACGTGATATCTCAGATATGTTATTTTTCTTCTTTATTGATTTTTCGCTGATTCAAGACAACAAGTCAAACATAAAAAAGTAAGCATAAAAATGGGGATAATCATAAACGGTGAATAAGGTGAATATTGTCTGGTAATCTTGCCGATAATAGATGTAGCAATTAACTTAACAGGAATGCGGCACCTTATTAATTAAATCTCTCAGTAGGTTGAGAAGGCTGTTACATCTGTTATCAATGAGACTCTGTAACAGGGAGCAAAAGAATAGGATGATGCTCTTATTTATTGGGCCATTTCCCGAGAATTGGTGAGAAAAATAATAGCCCAAGATGTTGAGTGCCAATAGGACACCCTAGTGTTGGGTTAAGCCGTTGCGTCGAACATATTGATTTACGCAATAGTGGATAATACAGGTATCGTCAAATCTAGTTTGGATAGCACCATGTAGGGTAATCATTCATGCCATAGCAGATTTATTGAAATCGCTAGTTTTGATAAAGAAACGGTCATTACAGTAGCCAGAGAGCGGCTTAATAACGTGGAAATAGAAAGGGAGATGAGAGGCAGTATAATGAAAAATCCCTCATAGCGGTGAGGCATATGAGGGATCAGGAAAGCTGTTACAGAGCAATGACACCAATAATAGCGATCACGCTAATAATCGCCGCACCACCATAAAATACCCATTTTGATGCTGGGACATGCACTTTAAAGTCGTGCAGTGTGTGGTGAATACGGTGCATAGCACACCATACTGGTAGAATTATCATGAGCAGTAAGAAAATACGCCCGATAAAGCTTTGGCAGAATGCGACAATACGCTCATAGCTTAGCATTTCAGGTGCAACACCTAATGGGATTAATATTCCCAAGAGAATGATGATAGCAGGTCCAACAATGGCACTCCACATACCACCGGCACCAAATAATCCCCAGAAAACCGGTTCATCGGAACGTTTAGGCGTTAGATTCATCAGATCCTCCGTTGATTAAAATAGCAGTGCGATCGCTAAAATCGCTGCCGTAACTAAGATCGTTAATGCCCAAAAACCTTTAACAATTGGCTCTTGTGACATTTTTTTATCACCAACGATAATACTGACGGCTTTTGGAGCTAGATTAAACCATGTTGTGGTATGAAGTAGCGTCGCAGCCAGTGTAATAATGTTGATAATAATGACGATTGGATTACTTAAAAATCCAACAAAGCTTGCCCAAGATTCTGGACCACCTTTTAATGCGAATACGCCGAATAACACTAAAAGGCTAAACCATAGCTGAAGAACGGAGGTACTTTCACGTACGATGTAAAAGCGGTAGAAACCTAACTTTTGCCACCAGTCGCCCTTCATTTCCCTTACATAGGGTTTACGTTTTGTAGTCATGACTTCAATTCTCCTTATCGTGGCTTCAGCATGGCGATAATAAAGTCTTGCGCGCTGGCTGCTTTCGCTTGCTGGATTGCAGCTGCTGGGTCAACATGCTTAGGACAGACTTCAGAGCAGTAGCCTACAAATGTACAGCTCCAGACACCATCATCACCGTTCAATAATGGCATGCGTTCTTTTGCTCCGTGGTCACGGTTATCTAAGTTGTAGCGCTCAGCCAAGGTAATTGCAGCAGGACCAACAAATTCAGGATTCAAACCAAACTGTGGGCATGCGGCATAGCACAAGCCACAGTTAATGCATCCAGAGAACTGATGGTATTTTGCCATCTGTGCCGGAGTCTGCTTATTCGGACCTTCTGAAGGCTTACGATCGTTACCAATGATATAAGGCTTGATAGCTTCTAAGCGCTCAATAAAGTGAGTCATATCAACCACCAGATCACGCTCGATCGGGAAGTTGCCTAGCGGTTCTACCTTCAACCCTTCAGGGTAGTCACGTAGGAAAGTTTTGCACGCCAGTTTGGGAACATTATCAACCATCATGCCGCAAGAACCACAAATCGCCATACGGCAAGACCAGCGATAAGACAGATCAGGCGCAAGGTTATCTTTGATATAACCTAAAGCATCCAGCAATGAGGTTTGCTCATCATAAGGGACATCATATGCCACTAAATGGGGCTCATTATCCGTTTCAGGATTGTAGCGCATGATCTCCATTTTTAAGTGTTTCATATCATCCATTAGCTTGCTCCTTGTTTGCCTTCTCTTGAGCTTCAGCTTCTGCACCATAAACACGTTTTGCTGGCTGAGATTTAGTAATCTTCACATCACTGTATTCAAGACGAGGTGCGCCTTCTGGGTTATAGAATGCCAATGTGTGTTTTAAGAAATTCACATCATCACGTTCAGTGCAGCCTTCGTCGAGACGTTGGTGTGCACCACGAGACTCTTTTCGATTGAGTGCGGAGTGTGCCATACATTCGGCAACATCTAAGCCAAATCCAAGCTCAATGGTATACAACAGATCGGTATTGAAAACGCTGCTATGGTCGGTAATTTCAACGTGTTTAAAGCGCTCTTTCAACTCTGCAATCTTATCAATGGTTTTTTGCATTAATTCAGGGGTACGGTAAATACCGCAGCCTTCTTCCATTGACATACCCATTTCATCACGGATTTTCGCCCAACTTTCTTTACCTTTTTGGTTGAGAAGTTTGTTCAGATTATCTTCGATATCACGAGTACGTGCTTCAATAGCATTTGCATTCGCTGGGGTTGCTTCTGCTGCATGTTTTGCGGCTTGCTCACCCGCTAAGCGACCGAATACAACAAGCTCAGCTAATGAGTTAGAGCCTAAACGGTTTGCACCGTGGAGACCGACAGAAGAACATTCGCCAACAGCAAATAAGCCTTTGATGCGAGTTTCACAGTTTTGATCTGTTTCGATACCCCCCATCGTATAGTGAGCGGTCGGACGAACAGGAATTGGATCAGTGACTGGGTCAACACCGACATAAGCTTTTGCTAGTTCGCAAATGAAAGGTAGGCGTTCATGTAGTTTTTCTGCACCAAGATGACGTAAATCTAGATAGACAACATCACCACGATGGGTACTAATTGTGCGGCCAGCACGCCATTCATGCCAGAACGCTTGTGAAACTTTGTCACGAGGACCGAGTTCCATATATTTGTTTTCAGGTTTACCGAGTGGCGTTTCGGGGCCCATTCCGTAATCCTGTAGATAGCGATAGCCATCTTTATTGACAAGAATACCGCCTTCGCCGCGGCAACCTTCTGTCATTAAGATACCAGAACCAGGTAGGCCAGTTGGGTGATATTGAACAAACTCCATATCACGCAGTGGTACGCCATGTCGGAAAGCCATGCCCATACCATCACCAGTTACAATACCACCATTAGTATTATAGCGGTAAACACGTCCAGCACCGCCAGTTGCCATGACGATAGAATTGGCACGGATTTGAACCTTTGTGCCTTCCATCATGTTGAGTGCGACAAGACCGCGAACTTGGCCTTCATCGACGATGATATCTAGGACAAAATGTTCGTCAAAGCGTTGAATTTGAGGATATTTTAATGAGGTTTGGAAGAGAGTATGGAGCATATGGAAGCCAGTTTTATCGGCTGCAAACCATGTACGTTCAATTTTCATACCGCCAAAACGACGGACGTTAACTGAACCATCTGGTTTACGGCTCCATGGACAGCCCCATAGTTCCAGTTGAGTCATTTCTGTTGGGCAGTGTTCGACGAAATATTCGACGACATCTTGCTCACACAGCCAGTCTCCACCAGCAACCGTATCATTAAAATGATAGTCATAGGAGTCATGGGCCTGAGTTACTGCGGCTGATCCCCCCTCGGCAGCCACGGTATGGCTACGCATAGGGTAAACTTTTGAGATCAGAGCAATCTTGATGTTGGGATTTGCTTCTGCGGCAGCAATCGCTGCACGTAAGCCTGCGCCCCCGGCCCCGATAATCGCTAGATCGGCATTGAAGGTTTGCACTGCGCTTCTCCATTGTTCAAGTGTAAATTGATAAATTCTTTTAAATACTTTTGATACTTAGCTATCTGCTTGTCAGTGCCACGTAATGTGATACTGCAAAAACTCTCTTTTTTAATAGTAAATAATATAATAGCTAATAATGACTTATCATGCTTTGAATTATAGCGAATAGTCCTCATGATAAATTTGATATAGAGGGGGGTTTTAGGTGATTTAGCCTATAAAGTGTGATCTATGCCAAGTTTTTATTAATTGTTTTTTCATACGTGGCATTTTAAGTATGGTGATGAGTAAAAAAAACATAAATTCAAATAATTACCATCATCTTTAGCAAAATGGATGGAGGGAAAATCTATTTGTACGATTGGGAATCGACTGGCCTAAAGAGAATAATAACAAAAATGTTGTTAGCTTGTATTTTTTGTCCTAAAGATTTACACAAAAATTAAATACAGTATGTTTGTGCTGTTATTTCTGACGTTTCCTTTCACGAAATAATAACCTATTTGTTTATTAATAATGAATGTCATTTATAACATCAGGTTAACATCATATTAGAAATAATCATGATTACTTTCTCAAGTTGACTTAAGGATTAATGGTATAAAAACGTTTTTTTGCTTAATCGATTGAAGCCGAGGATAATCACGCATTATTTCGCTCACCTTGCTATATTTTTGTTTGTCTACAGCGATTATTACGGCAGCTTATACATCAATTACATTTGATTAGTGCGAATGGATTGTTTGTCAGGCAAGAGGTGAGTAAACTGCACGACTGTGTTTATTTTGGAGTTATATTAATGAGTGAAGTAGCGGACTGGCAGCCAAGCGCACCCATCGCTAACCTACTACAGCGAGCAAAAATCATCGCTGAAATTAGACGTTTTTTTACAGAGCGCTGTGTGCTTGAGGTTGAAACTCCTGCCATGAGTCAGGCGACCATCACAGATATTCACCTTGTACCTTTTAATACCCGCTTTGTGGGGCCCGGTGCAGCACAAGGGGTCGATCTCTATTTGATGACCAGCCCCGAATACCACATGAAACGTTTATTGGCAGCGGGCAGTGGACCAATCTACCAACTCTGTCGTAGTTTTCGTAATGAGGAAGCAGGGAGACACCACAACCCTGAGTTCACGATGCTTGAATGGTATCGCCCACATTATGATATGTACCGTTTAATTAATGAAGTGGATGACTTGCTTCAACAGGTGCTGGATTGTGAAAGTGCTGAATTACTTTCTTATCAACAAGCCTTTTTACGTCATTTAGATATCGACCCTCTCTCGGCAGAAAAAAGCGAGTTAAAAGAAGTCGCTGCTCGGTTGGATTTGAGTAATGTCGCTGAGCACGAAGAAGATAAAGATACACTGTTGCAACTGTTATTTACGATGGGCGTAGAGCCTCATATCGGTAAAGAAAAACCAGTTGTGGTGTATCATTTTCCTGCAACTCAAGCATCTTTAGCAGAAATTAGTACTGAAGATCATCGTGTTGCAGAACGTTTTGAAGTTTATTTTAAAGGTATGGAATTGGCGAATGGCTTTCGTGAATTAACCGACGCGAAAGAGCAACGCCAGCGTTTTGAGCAAGATAACCGTCGACGTGCAGCCTTGGGGTTGCCTGTTCATCCAATTGATGAGCATTTGCTTGCTGCGCTAACCCATGGCTTACCTGAGTGCTCTGGTGTGGCTCTTGGCGTCGATCGTTTGATTATGATTGCGTTAAAGGCTGAAAAGATCAGTGATGTGATTGCTTTCCCTGTCACAATCGCTTAACAGTGTAGATTGCAGCCAAAGGGCTGCAATCTGCTTTTTAGTGATTATGGATGCTGTTTCTGTTTTTGGAGAAACTGTACACCTAAGTCAGGGAAATCAGTGAATGCACCATCTACGTCAGCTTGATTGTAGATAATATCAAAGAGTTGTTGTCCATCCTTAGCGTATTTTGGCAATTTATCGACCCGGATAGTATAAGGGTGTACCGCCATATTATTGGCATGGGCATCTTTTACCATACCCGTCAGTTTAATATTGTTAGGTGTTGAATCTTCACTAACCAACATATGGTAGTCAGGACCAATACCATCTGCATATTTAGCGACTTCCTTCATTGAGCCGGGTTTAAACATCCAATCATAACTATAGTTAACCCAAGTTCCATCTGGTTTCTGTTCTTGTGTTTCGTTCCAGTCAGTGTAGGCAATCAGCTGGATAAGTTTTAAATTCATCCCCATTTCAGGCATTAAGGTGTTCTTAATACGCTTGAGTTCATTTGCATCAAAGCATTGAAGGTAAACATTCGAGTTTTTATCGGTATAACCATACTGTTTCAAGACTTCGAGTGTTTTTTTCGTAATATCTTTGCCTTCTTGCTGGTGGAACCAAGGGGCTTTAATTTCAGGGTAGATACCAATATTTTTCCCTGTCGATTTATTCAGACCTTGAACAAATTCGATTTCTTCTTGGAAGGTATGGATCCGAAAATCAGATTTGCCCATGGGGAAGCGGTTAGGGTAGCTCTGAACCTTCTTGCCATCGACAATATCAAACCCTTCAGTGAACTTTAATGATTTGATTTCATCAAGAGTAAAGTCGATAGCATAATAGCGGCCGTCTTGACGTGCTCGATTAGGAAAACGCTCAGCGACGTCTGTCACGCGATCAAGGTAATGGTCATGAAGTACCACTAACTCATTGTCTTTAGTCATGACTAAATCTTGTTCAAGAAAGTCGGCGCCTTGCGCATAAGCCATCGCTTTTGCTGGTAATGTATGTTCTGGTAGATAACCACTGGCACCACGGTGTGCGATCACGACTTTCTCGGCGGCTTGTGCCACCGCTGAAGCTGACATCACTAAAACCATACTTGCCACCAATGTTTTTAATGGGAAGTGCATGATTGTATCTCCTTGTCACTTTTTTGGTAAAAAAAGGGCTATATCGTTTTTTGATATAGCCCAGAGCTTAGTGCGTTAACGTGAATCTTTAATGAAGTGTTAGTTCATTTTCGCTAATTCACGTTTGTGTTTAGATTCGCTAATCATCACAATAAAGAGTAAAACTACAGCGAGTGCAGAGCCACCGATCATGACGGCAAAGCCACCGTTCCAACCGAAGGTATCAACAGTATATCCGATAATAATGCTTGCTAGAGCAGAGCCTCCAAGGTAACCAAACAATCCAGTAAAGCCAGCCGCAGTCCCCGCTGCTTTTTTTGGTGCCAGTTCAAGAGCATGCAGGCCAATCAACATAACAGGGCCGTAGATTAAGAAACCGATAATTATCATACAAGCCATATCAACGTTTGGATTACCGGCTGGGTTCAACCAGAATACAATCGTAGCAATTGTAACTAAGAGCATGAAGAAGACGCCTGTTGCTCCGCGGTTACCGCGGAAGACTTTATCAGACATCCAACCACACAGTAATGTTCCTGGAATTCCTGCATATTCATATAAGAAGTAAGCCCAAGAAAATTCTTTTATGTTGAAATGCTTAGCTTCTTGTAGATAGCTTGGTGACCAATCCAAAATTCCATAGCGTAGTAAGTATACAAATACGTTCGCAATAGCAATCATCCATAACAGTTTGTTTGGGAAAACATACTTCATGAAAATTTCTTTTGCTGTTAGTTCTTGCTCATCAGATGCTTTATAATCTGTAGGGTAGTCATTTTTGTATTCTTCGATTGGGGGAAGACCGCAAGATTGTGGGGTATCACGCATGAGTGCGAATGCTATTAGTGCAACGATGATGGCAGCGAAAGCTGGCATATAGAATGCCGCTTTCCAGTCATTAAACCATGCCATACCTAACATAAATAGCAACGCTGGAATGCCGCCTCCAACATTATGCGCACAGTTCCAAACTGAAACGATACCACCTCGTTCTTTTTGTGACCACCAGTGCACCATAGTACGACCGCAAGGTGGCCATCCCATACCTTGGAACCAGCCACATATAAATAGCAGCCCAAACATGATCCAAACACCAGAAGTTGCCCATGGTACAAAGCCCATAATCAGCATTACGGAAGCGGCTAGTATCAAACCTGCTGGCAAAAAGTAACGAGGGTTTGCACGGTCAGAAAATGACCCCATGATAAATTTAGAAATACCATAGGCAAATGAAATTCCCGATAAGGCAAAACCTAGCTCACCTTTTGTGAAACCTTGTTCGGTTAAGGCAGGAATAGCAAGGGCAAAATTTTTTCTTACCAAATAATAGGCAGCATAACCCAAAAAGATCCCGATAAAGAT
Organism: Providencia sp. PROV119; assembly: GCF_028482435.1. Classification (NCBI taxonomy): domain Bacteria; kingdom Pseudomonadati; phylum Pseudomonadota; class Gammaproteobacteria; order Enterobacterales; family Morganellaceae; genus Providencia; species Providencia sp. PROV119. The sequence continues at coordinate 113,373 of NZ_JAMPQL010000019.1, forward strand.
TTGCCAGCGTAGTCGGCGATAGACTGGATCTATCTTTTCTGCTGGCAACCTCGATATATGAGGTGCTGGCTTAAAAATGCTTAACATATAGCCTCCGATGGCTTATTAATCGTTATTTACTCTTATCTCTTATATTTTCTATATAAAAGACTGTGAGTGTTTATTCTTGATAGAGTGATAAAAACGAAAGTATTCGAATTTAATTTCGAGCAATTTCTTTCATAAGTGCTCTTATGATAGTCATAAAAAAACATTCTATCTGTAATCTACTGCACAAATATCTGTTTTATTTATGGGAGGCATAGTTAAAGTCATTTAAGGAGGAAAAGAAACCATAACAGATGAAATTATTGTGATTAACATCACGAATTTTGTCTTTTTATCGCTAATTTTGGTTTGATTGCTTTCGTTTTTGTTCCTTATCAAACATCAAGCACGTTTCTTGTCTATATTTAGTTATAGATTATAAAAATAGACCATACTAAAAGTAATGTTGATTAATGTGAGGAATGCGACATGAATGGCTCATCTGTGACTGAAACGGATGTCATCATTATCGGTGGTGGCGCAACAGGTGCAGGTGTTGCTCGTGATTGCGCCCGCCGAGGATTGAAAGCAGTTTTACTCGAAAGGCATGATATTGCAACAGGCGCAACAGGACGCAACCACGGCTTGCTACATAGTGGTGCTCGCTATGCTGTCACGGACGGGGAATCAGCAAGAGAGTGTATTGAAGAAAACAAGATACTAAAACGTATTGCACATCATTGTATTGAGAAAACTGACGGTTTATTTATTACGTTGCCTGAAGATTCTCTCGAATACCAACAGCAATTTATTCAAGCTTGCCAAGCGGTAGGTATTGATGCTCATGCTCTCGACCCCGCAGAAGCGATCCGCCTTGAGCCGTCAGTCAATCCCCAATTGATCGGTGCTGTGAGAGTGCCTGATGGTACTGTTGATCCTTTTCGTTTAACCGCAGCTAATATGCTGGATGCTCGCGAACATGGTGCGAAAGTGCTCACTTATCATGAAGTCATCGGACTAATTCGAGAAGGTGATAAAGTACGCGGTGTAACAGTTTACGATCATCAAGCTAAACAACAATATGATATTTATGCTGAAATTGTGGTTAATGCTGGGGGGATTTGGGGACAAAAAATTGCGGAATACGCAGATCTGAAAATCAAAATGTTCCCTGCAAAAGGTGCGCTTCTGATCTTAGGCCACCGATTAAATAACATGGTTATTAACCGCTGCCGCAAGCCTGCTGATGCGGATATTTTGGTACCTGGAGATACGATTTCACTGATCGGCACAACATCGACACACATCGAATATGATCAAATTGATAATATGTATGTGACACCGGAAGAGGTCGATATTTTGATCCGCGAAGGTTCAATGCTCTCACCCGCATTAGCGAAAACACGCATATTGCGCGCTTATGCGGGGGTTAGGCCACTAGTTGCCAGCGATGATGATCCTTCTGGACGTAATGTGAGTCGCGGTATTGTGTTGTTGGACCATGCGAAACGCGATGGCCTTGAAAACTTTATCACAATTACTGGTGGTAAATTAATGACTTATCGCCTCATGGCAGAATGGGCAACAGATAAAGTGTGTGAAAAATTAGGGCATACCGCCAAATGCACTACAGCAGATGCCCCTTTACCAGGGTCGCAACATAGTGCTGAAGAGGCACTGCGTAACGTTATTTCAATTCCTGCCCCCATTCGTGGTTCTGCAGTCTATCGTCATGGTGACCGTGCTACCGCGATATTAACTACCGATAGACTAGATAAGAGCCTTGTTTGTGAATGTGAAGCGGTTACCGCAGGTGAAGTACGTTATGCTGTTAACTCATTAACAGTTAATAACTTACTTGATTTACGGCGTCGGACTCGCGTTGGCATGGGAACATGCCAAGGTGAGTTATGTGCTTGCCGAGCCGCTGGGTTATTAAACCGTTTTAATGTGACAACACCACATGAAACCGAACAGCAGCTAGGACATTTTTTGAATGAGCGTTGGAAAGGCGTAAGACCTATCGCTTGGGGGGATGCATTGCGAGAAAGTGAATTTACTAGTTGGGTTTACCATGGCTTATGTGGCATGAATGAAAGTACCTTAGATAAGGTTTCTAACGAGGAGGCTGACCATGAAATATGATGCAGTCGTGATGGGCGGGGGGCTCGCTGGGCTTATCTGTGGTATTCGCTTAACTCAATCAGGTTTATCTTGTGCTATTGTGAGCGCAGGGCAAAATGCGTTGCACTTTTCATCTGGCTCTTTGGATTTATTAACGCATTTACCCGATGGCCAAAGCGTAGAAAAACCATTAGATGCCCTAGATAAACTGAGTGAGCAGGCGCCAGAACACCCGTATAGCCGGCTTGGTAAACTTTCGGTGATTAAACTCACTCATCTTGCAGAGACACTATTACAGCAAAGTGGTGTGAAACTTAAAGGTTCTAGCGATGAAAATCATTATCGCATAACGCCATTGGGTCATAAGCGCCTAACATGGTTGAGTCCTGAGTTTGTGCCTATAGTTAACCTCCATAAAAAAATGGATATGGGAAAAATAGCGGTTGTTGGTATTGAAGGTTTTTTAGATTTTCAGCCGCAAATGGTGTCTGATGAGTTGCAAAGAGAGGGAGTCAGTGCGAGTGCTTATTATGTTCATTTGCCGCTCCTTGATAGACTTAGAGAAAACCCCAGCGAATTTAGAGCTATCAATGTGGCACGTTGGTTAGATAGGCCTGAAAACATGGCGCAAATAGTGGCTGAAATAGCACCACTAGTCGTTGATTCTGATACTATTTTTATGCCAGCGTGTATCGGATTAGATAGTGAAGAGCCTTTGCTTGAGCTACAAAAGCAGCTTGGTAAACCCATCTACTTGTTGCCTACATTACCCCCTTCATTACTGGGGATCCGATTGCATGAGATGCTGTTACGTCAATTTCGCCGTCAAGGTGGGATCATCATGCCGGGTGATAAGGTGACTTCAGTGAATTGTATTGGGTCACGCATAGAATCAGTGAATACACGTAATCATGGTGATATTTCACTCAAGGCTTCTCAGTTTGTCTTAGCCACCGGCAGTTTTTTTAATAATGGGCTTGTTGCTGAGTTCGATCGTATTTATGAGCCATTAATGAACCTTGATTTATGCCATATTCCTCAGCGTGCACAGTGGACCAATAAAGCATTTTTTGCTTCACAGCCATATATGACGTTTGGTGTTCAAACAGATGAGCATCTACGGGCACAAAAAGAGGGGCAAACTTTCGAAAATCTCTATGTGGCAGGCGCGGTTTTAGGCGGTTTTGACCCTTTAACTGAAGGTTGTGGTGCGGGAGTTTCATTGATAAGTGGCTTACATGCAGCAAATGAAATTGTGGGCTATTTTGAACGACAAAGAACCATGCAGGCGGAGGTGGCGCAATGAGTATTCAGGATGCAAGCTTTGAAAGTTGTATTAAATGTACTGTTTGTACGACCTATTGCCCTGTAGCGAAAGTTAATCCGTTATATCCTGGGCCAAAACAAGCGGGTCCTGATGGTGAGCGTTTACGTTTAAAAGACCCAATGTTATATGATGAGGCATTGAAATATTGCACTAACTGTAAACGTTGTGAAGTTGCATGCCCATCGGATGTTAAAATAGGCGATATTATTGCTCGTGCTCGTAATACATACAGCCAACAAAAGCCGAAATTACGTGATGCAATACTCAGTCATACCGATTTAATGGGATCACTATCGACACCTTTTGCTCCAGTGGTAAATACCATCACGGGGCTAAAACCAGTTCGTCAAATTCTCGATAAAGCTTTAAAAATTGACCATCGTCGGGAGTTGCCTAAATATTCCTTTGGAACATTTAGACGTTGGTATGCAAAACAAGCGGCGGAACAACAAAAATTTGCAGAGCAAGTTGCCTTTTTCCATGGTTGCTATGTCAATTATAACCATCCACAGCTCGGTAAAGACTTAATTAAAGTGTTTAATGGAATGGGAATTGGCGTTCAACTATTAAAACGCGAAAAATGTTGTGGTGTGGCGTTAATTGCGAATGGCTTTATGAAACAAGCTAAGCGGCAAGCAAATGTTAATTTAGAATCGCTACAAGAAACCATCCTTGAGAAACATATTCCGGTTGTTGCAACGTCATCGACGTGTACTTTTACACTCCGTGATGAGTATACACATGTTTTAGATGTCGATACCTCACAAATGCGCGATAACATTGAATTAGCAACACGTTATATCTATCGCTTATTAGAGCAAGGCCGAGAGCTTAAACTCAAGCATACGCCCCTGAAAGTGGCTTATCATACGCCTTGTCATATGGAAAAAATGGGTTGGACATCATACACATTGGAGTTGATTAAGCGTGTACCTGGCGTTGAATTGATCGTACTCGATTCTCAATGTTGTGGTATTGCAGGAACATACGGCTTTAAAAAAGAAAACTATGAAGTTTCTCAAGGGATTGGCGCGGGGTTATTTCGCCAAATTGAAGACAGTGAGGTTGATATGGTGATTACAGATTGTGAAACCTGTAAATGGCAGATAGAGATGTCGACCAGTAAAAAATGTGAACACCCGATAAGCCTGTTAGCCAAAGCATTATAATAAAAATAATGAGCTGTTTAGTTAACCCGTTAGGGAGAAAGGAGCCCACCTTTCTCCCTTTTTTGTAATAGTACTGCCATATTCTATCATGTCGTAGTAACCTTATGATTCAATGTATAATGATAGGTTTGACATGTTAGACACGGATCCCTCCTTTAGACTTAGAAAATTGACGCGAGAAGATAAGGAGTTCTTTTTTCAACTGTATACGAACCTCGATGTTTTACGTTTTATTTCTAACCCAAAAACAGAAAAAGAAATTCTTGCCGCGTTTGAAAGTCGATTAATCGAATGGAATTTACATTCTGAACATTGGCTATGTTTAGTGATTGAAGATATTGAAACTCACCGGCCTATGGGATTGATTGGCTTTTGTTTATCATTAGTAAATCAACAGCGAGTTGGTGAAATTGGTTATTTGATTGACCCTACTTTTTCAGGTAAGGGCATTGCGACGTCGGCTCTGAAAATGCTGTTATCATCCCCTGATTATGCACAAATTCGCACATTTATAGCAGTAGTGACCGAAGGTAATATTGCTTCTGAAAAAGTGTTGGTTAAAAACGGATTTTCTAAACAAAAAGTGATTACTGCAAACTATGAGATTAATGGTTTTGTGTATGATGATATTTGTTATGAATTAAATCGATAAAACATCACGCTGGTGGTGAGTAAACTATACCAGCGTGATGGAGAGTTAAAGTGATTTCTGTAAAGTTTCCAGCAGTAGCAACACTGATGTTCCACCAGGATCTGCATGGCCTATACTGCGTTCACCTAAATAACTGGCTCGGCCTTTTCGTGCTTGCATAGGGATTGTTGATGCAACACCTTGTTTTGCTGCTTCTACAGCCGCACTTATTGCTTCATTTAAGGTTTGTGAAGTCGCTTTTTCAAGTGATTCACAAACAGGCCACCAAACATCGCACATGGTTTTATCATTAGGTTCGGCTTTGCCTCGTGATACAACACCTTCCGTTCCTGCTTTGAATAGCTCAGCTAAATCAGCAATGCTTAAATTTTCTTTACCCGCAGCACTTTGCGAAGCTTTAATAAAAAATGTGCCGAAGAGTGGACCACTTGCGCCTCCGACACTAGATAAGAGTGTCATTCCGGTGGTTTTCAGTAAGGTAGCAATATCTTTGTCTTCAACAGAAGGTAATTTTTCGGCTACTTTCTGAAAACCACGATGCATGTTGAGTCCATGGTCGCCATCACCAATAGCGGTGTCTAGCTCGGTAAGCCGATCTTGTTCATCAGCAAAAGTTTGTGAACACTGTATCAACCAATGATAAATTTGCTGTTGTGTTAAGTTCATGATGTTTTGGCTCCATTTTTACTGCTAATTTTATTGGTTATGGGGAGTAGAAGCTTTGTGTTATCAACACTTCCAACGTAAAGCCGGGGTATTGACTGGTTCATCCCATAATATTAAGTCTTCATCATCCACTTTTAATAGCGTAATTGAGATGCCTTGCATATCAAGTGCGGTGCAATAGGAGCCGACAAGGCTACGTTCAATAGTCAAACCAAAATCGTGACAACAAGTTTGTAGTCGGTGGTATACAGCGTACAACTCAGATAATGGTGTGGCGCCAAGGTTATTAACTAATGCAATTACGCGATCGCCTTTTTTCAGAGGGTGTTTAGTGTGTTTATGCTCTTGCCAGCAGCCATTTTCACGATCCCATTGGCGGATTATGCGTTCGTAGTGACCGTTTTCGAGCAAAGTTTCAAACATTTGATCGACAGTATCGTCTAAATTAGTAAATTTGCGCCGTTCAATGCCGGGCTCTCCGTGGATCCCCACGCCAAATTCCATTTCGTTATCTGGAAGTTCAAATGAGCGTTTTCCTGCCGCGGGTACGGTACAGGCTTGTAAGGCCACACCTAAACTATAACCATGATTATTGATCTTGTGGCCTAGTTCCACTAATTGCTCAAGAGAATATCCTTTGGTCGCTGCCGCGCCGAGTATTTTTTCCATCAAAACGGTATTAGCGACACCTCGGCGTCCTGCGGTGTATAAACTATCTTTTACTGCAACATCATCATCAACTAATACGGTAGCGATTTTGATCCCTGCATCGTGTAAGAGTTCAGCGGCCGTTTCAAAATTTAGGACGTCACCAGTGTAGTTTTTTATGATCATTAATACACCTTCGCCGCTATCGATGGCCATTGCACATTCCATCATTTGGTCTGGTGTCGGGGATGTAAACATCTCTCCTGGGCATGCCCCATCTAACATTCCTTGACCAATATATCCGCTATGCATCGGCTCATGACCGCTACCCCCACCGGAAAGTAGGCCAACTTTGCCTTTGATAGGTGTATTACTATGAACGAGGTAGGTTGGGTCAACATTCAAACGTAATTCAGGATGAGCAGCAATAAGCCCTTGATTGACTTCACTTATAATATCTTCAACACGGTTAATCAGTTTTTTCATCTTATAAACTCCAAAAGATAGAGAGTGATGGTTATTTCTGTTCGTTTGTGTTCTTTTTTGGTTGAATTAAAACGGAATTGGCGCGGATCGTTTCGATTGTGCAACCAGACTATCACGGCTGTGAGATTATTGATGAATAAAACCAATAAAATGAGAGTTAGATCGGTAATTTTTCAGAGGTGAGCGAAGGGGAGTGCTATTTCCCCCTCGCAGTTGCACTAATGTTGATTGGCGAGTTTTTGCTCGGCAGTTTTGGCAAAAAATGTTTTCAAAATAAAATTGAGTAAAACACCATAAGCAGGTAAGAAAAATAGCATACAAATAAATAGCTTAAAGGTATAGTCAACTAAGGCAATCTCTACCCAATTCGCAGCCATAAAAGGATCACTGCTTTGATAAAATGCAATAAAGAAAAAGGCAATGGTATCAATTAAATTACCGAAGAACATGGCGCAGGCGGGGGCAACGTACCAACGTTTATTTTGACGTAATCGGTTGAACACACTGACGTCCATTATTTGCCCAAGAACATAAGCCATAAAGCTAGCAGCGGCAATTCGAGCCACAAATAAGTTAAATGTATTTAATGCTGCTACTCCTTGCCATTCACCTTGAAAAAATAGAGCAGATATAACATAGGAAATGAGTAGAGCAGGCAACATGACCGCAGTGATGATCCGACGTGCAAGTGGTGCACCATAAATACGTACAGTAAGATCAGTTGCTAAGAAAATAAATGGAAAGGTAAACGCTCCCCATGTAGTGTGAAAACCGAAAATATTAATCGGCAACTGTACAAGGTAGTTACTAGAGGTAATAATTAAAATATGAAATAAAGACAGCCAAATTAATGCACTGGCTTTTTGCTGTGCTGTGAATGAAAACATATTGTACCTTTTTAAGTAGCAATGGGGTGAGGGAACCCATAAAAAACTTTCCCGACATTGGGAAGTGCGCATAATACGCTTGTTGCGCAACAAAAGCAAAACTGTTACGTCAGAGAGGATAATTTTATTATATAATTAGAGCATCTTTTATTTTTTAGAAGCGTAGTTATGTCTGATTTATTTTTAAATGCCACTAAAACTCTTGATACACTTGGTTTGCGTTGCCCTGAGCCAGTTATGCTAGTTCGTAAAACTGTTCGAGGAATGAATGCTGGCGATACTTTACTCATCATTGCAGATGATCCTGCAACTACACGTGATATCCCCGGTTTTTGCCGTTTTATGGAGCATGAATTGCTGGCAGTTGAAACGGAACAAACCCCATACCGTTATTTGTTACGTAAAAAAACGGAAGGCCTGTAAGCCTTTTTTAGTTAAATAGGCTGCTTGCGTGCGGTGAGCTTAAAGGCTATCGCACGAATATGGCATTATTACTGGTAAGTGCCCTTATCCTCTTGAATGATAAGTTGTAACTCCTCATAGCTAAAATTTAGGCTCTTCATCACAAGTTCGAAGCTTGCACCATTTTTTAGGAGTGAAAGTGCATTTTCATGCCTGGCTTTTTGCATGCCTTCTATCTTGCCTTCTATCTTGCCTTCTATCTTGCCTTCTATCTTACCTTCAATCTTACCTTCAATCTTACCTTCTAGTTTGGCTTTATCTTTTAAACGTTGAGCGATATTCATAGCAACACCTTGATGGTTTTCGATTTGTTCAATTAACTGTTGAATTATTTGTTCAAAATACTGAGATGAATCTAACGTAGTGAGCAGATAATTAATAATAATGCTGGTATCTTGCTCACTATTATAGTGCCTATTTAATGCTTGGGCGAGCAGACTAGTCACTTGCTGATATTCGTCACGTAGATTTTTATGCTTCAATGCAAGTTCCATTACTGCAATCTTTCGATGATTAACTAACTCATTGTCATCAATAACAGTGATATCCACTAATGGAAATGGATTAAAGTACAGTTCATCAGCGAGTTCGGGCCAAGAAAAACAGTGAGTCCATGTTTTCAAATAGGGATAGGGGGAGCTATCTCCATGGTAAAATAAAATAGGTACTACGAGTGGTAAACTTTTATGGCCTTGCTGAAGGTGTTGATTCATTGCCAAAAATGAATAATGCATTAAGCGCCAACTCATTAATTTATCAGGTGTTGATTGATGTTCAATAAGGAGGTAAAGATAGCCATCACCAACTTCTGTTTGTACAGTATAAAGAACATCAGATAATCGAGAGCGCAGTTTTTTATCGATAAAAGAAGAGTTAGTAAGTGCTAATGTATTAAAGTCACATAAAGACCGAATATGTTCTGGCAAATGAATGTCGAAAAAATCGCGAGCATTATCTATTTGGGTTAAAAAACCTTTAAAAGCGGCATCATGTGGTGTTGTAGGGGCTTTTTGTATCATACTCGCTACCTTCATCAATGTCCTTATGTTACGAAGATATTAGCGAATATAGAGATAAAATAGAAAAAAGTTACTCCTAATTTAGCGTGAAAAAATAATTTATTTTTTATAAGCGACATCTCATTACTTGTTGTATTTAAAGTCTTTATTACTATTTAATAAAAATTAAAATGTAAGAAATGATAGTTTACTAGATAATAATGATTAAACGTTCTATTTATAACAAAGAAGCGCCGTTATGGCGCTTCTTTAATAATACAATAAATATTATTTTTTAATTTGTGGTAATTTTACTTTTAGTAAACGTACCGCATTTGCTGTCACTAAAGCTGTTGCTCCTGAGTCAGCAAGAACAGCGACCCAAAGCCCTGTTATTCCCAGTAGGCTGGTAACTAGGAAGATTGCCTTTAACCCTAAGGCTATTGTGATATTTTCACGAATAATCTTACGAGTGGACTGTGATAAAGCAATCACTTCAGGTAATCCAGTTAAACGGTTATGAGTCAAGGCAGCATCGGCAGTTTCCAAAGCAACATCCGTTCCGCTACCCATTGCTACACCAATACTTGATGCTTTCATGGCTGGGGCATCGTTAATACCATCGCCGACCATCATAGTGCTATGGTTACGGTTTAATTCCATCACAGCAGTGACTTTATCTTCAGGCAGTAAACCTGCACGGTATTCCATACCTAGTTGACCAGCTATAGCTGCGGCTGCGCGAGGATTGTCGCCTGTTAGCATCACCGCATTAACATTCAAAGCCCTTAACATACTCATGGCATCTATCGCATCGCTTCGTAATGTATCTTGCAGTGCGATTAAGCCGATGACTCGGTTATTTTCCAGTGTGATAACGACTGTTTTGCCTTCCGCCTCTAGTGATTCAACTCGATTTTGCCAAATCCCATCAAGTGGGCTATCCAAACGGCTTGGGGCGCTCACTAACACATGTTTACCATTAAGATAACCTTCAACCCCTTTCCCTGCGAGAGCCTTACGATTTTCGGCTTCAACGACGTTAATTGATAAGGCTTCTGCCTTATTTATAACGGCTTTTGCTAAAGGATGATGAGAGCCTGCCTCAACAGATGCAGTGATTTGTACTAGTTCATTTTCAGTTATACCGTCGACAGGAACCAAATCAGTAACATGAGGTTTACCTTCCGTCAACGTTCCTGTTTTATCTAGTGCAATAGTGGTGATTGAACCTAACTGTTCGAGCGCTGCACCGCCTTTAATTAATGCACCACGACGTGTGGCGGCTGCTAACGCAGAGGTGATTGCCGCAGGTGTAGAAATCACTAAAGCACATGGACAACCAATCAGCAGCAAGGTTAAGCCTCTGTAGATCCACGTTTCCCATGGTGCGCCAAAGAATACGGGAGGGATCACCACGACTAATGCTGAAAATAGCATGATCAGTGGAGTATAGATACGACTAAAGCGGTCGATAAAACGTTCAATTGGTGCTCGACGTTCTTCAGCTTCCTCAATCAATTGCAAAATACGGTCAATCGCGTTTTGCCCTTGCTCTGAAACCACTTTCATCTGTACTGTGCGATCGACAGATAAGCAGCCTGCCGCTACTTTTTCGCCAACATTACGTTCGACGGGAACAGATTCACCCGTGAGTGAGCTTTCATCAAAGCTGGCGAAGCCGGAGATCAATTCCGCGTCAGTTGGTAAGCGACCACCGGGTGCAATTTCAATGATATCACCTGGACGTAGCTGTGAGACAGGAACTGTGGTTTTCTGACCATTTTTAATTAATAAAGCTTCTTCTGGTACAAGTGCCATAAGAGCACTGACACCGCGTCGTGCTCGACCAGCAGAGTAAGACTCCAGCATTTCCCCTAACATAAATAGTAAGATAACCATCGCGGCTTCTTCTGTTGCCTGAATAAAGATGGCACCGATAGCGGCGACAGTCATCAGGGTCTCGATCGCAAAAGGTGTACCAGTACGGATCAAACGTAATGATTTACGCGCAATGGGATAAAGGCCAAATAAAGTCGTTAGTGTAAAAGCAATGAGACCAATTTGAGGGTTAATGCGCTCCACCCCCCAGCTAATAGCCATTAAGATGGCTAAGATGATCACAGGCTTCGACTCGCTCAATAGGCTAGGCGGAGGTGTAATAGTAGCAGCACTATTGATACCAACATCTAATAGCTCATAGCCAGCCGCTTCTACGGTTGCGCGGACAGCGGAACTAATATCTTTATCGGCATCAACAACGAGTTTTTCTGTGGCAAATAGGACTTTAGCCTGTTTTACCTCAGTGATTTGTTTTACCGCATTTTCGATTTTTTGAGCGCAGCTAGGGCAATCCATACCGCGAATTATCCAATTGAAACGTTGCCCTGCGGCTTGTGCAGGTGCAACATCATTTTGCAGCTCACTTGAAGAACTGCAACATGCCGTATGCTGATGGCTATGCTCATGTTCTTGATGATCATGTGCTTGATGAGAGGTTGAACAGCAGCTCTGGTGCTGATGAGCCTCCTCATCATCGTCAGGATGTTTCTCGACAGTATCGTGTTCGTGAGTATGTGAGTCATTACTTACATTTTTACTGTTTTGAACCGCAGTTGAAGAGCAGCTGCTACTCGAACAGCAAGCGCTATTATGTTGATGTGCTTCTTTATGGTTGTGTGAGTGCATATGCGCCCCCCTTATCAAACAATGACCTTAATCAATATTGATAAGTCTATACTTTGGAGTCTACTCCAGAGTCAAATAGATTAGGGGATGCCAATTGATAAAAAATGCTATTTGAGAATTTTATCAATTGGCGGTGAAGAAAGTTATAGATAAACCGCGCGGATAATGAAGAATTGTCCGAGGAAATAGAGGGCCGCGACAATGGCTTTCGACGCTTTAAAAGGAAAGCGGAAACGAGCAATTAGCCAAATACAGTTAGAAATAAACAGCAAAAATGCCCCGACCATGATTGAGAAGTTGTAATCGCGACCTAGGCCAAAGAATTGGTCACCGGCTACCCAAGCCATAATCATACTCATGATTAATAATGCAAAGATCATTGCCTGTAACTCTTTGAGTTTTGTCCAAATTACACCTAAAGTGATAGCTGCAATAATCAGAGGTATTGGGAGCCAAGGGAGATATAGGCTGAAATCTAACTGCATACCAAAACTGATGGTATAAAGAAGATAACTTACAAACAGCAAGGTTACAGATGCAAGTAAGCGCTCACTTGAAAACATTCTCATCATATCGGCGAGTAATGAAACTGCCAATGCAGCAAGGATCAAATATCCTTGTGTGGTGAGAAAATCTGCATTCCAGCCCCAGAGCAATAACAGTATCAGTGTGACGGGACGAAATAACCAACGTTGCCACTCAGGGCCACGATATGCTGCATCAACATACAGCCAACCAGAAAAAAGTACTGCAAGGAATGGCCAACTAATCATAAACACATCCTTATAAATTCAATGAATGAAGCAACTAGGGTGGTGTTCCTTCTGTATGATTAAGATAAACTATACTGATGAACACTTTAAGCACAATGTTAACTTTATGAATAAACCTATCTTACTTATTATCGTATTGGCGATTATTGCTGTCTTGGCAACAAAGCGCTTTTTTGACCAACGCAAGCAAAATGAGATCAATGATAATGCTGTGCCAGTCAGTTATTCGGTGGTTGTTGATAGTAAAAAAGATTACCCTTATCCCAATATGCGTTCCCGTGAACGGGATGTGGTTTCACCTGAAACCTTTCGTTATGAGGTCTATTTTAAACCACTAAATAATACGGCTGTGATTAAAGTGATCGTCAGTGAATCTCAATATCAAGCTATTGAACAGGGTCGCCAAGGAACGCTCCGTATGCAAGGAACCCGATTCTTAAGTTTTGAGCCTGACGCATAACCTAATTATTCTTTCTTATTATTCTCAAGCGCTTGTTTTTGCTTTTTTTGCATTGCTAACATTTCAAAGACACCGAAGAAAAAAATTCGGGTCTGTAACCAGCCGGATAATTTTTCTCCTTTAGCGAGTGTTGCTTTCAGGAGGACAGTTTGCAGTGCATGCATAACAATCATAAATATCATGGCAATATCCATAAAATATTTAAATGGCTTAGGAAAAGGCTGGATTAGATTAAATATCATAAACCCCCAAACGCAAATCATTAGCACTCGACCTGCATTAACTAGCATGGCTGTTTTCCTCAATTGAATGGCGAATAAATAAACGATAAGCCACTTGCCCCGCAATTTTCTCACGATGCAGTTGCCAATTAGTGGGGATGTCAGTAAGTGGTGACTCCGCCTCTGACTCAACATATATCCAGCTTTCATCTGCCAGCCATTGGTTTTTTTCTAACAACTGGATAGTGTCGCTTAAGAGTCCTTTACGAAAAGGAGGATCAATAAATACAACATCAAAAGGTGTACCATTTTGACCCAGTATTTCAAGGCTGTTACCGTTGATAATGTTAGCATTATCAGATTGCAGGCGCGCTTTATTTTCTGTTAGTAACTGGGCGTTTTGTTTATCCAATTCAATAAACGTCACACTATCGGCAAAGCGTGATAGTGCTTCAAATCCTAATGAACCACTACCAGCAAAGCAGTCAAGGCAACGAGCTTCACGTATGATAGGCATTAACCAGTTAAATAAAGTTTCTTTGATTCTATCTGTAGTGGGACGTAAGCCCTCACTATCACGAACAGGGAGCTTTCGCCCGCGCCATTTGCCACCGATAATGCGTATCTGACCTAAAGAGGCGCTTTGTGGTTTTTTTGCCATAATATCCATTGCTACTCAGTTTTGTTGAGCTTTATAAAATGCGTTGTCTTATTGTAACGCGCCATTTTCACAGTTTTAACTTAAAAAATCAGATTAAATTGTCATGATTTTTCTTTCAGATATGTGTTGCGGCGCGATGAAATGATAGACTGCATGTAATTTTATTGCGATTTAATTATGAAGCGCCATGTTTTTACCGCGAGGAGTGTAGTGGCTGATGGCTAAAGACAAGAAAAAAGGCTTTTTCTCATGGTTGGGTTTTGGTCGTAAAGACGAGAAAGAGGCTCAACAGCAAGAAGCAGAACAACAAAAAAAGATAGATGCAGACAAAGAGATAGAGCTGCAAAAACAAGACATTGATGCTGCAAAAATGGCAGAAGAAGAAGCTGAACGTCAGTATCAAGAGAAAAAAGCAGAGGAGCAGGCTGCAATTAAAGCGGCTGAAGAAGCCGCAGAGCGTCAGTATCAAGCAGACCAAGCTGCTATTAAAAAGGCAGAGGAAGAGGCAGAGCGTCAGCGCCAAGCCGAGCTAGCCGCAA
>NZ_JAMPQL010000020.1:0-21309 GCF_028482435.1 Providencia sp. PROV119
ACAATACCGACACCGATGGCTGTTACGGCGACCTTACGCAGGTCTTCACCGATAGCTCCCAGAGTCTTCTTGTCAGGAGAGAAAAGACGCACAAACCACGTCTTAATACGCAAAAACTTTTTCATGATTACCTCCATAGTTGAAGAGGAGGCGAATCATGCCTGAGAGGGCATGAACACCCCCTCAGGGTTAAAGTTTTAGGCAGACAAAGCTGTTGGCTTCGCCTTGTTCATCTTCATTGAGTTAATGATCTTCGTCGCTTCATCAGCAAACGGGCCAGTAACTTGGATAGGCTCCCTTCTTGCGAAGGAGGCTGTCACCATCATTCTCTGGCCGTGCATCAGATGACGATACCGAGACCGCATAAGCTCAACGTAGGCCGCAGAGTCCCCCTCCCACCCCTCAGGGGGAGAGAAGGGGCACACCGCGTCGTTACCAGGCGTTGTATCAACCTTCGAGACATCAATGACGGCCATACTCAGCTCTCCTTCTCGCAATGAAATCGCGCAGGTAGCGAGCATTCGGGAAACCGAGGCTTCCCTGACTCATCAGGACATCGTTCCAGTCAATCCCTTTCGCTCTGGGCGGGATCGGGAGCTTAGGCAGCAGGACGTACACACGAATGCCGCGCTTCTCCAGCTTGGCTTTCAGCACGTTCGCTGACTTCTCCCCAGTCACAGACTTATCTTTGTCAGCCCAGATCAGTACGGTGTGAACACCTTCTGGAACCTCGAAGGACTCCATTAGGGTGGCATTGACCGTTGACCAAACCGGGATTTGAGTGACTCGATAAGCTGACAGAGCTGTTTCCAGCCCTTCTGCAACACCCAGGATACCCTCAGTCGGTTCACCGAGGCGGATGGCCGCGCCATTGACATCCAAACCGTCAGGAATGGGCATCATCTTTTTGGCGTTGCCGACCTTGGCTTTTTTACCGTTTTGGGTGAGATAGGTGCGGTGGAGCGTTACCAGGTTGCCTTCCACATCTCGGATAGCGCAGACGATAGCCGGGAATTTCCCAACTTCATTGCCATCTTCGTCGTAGTAGGCCATAGCCGGATTGAACCGCAGACAGTCTGTTTTTTCTACTTCATCAACTTTGAACAGCAGCTCGCGGTTTTTGAAGTACAGACGCATTGGCTCAGTCACATGACTGGAGAACGGCAAACACTCGTTCCATACCTTCTCGATTTTCTCACGGAGACGAGCACTGTAAGCGCGTTCGCGCTCCATTCTCTTCTCCATTTCTTCTTGGAGCTCAAGCAAC
The DNA here is from genome assembly GCF_028482435.1 of Providencia sp. PROV119. NCBI lineage: Bacteria > Pseudomonadati > Pseudomonadota > Gammaproteobacteria > Enterobacterales > Morganellaceae > Providencia > Providencia sp. PROV119. Next base: position 1,268 of record NZ_JAMPQL010000020.1, read on the forward strand.
CAAGGCTTAGGTTGTTCACGAAACATCGGAACAACTTTCGGCTTATTTTCGCTGCTTTGCTCTTCCGGTTGTGTGGCCGCAGGTTGTACTTGCGGTGCCGGAGTTTCTACCTTGCGGTTGACCACAGGGGCCGACTCAACATGGTGACTCACCGGCTCAACACCACCGTTCGAGCGAGCGCGGAACTGCGTTACCGTAGCGCCGCGACGTTCCACCAGCCAGGTGTTGCGATGCGTTTGCATAGGTTGTTCTCTCACAACATTCCCCTGCTCGTCCTTAACTTCAACGACGACAGTTACAGGCTCGCGCCCGAGGTTTGTCATGACGATCTCATCCCCATACTTGGCTTCACTTTCACCAATGGCTCTTTCAAGATCCACGCCCCAGATGGTGCGTTCCAAACCGCTCTTGTCACGGATGAAGGCAAAGTAGCTGAGCTCGTTGTCTTCGTTATGCTCATAAGGAGCTTTACCGTGGGCAATCAGAGTACCGGCAATGGATTTTTTACGATTCTTGGAATCGAGAACCTTGTTATTCACCTTCATAGGCTCTTGCTGAACAGGCGCTTTGGCCTGGACAGGAGCTCGTGTCGGTGCAGCGGCTTGTTGATACTGGGGTTGCTCTTTCTCAACGCCCAGATAATCACCAACCTCGCTCAGGCACTGTTTAAAGTCCCAGTTATTGAGCCACATCAGCAGCTCAAAACCATCATGATTGGCACCGCATGTATTGCATACGCCGCCACCAGTCAGGTGGGCATCCTTGAACAGTCGGAAGCCATCTTTCCCGCCGTGGATAGGACAAGAAACATGACGACCAGGTTTACGGAGAGCTGGTTCAAGATGGGGCGCTAGGGCCGCCAGGATGAATAGCCAGTTTCCGTTTGCAGCTTCACGAACGGTGTCAGCTTTGTAGTAAGACATAGGTTTTCTCCTTAGCGTGAACCCCAGCATCGAGGCTTCCTTAAACCCCCGTCGCCAGGGTTTTAAGGAAACCCCGACACCGGGAGAATGTGCCAAGGAGGCTCCCCAGCCGGGGAGTTCTCCCCGGCGAGGGGTTTAAAAAGGTCGCCCCCGAAACGGAGGCGAATTTTGTGAATATCACAAGCACAAATGAGCGCCCTCTTCCGAGGCCATCATGATTGTGACATCTGCGGTTACAGGATCTGACTTAATCACAACCTCAGTGGGTTTGAAAAAGCCATCTACAGTGGGCATGGGGTAATAAAGACGAATCTTTCCCCAATTCTTGTTGTCGGTAAAAGCGACCTTTGTTTGAGCAACACAAAGCTGCAAAAACATGAAAAGGAAGTCTTCTACCGAGTGCTTACCATCTGCACCAAATACTCCATCGACAATTGCCGGGGTCACTGCCACATTGGTCAGGAAACCAGCTTGTTTACCGATGGAAGATTGGTCCACCAGCAGACCATCATTGATGGCTTGTTGACGGATTTGGGCGAGGTCCAATTTAGCTACTTGGTTCATAAGGTGTACTCCAAAGTTAATGGGTACACCTACCCCGTGCGGGGAAGTGTACCCGCATGGGTTATTGAAAGGTCACGGCCAAAGCCGAGCTTTAAGGTTCCGAGTTTTACGCTGGCTGAATGCGCCAAAGAACGGTCGGAGGAAACGAGTCAGCGACACGCTTCACATTCGCGTAAAGAGTGTCCGTAAAGACACGCTCTAAGCGACGACCACCTTGACGATAAACCAACTTAAAGTCTTGGAATTTGTTCATGGATACCTCCAGAAATAACGGGAGGTATCTCCAGCAGGAGATAGACTCCCGCAGGGATTAATAAATTAACGTTAATTTGCTGTTTGTTTTTGGCGACCAGCTATCGCACTTTTCGCTCTCCGAAGAGAACAAAATCTGCTTACTGATGGTATTCACCATGAGTAAGAAGACTTGGGAAGTAAAGCAGGGGTTTCCCCCTGCCTTGTTATGCCGCTTTGAGGTGGCGAGAGAAAAAGTCCCTGGTTTGCTGGATAGCTCCCCGGAGAAGTTCTCGTCTGTAGCCAGCGTAGCTCTTGTCATCACTGGCAACGGTCAAGCCGTGCAGACTCTCTTCACCCAGGACAATCTCGTTTTCACGAGAGAGTACCTCAACACGTAGGCCAAGCACTCGCTCTTTCCCTTCCAGGATAGAACAAATTGTTTGGTCTCTTACTTCGTCATCCCAGTGGCCCATATCGAAATCCCGCTCAGGGAGTTCAGTAACACGCACCAGGTAGTTTTCAGTGGCCCGTTCCCAAACCACTTCATCTTCGCATGGAGAGGCCTCGATCAGCGAGTACCCGTCCGCTTCGAGCTTCTTGGAAAGACTTTTTACATCATCCGCCAGCTCCAGCACAAAGCGTTCCCAGAGGTCTTGCCAGCGCTCGACCATATCCTGGTTAATCCCTTCAATGCCGGTGCCAATCATGGAATCATCATCAGGGAAGATCCCTGTGAAGTCCACGTTGTCGTCGATGTTCATGCAGTTCCAATGGCTGTAGTGATGCCCGTGACTATTCCGAGTAATGGACAGGTCACAGGAACCATATTCGCGGAGGACAGAAAGCATATTCTCAATGTCTTTCTGTGCCATCAGGTTCTTCACGCGGCTGACAGCATCCACTTGGCCGGGCTCAGTGCTGAATAGGCGATTCATGAGAGCTTTGACGTCATCAACGCTCAAATCCCCGTAGAAGGCTACGCCATCCCCCTGGCAGTATCCGAGACTGTACTCAATCGTCAGATCATCCGGGTATCCACACTTAACCAGTTCGTTTTGAAAATGCTGTTTAATCATTGGTATCTCCTTAATTTCAGAGGGAGACACCATCCCCTCAGGGACCGATGTCCCCCGTGGGGTTAATGTTTGGGTTAAGAAGCCTTGCGGCTTAATTCAGTATCAAATCGAGGACCTTTGAGAACCGCAGTTTTCATAACCTCGAAGTTTCTTGGGTAACGCAGCTTTGAAACTGCGCCAGCTCGGATGTCGGCAGCCTCACTTGGAGAGACTAGCCTTAACCCTTCGCTGGTTTCAGCGTAGAACCAACCGGCATAACGCTCATAGGCATTCTGCTGGTACTGTTCAGTCGCCATATTCTTCCGGATCGCCTCTGTTAAGGCCTCAACAACACCGTCATCTTTCGTGATGATGTTGAAAACATGAGAGACAGTCAGGAAGTTCCCAAAGAAGCAGGCTGCCCCAAGCCAAGGCTGGAACATTTCGCCATTTCGCCCCGTCCTCACCATTGGTTCAAACGGGTATGGGCGATAACAGTGATACTGCTCAAACATCGGGTCAAGAACGTTGTCACCCAGGACATCCAGTAAAGTCTGAATACTGTCCGGGTCTTGGCCTGCCCACTTACTCCCATTGCTGAGAATCAGTGTTTTACCGTCAGTACGCTCCAGAGCTTGTTCAAAGTTAGACATAGTGCATTCCTTTTGGTTAGGACGCACCACACCCTCTCGGGATGATGCGCCCGAGTGGGTTAGTTGAGAAGGCTTAGCCGTCAAGTCCGTAAATTACGGCGGAGCCGGGCTCCATCTCGACAACTTGTGCGCTTCCTTCTTCTATCAGCTCCTGCATGTAACCAGACTCAGCATCCGGATTACGTTCGCAGTGTTCGTCCCAGCGTTTCAAAAGCCCTTCTGTGGCTTGTCCGTGGGTCTCACCAAGGCCGATAAACTCATAGTGTCCTGTGTTTACGATGATCACCACCATAGCTAGTGCTCTCCTACAGGTCACTTGGTACATACAGGTCATCTTTGATGGCAGAAAAATCGACAGGAGACTGGTCCCCATAGGTTCGATTCACGCCACCAGCATCATCGACACTGACAAAAACCGTGCGGAGTAAACCGCTGGGCTTTGCAGGGTAAACGATGCTGACATGCTGACCTTTGTACTGTTCTGACAAAGTGCTTTGAAGCTCATCAACCGAACGGAATTTCCGGTCGCGGCCAAAGTCCTTAATCTTGATGTCGCCAGGGATTGGATTAGTCATCGTTACCCCCTGCCAGCAGTTTATCTACTGAATGGCCGAGTCCGTTACCAAACCATTTGTCCAGAGCGTCGATTTCCGGGAAGTCCGATTTCACCTGAGCAACAACACGTTCCATTTTGCTGAGAGCATCCTGGAACTCAAGGCCATTACCTGCGGCCACCTCAAGTTTGCACTTGATGTAAGCGGAGTAGGTATCACAGGCCTTAACCAGTGATTGTTCATAGCCACCGGGAGCGAAGGCTATGGCGACTGCATCCTGGAGTTCTTCGGGAAGAGTCTGGATGAGTTTGTCCTCTGCGGCCTTTTCCAGTCGTTCAAACTCACGCTGCAAAACAGCGTTTGCTTTCTTGACCGGTGTTACAACATCCGAACAGAGAACCTCGGCTGCATCATGCAACGAAGCATGAGCAAGCATGACTGCCAGATCCACCGACTTCCCTTGCTGAATGGCAATATTGCCAGCCAGGTAGGAAAGCAGGGTAACAACAGCGCTGTGTTCCAACACAGACTCCGGTTGAACAGAGTGCATCAGTGACCAGCGTTTGATCAGGCGTTGGCGCAAGGCCAGAGCTAGAAAGCCGAAATTTGAATTAGACATAGTGCCTCCAAAATTGGTTGGAGGTACACCAAAGCCGACCGGGCCTTGGTGTACCCGGTTGGGTTACTTAGTTATCTCGGGTCAAGCTGCTTAGCTATAGCGAGTAAAAACGGATGGAATGGATGATCTTGCGGGACACCCCCAACAAGCTCACGGGCTAAACCGACTGAGTTTGTAGCCAACACCTCTTTGACGGCCAGAATGATTTCATTGTCGATTTCATCCTGGATCTTTCGTTGTTGGTCCACCAGCCGACTTAACTTGTCTAGGCTCATGCTTCTCTCCTTTGTTTGTGGGAGAGAACCCAGGAGGGGTTTCCTCCCGAGGGGTTAGGTTATTGCTGTTTTGGGCCAGCTACCGTTATAGCCAGCAAGCGCTGACAATGAACAAAGAGTATGACAGCCACCTAAAAGGGTAAAACGCTGTAATTGCCCTTTTGGGGTGCAAAAGAAAAAGCCCTCCCGAAGGAGGGCTTTTTATGCGGCCAAGGACAAGCCTTGCTGTCCTCTTTGCAACTCTGTGTCGTCGCGGCGATGTAAGCGTTGAACCGCCTTGATCATCGTTCTGACATGTCGCTCCAAAGAGGCTGGATGGCGTTTTGACAGTAGGTTGATCCAGTCGAGATAGATAGCAAGCGCGGAACCTTCGGTTAGGGCTGCCTGTATCGCCTCATACTGCCCTACGGCACTCTGGACCACATCATTCATCCACTGGGCGTCAGTATTGTCCAAGAGCTCGCAGAGGGCCGTATAAGCCTTCCTTCTGGTCGCGGCCATGTAACGACGAATGTTGGCGTTTCCGCTCCCCTCTCGCCCTTCCATGACGCTCATACAGAATGCGCTGGAGTAACAAAGCATCGCGTCAGTCACGTAGTTAAACCATCGCTCCTGATGCCGTTTCTGTTCTTCCATTGCTTCCTGGTCAAGTTGCTTCTCGATGAACAACCCCGTCGGAGTACGGTGGTGCAGATGGTACTTGAACGTTAAGTGCAAGTTGACCCACCAGCGTACCGTTGCCAGTCTTCCCTTGATTTTTCGCTTCACCAGATCTTTGTACTTAGCATCGCTAAGCACTTTGACATCCTTGCGCTGTTGGATTCCTTCCATCGTCTGTAGCCCTGTAAGGCCCATCTGGTGGTAGGTTTGACCTCTTTGCATCATACGGTGATACAAAGCGCCTTTTCCTTTCGCAAGCTGGATTGCTCCGAACCGAAGGTAGAACTGCGCTGCACTACCGGGCGTATAATGTCCCTTTAGTACAGACTCCCTTAGTCGCGGGTATTCGTTCCAGATGATGAACGCAGCGGAGTCGGGATCGACTTTCACTTCATCATCTTCTGCGAAGCAAACCACCCTTCTCTTTCCGTCTGCGGTATTGATCACTTGCGCTGCCAACGGGTCATCCCCGCCGTCAAAGTAAGCCATTTCCGCTAACGGATCGGCCAAGCCATCAGAAAGCGAACCATCGCCCCAGCGACCAACCTTCAACCACAATGGCTTCGGAATTGGTGACTGAGGAACGGTTTCACACTGCGGCTCGTCTTCCAGCAAGTCCAGATCACCCATCGACCAAACCCTGTGGTAAATCTCCAGGGCATGGAAAGGCTTATCATTGAAATGATGGAAGGCCCACATGAAGTCGATATGGACTAAAGCCTCTTCCGATATGATCCGGAATTGTGGCTCTGCCATTCGACGGTTCCAGTCGTTATCCTCTGCTTGACCAGTAGCCAGCTTGTATGCCAGCTCATCAGCTCTCTTTTGCTCCATGTAGTCCATGCTGCAACAGACATGAAGCAATCGTTCTAGGAAAACAGGACTGTAAACGTCCGGCTGTATTTTGATGTATCCGCCCTCGTAAATCGTTCGACCTACGGGATGGCGGTCTTCCCATGCGTACCGGCGTTTTGCCAAGTAGCGCTGGATGCGGTTCAGCCCCGACATATAGCCATGCCTTTCAGGGTCCGTGGCAAGCAACGTCTCCATTGACTTATCCAACCCAACAGCCTGGCAAGCCCAGCAACCGAAGCGAGCGCCACAGGCGTCACTGGCCTTCTTCTCTGTTGCCGACCACACGCACTCCCCTGTTGCCGCCTTGTAAAGCTCTGCCGTAGTGACATTGCTCTCCAAGTAACTTGGCAGAGGATATGCTGAGCCCATGCCAGCGGATAGTAAGAACTCCCAGACATCACTCGCCAACCAGTTTTTCACCACATACAGCTCACCCCCATCTTTCGTCTTAATGACGCGATCTGAGCTTCCTCGCTGTTTTGCAATGTTGGCCGCACGAATAGTGCTTTCAGCATCACGACTGCCCAGCAAAAGGCAGACTTTCTGTCGAACCTCTTTGGGAAGCTCTCGCATATAAGCTGCCTTCGCTCTTTTGGCAGAGGCGATTTTTAAATCCTGGCTACACTGGCGGGCCGTGGAGTTGGAAAACGTAGGCAACCCCCTCCCAGTAAGGATTCGGCCCGTCCAACTCTGCGAGATCCCAGGCTTTGCTAGAACGATGGTCAGAGGAAGGTTTTCCTTCGCAATGAAACGCTCCAGCTCGGCCAGTTTCTGATCCGCCAGCCACCTTACCTCTGGGCTTTCGATCAGTGTGTCAGTGTGCAAGATGAAGTGGTGCTGGCTGATGGTCGCCCCACTCCTTACAGCCCGGATCAGGGCCATCAGGAACAGGTGCAAGACCGTTTCAGAATCTTTACCACTGGAATAGCCGATCATCATGGTCCACCCATCAATTAAGGCCGTGTGAATGGACTCAACCGATGACGTGATCAACGATGACAGACTGGTTCCTCTACTGGCATCAACGAAGTTCAAATCCTCGTTATCAGTCAGTTCTGACCAAACAGAATCCCACTTATCCCCACGCAAAAGCACTGGGATGGGTTGTTCTGATAGATCAAAGTTTAATGTTTGTTGCATAGGGCCTCCTGGATTAGCAGGGTGCCCATCCCTTCCGGGAAAGCACCCCGGTAGGGTTAAAATTGAATCCTGGCTATCAGACCTGAACTAGCTGCTACTCGACATCTGGTTGTCTTCGTATTGCTGCTTGGCCTGTTTCACCAGATCAATGTCACCGTCTTGCAGCTTTTGAATATCAAGCTGTAGACGAGCCTTGTGTTTCAACAGTTCAGCGACCGCATTATCAATGTGATCAATGAGCGATTGGTTTTTTTGGATGGTGTAACTGTTGAGTTCATCGAGCAGGGGCCATGCAACACTCGAATGAGTGTTGAGCAATGGGTACTCTGCTTCGATCTCACAAACCACACCGTTTGCTCCTTCTCTGTAATGAGGGAACCCGACACGCAGACCGATACGACGATCCAGCGCTGCATTCACAGTACATTCCAAAGAAGTTCGGTTTGAAAAAACATCGTTGACGTTTTTAGACATGCTATATCTCCGTTCAGTTTATGACGGAGCCCCCCTAACAGGAGGTGCTCCCGTCAGGGTTGATAATTTGCTGTTTGTTTTTGGCAGCCAGCTACCGCACTTGAGCGCCTAAGGCACTTTCCGAAGCACCCTGGGAAACCGAGATGCTTGGGAAAGCGCGGGGTTTCCCCCTGCGCTGATTACCCTTTTTAAGGGGCCGGTACGCCGATTTCTCGGCGCACTCAGGTTGAAGCTACACAGTCAAGAACCAACGTTTCATAGGGACGGTGATGTCTATCATCCCGTTTCCACATGGATTCTGGCCCCAGAATCTGTAGGTCGTCTCATAGAAGTCAAACTCAGACAAGGACTGAATCTGCGCTTCTGAGATCGGCTCAAATGGTCCACCGCAACCGATGTGCATATTGAGCCCATAATCTCGAAGCTCTAGCTCTCCGAGATTTATCGTCTTCCCGCCCACACAAGCAACCAAGTTCTGGTTTCTGACGTCGCCTTCTTTGAACAGCAAAGCTGACTCATCGTAGCTCCCATATTGGTTGGTAAACTTCACAATATGCCCGTGCTTAGGTGAGGTTTGTTCCGACAACTCTTTCAGTAATCGCTTTACGCTTTGAAATCTCGCGTACAGAGCTGGCGTAAACTGCCCAGAGTAGTTCAAGTTTGGGCAGATCATTTCAAGCATCTCATCAGGTACAGATTCAAGCCCCATTTGCGCGGCCAATGGCTTCGCCTTTTTCAGACCTTCCTCAAGCACTCTCTGATTTACAAGTTGTTCTAATGTGTTCATTTGACTCTCCACTTTCGAGAGAGCAATGCAAGCCGTCTCCGGACTTACATTGCCCGTTAACGGCTTTATTGGTTTATCCCAAGAGGTACGGAGCTACGCCAGTCAGGAAGCCCATGACTCCCAACACAGCGCCAACCACGCCCAATTTGATTGACAGTTGGACACTTTGATCCGGATGGTTCCAGAACCACTGCCAGACTTCCCAGCGCCTGGCTCTGCGAACCTCAAGATTTACAGTGTCTTTAAAACGAACACCCAGAGCATCTACCGCATCGTAATCCAGCGCGACCGCCAGCTTTGTGATGGATAAATTCCCAGGGTTGCCCATCGCATACCGGAGAACCTTTGCTTTGGTCTCTGGGTTTACGATCATAACCGGCTCCCTCCTGAAAAAACGGGTCTTGTCTTTTCGCTTGGAATCCATGTTGCGGTTATGGAACCTGGCAATGCAGTGTTGAAGGCCTGAATCCTCGGGAGGTAAAGGCACAACAGTTTCGATTTTCATGATTACTCTCCTTTCGGATAGGCCGGAGCAAAGGCCTTTCGGCATTGCCCCGGTGAGTTACTAATGAACCAAAGATGAAGTGACCATGATTGCGTCTCCGGACATCATTACCGGGAGATATTCGCAAGGCTCATGGCCGCAGCTCTTTTTAGTTCCGTTAGGTGAATAGACAGCCAATTGACCATCCATAATGTTGAAGGGCATCCCCTGTTTTTTCGCTGCCGGTGACAGCTTGAGAGTGCCCTTTGCGTCAACCAATGCCGTTGCCCAATGGAAGTCTTCACCACCGATCACCGGCTGTGATTCATCCACGACTTCGACCATGATTGGCATCATTCCAACCCAGCTCCACAGGCTGTTCCCTAATGCGAGGGCTAAAGCCTCGAACGCGGGAAAGACTACCGATTGCCCGAGAATCTGGTGGGCAATAGTGTCCGACAGACCTTGGATGAGTTCCTCTGGTATCCCTTTCACTCGACAATGTTCTGTCGGTGTAAAGATGCGAGACAACTCCGGCTGTTCTGGATGAACAATGAAAGGTTCGGTACTTCTGCATTTTGCATAGTCCTTACCTATGGTGCCGCAAAACTCATCGTCGCCAGTCAGAAGCTGGCGAGAGAACCCCTTGCCAGCAGCTTTGTCTCTCAACTCCTTCTCAGCCAGATAGTCAAATGACTTCCAACGTTCAGAATCGAGCGGAACTGGCTCCAGGATGTCCTGTATGCGACTTTCCTTGGTGCGAACAGGCTGAACCTTCTCAAGTTCAAACCCGTCGATCCCGTGGGAAAGCGCAACAACACAAAGACGCTTGCGGCGCTCAATAACCCCAAACTCATTGCCGTCGAGAATGCGCTCTTGTAGGGAGTAACCCAACGAAGAGAGCACCGAACGAATCACTTCCATCGAAGCGGTGTTCTGGTACTCAGGCACGTTCTCAATCAGCACAACGGCTGGGTTTAGCGCTTCTACGAATTGCAGGAAGTTGAAGAACATGGCACCTGCCGCCTCATGCGATTCGGCAAACTCCAACTTGTTCTTACTGCGACCTGACTTTGACGCGCCGGTACACGGTATGCCCCCCATCAAAACATCCACCTGTGGTGGGCGTTTGCTGAGATTCACAGCCTGGATTGGCGATTCGATAACAATAGAATCTTCGTTCCAAAGCTCCGGGTTATTTGCCAAAGACGAATCGAGATATTTCCCTTCCATCTCCACGGCCACAGATATGGCACTGGCAATTCCCGCCTTGTGAAAACCGGCGTGAATCGCTTTATCAAGCACACCACCCCCATGAAAGAGGCTGCATACCGAAAGCGATTCTCCATTCTCCAGCTTACTGATAAGCCGGTTGACGCGCTCGATCACTCGCTCTTGTTGATGGTGAGCAGAGATCACAATTGCGCCGTTACGGATGAACACGCGGAGCATCTCTACACCGTCAAAAACGGTAGCAAGCTCCTGCACGGTCAGATCGATGATTGGAGACACCCGGCCATTGCGCTCACGCTTACTGATGGTGAACTTACCCTCCTCTTTGACGCGAAGCACAACCTGGGAATCTTTCAGCTCCAGATCATACTTCATGCCAGGATAGTAACCTTCACGCAGTAGCTTTTGGCCTTCCAGCCAGACGCGCTTCTTGCCTCGATGTTCTCCTAACTTGGTGTTTACGATAGTAGCCATGAGCTCTCTCCTTTCGGTTGAGAGGCCACTACCGTCCCAATCGGGAAGTAATGGCCCCGATGGGTTTAAAGTGGTTCTCAGTTCACAGCGATGCCGTGAGACTGAATGGCATTAGCAAAGCCAGCCATTTGTTCAGGGAAGGTGTAGCGGTTGATGTCCTGGCTGCGAGCCAGATTGACATGCACCTTCTTCACCTTCGTTTCGTCAGAGTCGTACTTTTCAAGCGCCAGCTTCTCAGCTTCTTCCGGATCTCGGCCCAGCGAGTAGGCGTAAATCACAGAGGTGAAGCCAAGTCCTGAGCCGAATGCGTAGACTTGTTTCTCGAAATGGACGTCAGCGAAATAGATGCTGAATCCGGATTTGAGGTTATGTTTTTCCATGATGCACTCCAAATAGTTTGGGGGCGCACCACGTCCCGAACCGGGCGGATGCACCCGGTTTAGGGTTAGTAGATTGCTCAAGCTGTTACGCCAGCCTGAGCCTTTATTGCTTCAAGCACGATCTCTGCTTCCTTGATAGAACCAGTGCTGTACAGCTTATGCAGCACCCGGCCAAGGTTCACAGAGATCTTTTCTTTCACTTGGAGATACTTGACATAGAAGTCATACAGTTTCTCCGCCTGCTCAAGGTGGGACATGCTCTCAACGGGAATGGTATTCCCTGGATTGCAGTACCACTTTCCGAGCACCTTTTGTACAAATCCCTCTTTGTCTCCTACGAACTGATTTGTGCCAAACACCCCACTGGTTGGTGAGCGTTGAATAACAGAAATCGGATTCGCAAAGCTGGCAAGAGTAGTCATAGTTGTGGCTCCATGTTTGTCAGGGAACCACCAGCCCGAGGGGCAGTGATCCCCCAAGGGTTATGTAGAATGCTGTTTGTTTGGGGAGGCCAGCTACCTCACTATTCACTCTCGACAGAGAGCAAAATCTTGCTTTCCGAGGGGCACAAACTTTCACATGTGAAAGTCGATGCCACTGGGAAAGCAGGGGGTTAACCCCCCGCTTTAACCCGCGCTAAGCGGTTTAGGATAGACTTCACGCCTTCCCTTACTCCAGATGGATCGTAACCTGCTTCATCGCAGCAGACCACAAATGAGAATGGATGTACCTCATCGGACATCACCCAAGCCATCGTTTCCTGCTTGATTTCACTTCCAGCTCGACCATCAGCAAGGACTCTAAGGCTATGCCATAAAAGCCCATCACGTAACTGCCTTACCTCATCATCAGTCCATTCAGGCTTTGGCTCAAATGGAATGACTTCTGCGGTCTTCGGCTCTTCATCCAGGAAGAAAAGCGGCAGCTCAAGCTGGTTTTCCTTCTGGATCATCTTCACTGCATTCATGGTGACTCCTTTTACGGGCACCATGCCCCCACAGGGGCATGAAGCCCCCAGTGGGGTTACAGTCATAGTTACTTCACGCCTGCCAGTTGAGAATTGATGTTCTCTTCCAGCCAGCCTTGAAGCGATTCAAGGTCACGTTTGTCTTCCGTATTGCTGGCTTTACGTGCATCTTCCGACACAGCGCTCAACATGGCGTTAGCCTCAGCAAGTGATTCAACATTGTTCCCAGGGAACACAATCGTTTGACTGTGATCTTTCATGGTCTTCTCCTTTGAGAATGGAGGACCGTCTCCCATCAGGAAGAGCGGCCCCGTGGGTTAAAAGTAAAAATCCTCCAGCTCTTCATGGTCAGGCTTTCGCTCAACTGGTCGAAGCAACTCAGCTTCATCAGCGAACTCAAGCTCAGGATGAAAAGCAGGATGAAATCCTCGATGCCAGACTGGACGGTCATTATCGAGGTCTAAGTAGCAGTGCCTCCCACTGGCTGGGTGATAGCAGTAAAGCCACTGTCTACCACTAACGGTAAACGGCTTCTCTGCACCTCCACATGCCGGTACAAGGTTATCTGCTGCTATATGCGCTACAGCATCCATAGGATCAGTCCTCATCTTCGTCATCACGAACACAAAGATCACGAGCAACTATTTCCGCAGCTATCAACGCATAATCGTTGCCCTGCCAGAACCACCGCTCCGCCAGCTCATAGGCTTCGCTGGAAGGTTCGCCATAACCATGAGCCACCACGTAATCGTGGAACACTTCATGATCAAATGCCTTGCCATCAGCTTCCATGAACCAACCGACAGGGCACTCCAGAATGCGATGCCTTACGACATCTCGCTCTGAATACCCCTCTCTGACGGCTTGCTCCAACATTTCCCGCGACATACCAGGAGGAGTGATGATCTCTATGCTGATCCCATCACTTCCTGCAAGATTGTCCTCGTATGGAAGACCGGCAAGTGTAAGGTGGTTGCGCTTGCACCAGCCTATGGTCCGAAGTATCCGACTTTTGTCAGACTCCCTGGCCGTGTATCGGTTAAGCTGCATAGCCACCTCCAGCACACTCCCCATCTTCGATTTCACTTCCGAGCTCGACCATTCCAATCAGGTCAAGCTGGGTCATGTCCGAATCCAGAGAGCAGTCAATTGCTGACTGAATGATGCCTTTGTGGGCCAAGCCTAAAACCGACTTAATAGTCGAAAGCAGAGACTCGGCTTCGCTCTCGATCTGCTCCAGAATGTCTTTCCATTCCCAGTGCTCAAACGGTTGCCAAACGACCAGATCCTCAGGTTCGTCTCCCCGTTCTACACACTCAGACAAATACTCATAAGCCTTGCACCAATTCTCTTGTTGGCCCAGTTCACTGAGCACTAGAGCGGTAGCATGACCGTATGCGATTTGTTCAACTTTGGTATTGATAGACATAGTGTTTCTCCTCGTAATGGATAGAGGAGCCCCACCCGCAGGAAAGGCTCCTCCGGATGGGTTAAATTTCCAAGGTCACATCGGTTTTTGCTTTAGCGCAGCAAACCAACACTTCCCCTTCTTTGACAAATGCGATGGGCGTCTCGTCATAAGCCACTTGACCTTCGAGTAGACGAACCCGGCACATGCCACAAAAGCCACTGCGACAATGCGTTTCAACAGTGAGGCCTTTGCTTTCGATTTGCGCCAACAGCACATTGTTGCTGGCTTGAAGTTGTACGTTCATGGTCACGCTCCTTTGTTGTTGATGAGCGCGACCAATCCCCTCCGGGATGTCACGCCCCGGTTGGGCTACTCAGCAAGTGCATAGACACCTACCTCGATGCGAATAAAGAACCTGGCATCTTGAAGAACTTGCCTGACCTTTGCTTGCCAGTGGTTGTTCTCTCGATGCTTTGCGTAGGGTTCAATCTCTTTGTAAATCTGCTCCAGCTTCAACGTTTTCCCCTGTAGGGTTCGGCGTATTGCAGCTTTCCACGTAGTCGAAACCATATTGGTTGCTCGACGGTGTACGGCAGCAAGAAGACAGAGCGATGAGGCAACGTCGTTACGACGAAACACCAACAGCTTTTCATGGGCGATACGCACCAGCTTCCCGGAATACTGAGTTCGGTCACTCACACAGTTGTGCTGTGTTTTGATGATCTCATCCACCAGCTTCCCAGGTGCGATACGTTCCACAAGGCTGGACAGGTTGAAATAATCCCCATCGCGCCTCAGGTTTCCCATGAGGATTCCGTAATGCCCTCCTCGCTCACAGGCGTCATGAATATTCATAACGGCCAGCTCAAGGGCTTCAACGAACTCAGGCAAATTCATGCGGCTCATATCCCATTTGTTGGGCTCGCCCCACTGCTTACCTGAATACTGGATCATGTCCCAGTAAGGAGGGTGCCACCAGATCAGGTGTGCAGGCTCTCCGAGGAACGAAAGGAAGTCATCCCGCAACAGGTTGAACCCCTGATGCAAGTCTGTCCCTTTGAAACGGACACCAAGTTCATTGGCAACGTCGATGCTAGAGCCACCCCCAACACTTGGGTCTGCCACCAGCCCGTTCGGCTTTCTCATGTAAGACTCAATGAAGTCTTTAACGATAAAGCCCGAGCAGTTGCCTCGGTACTTGTTGTTTCCGTAAGGCCCCCTGTTTTCGTAGGAGCATACTGATGATTTGAACATGGCGTCCTCCATCATAGATGGGGCGCACCATGCTCCCATCAGGGGCCGGTTCGCCCCTGGTTAGGGATTAAGATCAAGCGTTATCTGCATACCACCAGCTAAGGCGATTGCAATCACGAAAGAAGGTTGCTTCATCAGGAGCCTTCATCATGACCACATCACCTTCGCAGTAGGTGCATAGCTCAAGCGTTGCTTCATTTTTCCAAAAGGCACTGCACCCCGATTCTTGATACACAACCTCCCATTTGGGATGTCGCAAGTACCGATGGAAGAAATCGAGAGTGTCACCATAAGGGAAGTTGAAGCGCTCCATCACTGAACCATTTTCTGTCAGTTCAGGTTTAACCTTGCCGGTTTTCAAGCGCTTCTTGATGATGCGCTGAACCCAACGAAGTCGTGCAAACAGCCGATTGGTGTCTTTCTCGTACCACTGGGGATTACGCTTGCTCCAGTAGAGCTTGGCGAAGATTTCCCCGGACAAATCCTTCATCTGGTTTTCGTTGAGCTCATCAAGAAAACGTCGAGAAGGTTTGTCGTAGTCAAGAACTGCTTCCAAAGCTGATAGGTTTTTCATAGGGACTCCTTATTGCGATTGCGGAGCCCCGTCCCCTCAGGGCTATCGGAGCCCCATAGGGTTAATTAGGGTTAATGGTTGAACGGCGATTTATCGAGGGTTGGTGAATCGAATGGCTTTACCAACGAAATCGGCCATCAGTCGATTCCCAGTAGAGCTGAAATAGCTCTGCCACTCTTTCCAACCACCAACGGATTCCACCGAGCTTGGAGACTCGAAGATACCCCAGATACGCATTTCACAACCTCGTTGCAATACTCGGTTTACCTGGTCAACCAAGTATTCCTTGTTCTGCAATGAAGAGAGGTTGCAAGGCATCTGCATGATCAGCTTTTCAGCTTGCTCGAAGTCGATTTTTTCAATCAACCCCGTGCGGGTATCCACAGAGAATGGAACCACCTGTTGACCGTGGTTAGACCACAACCAATGGGTGATATAGATCGGATTAACGCCAACTTCCGCTGGCACCAATACGCTGCCGCAAGACCGCAACAGCCAGACCAGACGTAAACCATCGAATCGATCCAGAGACTCCACATCGGTAGTGATGTCATCCTGGTAGATTTCAGGCAGCTTATGTTCGGCGGCGAGAGAGATCATTACGGATTTGAGATTGTTCAGATGAGACATGTGTGCTCCTTAAAGTAACTTGGGCACACAGAGCCTGTCAGGCGCAGTGCGCCCTTAGGCTGAGGTTGAATGCTGTTTGTTTTTGGCGACCAGCTATCGCACGTTTCGCCCTCAGAGAGGACAAAATTCACTTTCTCAGCAACCCTCAATGAAGGCCTCTGAGAAAGTGGGAGGGTATTCCCTCCTCACTTTGATTGTTCCACGAGAGCTGTGTGAACAGGAACGCTCAAACTGCCCTTTTCGGGTGCAAAGCTCAAAGACGCATCAACTGCCCCGTCTTTTCAGTTCTTCGACCAGATGTTCAGGCACCTTACTCGCAGTACAGGCCAGCAATACATCGAGGCCTACCGGCTTGTGAAAGCGCTTATTTGACCAGGAATCGCCAACTGATGACTTTGCCCAGTCGATTGCTTGCCCAAGACGGTGGAACTGCCGCCTGCCTGTGTATCCCATACGACTATCCAAAGTAACACCCTGGAACAGTCTCCAGTACATCGGAGGAATGCGCTTAGCAAGCAGTAAAAAAGGCGTCTCCGGCACTGTAGCCCTTCTACCTTTGTTCCGATGATACAAATCCAAAGATGAATGGAATTGGTTCATAGACTCTCCAAATAAAAACGGCCACCCCCGAAGGGATAGCCGTTTGTCGTTTCACTTCCTGTTAAGCTGCAAAAGCAGTCAATGACCGCTCCATCAACTTAAACAGTGTGCGTTGCAGAGCTGCCGCATCATCAATGACAATGTTCTTTTGGAACAGTCCTGACACTGCGGTAGTCTCTACCCCTATGCCGATCACCTCAACATCGCTTCGTTCACAGAGGTCAATCACTGAGCGACATGCCGGGGCGCTTTGAGGCTGCCCGTCAGTCACTACGATCAACATTTTTCGCTCTTCACGGGTCTTGGTGAGTTCAAAAGCTGCATACCACATAGCTTCCGCCATAGGCGTACCGCCAGTTGCTTTGAACCCAAACCGACCGGCCCGATTCTGAACCGTATCTCCATGCTTCACGACACTGAACACTGGCTGGTTCCGGTTGCCACCAAAAAAGGTGACTGCCGGGTTTACGCCGGGTATTGCTTCCAGAGCCATCGAAATAGCCAAGGACGCTTCCCGCGCAATGTCTTGACGCTCCTTTCCATTGGCGGCCTTGTAGGCCATCGAGGAGCTCATATCAACCAGGATGTGAACCGCCGTATTAGGGCGTTTCTTGGCTTCTGGCTTGAGGAATACGCGGGTATCACCCGTCACTACACGATGTAGTTTCCGAGCATCCACACGCTTCCCTGATCGTTGGTTACGGTGAGCAACTCGCTGGCTGGCCTGGACCAATCCGTAGAGCTGCGTTCTTATCTTTGAAGTGGTGCTCTTCACATCCCCTACCAGGCTTTTGCCAACAGCAGGGTTGTCCTGGGTGTTCACAGCAGAGCGAACAGTCATATAGCTACTGTCCCCCTTATCTTGAGCCACCCGGTTGAGCTCGGCTTTAAGTGCATCATGCGCGTCACCACGCAAATCACCGGCACCGGCATTCAGAACCTGCTGGAGCATTTTGGCCGCGTCTTGTTTCGCCGCGTCAGAATTGCCACCAGCCTGGCTTTGTCCTGCCTTGCTGCCACCATCAGTATCCGACTTGCCTTGGTCGCCCTGTCCTTTCGGATCAGATTTCCCGTTAGCATCGTCTTGCTTCTGGTCTTTACCTTGCTGATCACCACCATTGGCATCAGGCCCTTGGTTTTGATCGTTACCACTTCCGCCCTGACTGTTCTGAGGTTGGTTGCCACCAGCATTCTGCTGGTTGTTACCATCCTGACCATTCTGGGGCTTTTGCTCTTCTTTCTCCTTTTCCTCCTCGATCATCTTGATGATTTGGTCGGCCAAGGATGTCACCTCTGCGGTTGACTTAGTGTTCACAGCCTTACGCAGTAAAGCGTTCAGCCGAACAACAACACCCTGAGGGAACACGCGCTCGAATACGGGGGTAGCCGAATCGAGATAGGGTTGAAGGACGGATTGCCCTACAGCCTTGGTTTGCAACCAGTACAAACAAAACCCTGTCAGAATGGAGGCAGGGGCCTCTTTGTCTGTGACGTGCTCGTAATGACCAGCTTGAGCCATATAGCGAGCAACCTCATTCAGGGTCTGCGACGTACCGGGGAAGAGTTCCATCATGGCCCGTTCTATGCGGCAGTCCTCCAAAACGTTGGACAACTCAGCATGAAGACCTCTGCGGCGCTCAACACCAAAGTCCGTAAACCGGACATGGGCTGCTTCATGGGCCAAATACCCCCAGACAGCATCCATGTGAGGATAGTCGTCGGGGATATTCGGAACCACGATGGTCTTACCATCGGTGTATGCGTCATCGTTACCGATGGCGACTTTGACACCGAGTTTTTCACCATAGGCTGCGGCCACGATTGGTAGAGCGCTGTAAATGGTGCGTTTTTTGGACATATCTTTTCTCCTGGTAGGGAAGGAGATAGTCCACCCCTGGAGGGAATGGCTATCCCCTCCGGGTCGGTTTAGTTGAAGTGACTATTAGAAGAAATAGTCGCCATCGTCGTCAGTTTTAGGCAGCTCCTGGTTGAGAGGCTCCTCTGTCGTCTCCTCTTGGACAGGCTCTTGCTCTACCGGAGTTTCCTCAGGCAAAACCAGCTCATCCTCAACATCAACACGCTCTTCTCGAACCACATCACCGGCATTGGATTCATCTTCCGATTCACCCTCGCCTCGTTCTGCAAAACTCTTGAAGAAGTTGTCGATGTCTTCATCCAGGTCAACAGAGTTACCACCGCTGTTAGTCTGTTCTGATTGAACAGATTCAGTACCACCTACCTGTTGCTGCTTGGTTTCGCCACCCTCTGTTGCAGGGATAAGCTCACCGGCTTTATCGCTTTTCTGTTCGGCCTTTTCATCTTTAGAACGGTCCCCCATCTGGGCTCCCGAACCGCCAATGTCATTAGCCATGCCCTCTACAGTAATCGAGCCATTGGCATACTGCTCGATGCGGTCCCTCTCGCTCATGATCAGCACTGCGGCCACGACCTGATAAAAGAAAGGCGCAACGATGTTTCGGCCATCGGCATGTTGCTCGTATCCCCGGAGGGTTTGGTCGAGCAGCTTGACCAGAGGGTTAAAAGCGCTGTTCAGGAAGCTAAGCCCATCCACCTTGTCGCGGATGTTACGGAGTGTCTGCCGAGTAGTGACCGCACATTGGTCTCGACCGGCCAAACGTTCCATATAGAACTTATTCGCTTCCTGAACCACTTCGGAGATGAGATCGTCACCCAGGCGCTCAACCTTGCGGTTAAGGCGTTTGGCGTTGGCCTCATCTTCGTTCACAGGCTGGATCATGAACACCTGGTACTCAAAGCCAATCCGCTCCTCGACCGTTTCCTTTGGAAGGGCTCCGGCACGGATAGCTCGTTCATACTCAGGGTTCTCCTGACACCATTCATCCACGGCTTTGTTGTAACCTTTGATGAAATCCTGTTTCAGTTGGTTAAACTGAAAGTTGATGTCATTCAGCTTGTTACAGATTTCATCGGTCTTGCTGACGGGTACGGCAAATCCGTTCATGAACGGCATACCGAATTTCAGCAGGAGGCGACGAGTTTCTGTTTTCAGGCGATGAAAGCCTTTCAGCTTAGCCGGATCACAGATCTTCTTACTTCCCAGTTGAGCTACTTTCTCAGGTGGAATTTCACCACCCTCGCCCAGCTTGAGATCAGATGCAGACAAACGGGTTTGTCCACTCCAGATGTCAAAGTCTACGTGGATAACACAGAGGCTTTGTAGATGGTTCACTTTAGTCATGATGCACTCCAAAAAGTTGGGG
>NZ_JAMPQL010000021.1:0-4718 GCF_028482435.1 Providencia sp. PROV119
TCTTGCTTTCCGTTGGAGACTCCCAGAATCCCCAAGGGAAAGCGGGGGAAAATCCCCCACTCACCAGTAGAACGTCTCTACTTCTTCCGGCAAATCATCAAGAGGAGCAAGCACGTCCTCATCAACAATGTACCGTGGCTTCACAGAGCCAGTAACCGTTACACGGCACCGCTCTGATGACTTCTCTCTGTACTGGTCAACATCCTCAGGCTTCACGCCTGACGCCTTATCAGCCAACAGCTTTTTGTAGTCTACCCGGCCAGCCGCTTTGTATCTCGTTACCATCACACCGCAGTAGTCGGCATGGAAGTATTCCCCCATGAGGGACTTCATGGTGTCGAGATGAGGCTTTTGCCTTTCTTGAAGCTCAGACAGTCGCTGTTTCAGCTCCTGAATCTCTGCATCATAGAGGCGGTATTCCTCAGCAGCAGCAATCCAACGGTTGACCTCTTCACCTTGCGGTATGTACAGGTCTCTCTCTGGATCTTTGTCGGGCTCCTTCTTGTCTACTACCTGTTGCCAGAACTTTTTAGCCTCGGCCAAGATTTCTTGAATCATGGCTTCGTCTCGGAGTATTGGAAACTCCTGAATCTGACCTTCAAAGTAGAAGACTAACCAGCCTTGCTTGGCCCCCGTTACCAGGAGCTGGTGTTGCACCTGCGGGTAATAAAGCTGGTATGCCTTGCTGTTTGCTTTCTCAGCACAAACATCTTCCCAGACAGTCGCACTCGGGCTTTTCAGCTCGACGGGCTCCCCGTTATCTCTCAGGCCATCCAGGGAGGCCCTCATGAGCGGGTATTGAACCGATTCGACACAGGCGGGGAGCAGCATGTCATCATACTTCTCCTCGAAAGCGCGTCTTGCAGCATCTTCGTTTTCTATCCCCCGGCGAACCAGCGGATTAAGACTCAGATCGACTTCACGCGCATACCCAGTCTTCTCGGCCCACAGTCTCCATCGTGTTTTGTACGGAGACCGATTGAGCAGGATAGCGGCGTCAGTGGCTGTTACACCTTGACGCCGCCAATCAAGCCAATCTTCCTCGCGTTGCGATAGGTTGACTATTTTCATGGACCTCTCTCCAATGGTTAGGAGGGAGATCTCCCCCAGCGGGGGAGTCCCCCCCGTTGGGGTTAGTAGTAACTGCCTTCCGCGCCCTCCTCTTCTGTAACAGGGATCATGTCCTCGTCACTCAAAGGCGGCATTTCTTCGGCACCAGGTTCAGCATTTGCAGAACCACCAGCGGCGGACTCTTGCTCGTGCGCTTCCTGGTAGTCAGGTTTCGGAGGCTCCATTTGATCCATCTCCTTGTCACGAAGGAATTGAGTCGCATATTGCAGTTCCGAACCTTCATACCGTCCCTTCACATACTCATGCGCCGCAGACCATGCGTTTTCAGCAATGGCGCGATTTGCGAGTTTGGTTAGGATCGGGTCAAGCTCTTTGTGCTCAATAGCCAAAGGCTCTTGGCTTTGAACTTGAGATGGTGAAGGGAGATTGGCAATAGCCGGGTTAATGGCCGATGCCTGCTCCATTTCACGGATGCGTTCAGCTTCATCCTGGTCATAAATACCAGAGAAACCAAATGCGACACGAGAACACTGGATCAGCGACTTGTGCCGGAGTTGACGCTTGGTGTGCGTTTGCCAGGGGCCATCAACAGTGTAAGCACCATTGCGACCTTGACCCTGAAACGGTTCACGGTACACCTCATCAATGAACTCCTTGATGCGGATAGGGCGAGATCTGTCCTTACGGTAAATCACGCATTCAATCCACTCAGGGCAGTCAACTTTCGCCCCCTGCATTCTGACCATCTTGTCCGAATACACGAACTCGACGCCATCATACTGGGGATGCTCGTTGATGATGCGGCTCCAACCATCAACACCTACTACCGGAATGATCCCATTTTGCTTGTCAGGAAACGCATAGATTTCCCGAGTGAAAGGGTTCAAACCGTACTGTTCAGCCACGATCAGGAGCGTCATCATCTGCTCATCGGTCGGGGCACTTCCATCTCGCTGCTTGAATGCGGTCGCCTTCAAAGTTTCATAGAACTTTCGGGTGTCCACGCCAAACCGGCTTGCGATACGGGTTACAAGAGATTTGTTATCAGACATGGTGTTTCTCCAATTCACGAATGAACGGTTTGAGGACACCATGACCCCCTCGGGGCATGAGTGCCCCCGTGGGGTTTAGTAAGAGTTGGCGGTGTTACCCGCCAGCCAAGTGGTGCAGCCGCATGAACGGGATGTCATCATCCCAGCCATCAGGAGCGGGACCATAGCCTCCGCCCATACCACCTTGCGGTGCTGATTGCTGCACAGGAGCAGATTGCGTACCGGCTCCTGTACGTTGCCCTTTTTGGGGCGCTGCACGTTGAGAGTTGTCCTGAGGTGCATTTCCACGACCACCAAGCATCTGCATTTCAACGCAGTGTACTTCGGTGGTGTAGCGCTCGATTTGTTGGCTGTCAGTCCACTTCCGGGTGCGGTTGCTCCCTTCGAGATAGACTTGGGAGCCCTTTTTCAGGTACTCACCAGCGACTTCCGCCAAACGACCTTTAAGCACAATACGGTGCCACTCAGTATGCTCTCTTTGCTCGCCAGACTGCTTATCGCGCCACGTATCCGTTGTTGCAACGTTGAAGTTGGCAACGGCAGTGCCGCTTGGCATGTAGCGAATTTCCGGGTCAGAACCGAGATTACCGACCAGAATTACTTTGTTGACGCCTTTAGACATCATGACCTCCAAGTTATTTGGAGAGGGCCAACGCCCCTTTCGGGGAGCAAGCCCCCGTAAGGGTTAAAAAAAGTGATCCTCTTGTTCGGCGTCGATCTCTGCCAGGCGAATCAGCTCAGATACAAGGCCAAGCCTTTCTGCATCTGCTCTTACTTCGTCGTAGCTGAAACCAAACCGTTCAATGAGGGGTTTTAGTGAATCAAAACGCTCGTAGTCGAAGGTATCACCCTGTTCATCACAGAATGCCACCAGCGGCTTCTCTACGTTTGAAAAGTCATCCGCGAAACGCTGTTGCAGGTAAACCAACATCAGCAGGGGTTTGTGACCATGTTCCGGGCGGAGTTCACCAGCGCCTTCCAGCGTAGCTGGATGGATAGTGTTTTCGCCTAGTCCAGTGCTAACCCCAAGCTCATAACCGCTGTCAGTACGCATCAGCACACTGGGTAGCAAGTCATTTGAGCCTTCGCTCCGAGCAACCTCAAAGCCGATTAAACCGGCTCCTTTGGCAAAAACCCCAGCAACAAAACCTTTGAAGAGGTTTATGTCACCTGGAGGTAACTCAGAGGGCGGAGATAACAGCCAGTTGAGAGATCCCAAGCTGGCTGTTTGTCCGGCTGAAACATTCCCCCCTTCCAGCACCGTCTGTGTCTCTGCGTTTACCAGCACCTCATCCAGAAAGGTGTACCCCTGGCTGAGAAACTGTGACACATACTGGCTTTCTTTGTCCTTGTAGGACATTGGGATCGTGTCTGGGCCGTTAGCTTCAAAAGGTCCTTCGAGCTTTGTCTCAGACCAATTTTCAGCTTTCCCATCAGTGACGGTTCGGCGTAGCTCGACCATCGTGAATTGGCCTGGCTCCGAGGAGCTGGGCTCCCGGAGCAACTTGTAGCCAATGAAGACTTCTATTGTGGTTTCGTCATTGCCCCACTCTTTAGCAGTGTAACGACGGCACAAACAGTCATTTTTCTTCATGCGTCACCTCTTAGCGCCATTGGTCCCCGAACACATCCTTCGCAACACGCAGGATGGCTTCACGCTCCTCTTTGGCCGCACGGATAAGCAGAGCTTGATCCAAGGCGTATTCAAGAGCATTTGGGGCACCACGGAACGCTAGAGACAGTTTCGCCCAACGCACCAACGTCCGAGTGGACATGGTGACGCTGATCTGACCATCTTCACCGTTTTCGCCAAGAAACAGTTTGCGGACCTGATTAGCAATCCGAACCATTCCCTTCCGCACATTTTCCGGAAGTTTCGGAGTAGCACGGCCAAGAATGCTGAGTTCAGCTTCCTCATCCGCATACCCTACTTTGGTGAAACGATAGCGATCCATAGCTGCGAGGTTCTGCATCATCACCCCCTGGTACAAACCAGAAGCATCACCGGACCCCGTAGAGTTACCAGTAACGACCACACGAAACATCGGGTGCGGCTTGATGATTTCCCCGCCATTCTGAGCGATCACAAGGGGACGCCCTTCAAGGACATCGTTGAGACCAGCCAGCTCGGCAGGGTCGGCCAAATCCACCTCGTTGATGAGGAGCAGATGACCTTCACGCATAGCGACTGCCAGAGGTCCATACATGAACTTCATGACAGGTGGTTGACCAGGCTTTTCCGCGACCAGAGCGTGATGTCCAATCAGATCTGTCAGCTCCATCCGCCCGTGGGCAGTGATTTGCTGAACAGGCCAGTTGAGACGACCAGCGATCTCGGTGATACCTGAGGTTTTGCCAGACCCGGTAGGGCCGGTTACGAACAATGCGTCACCGCCAGGCTCTTTGAGATAGGCCAAGACCTCTCGCAGAAACTCTTTGCGGAAAACGTAGTTGGTATCAGTGGCAGGGATGAAAGGGTTTGAACCGTCAGCGTAGCCGATGGCCGTTACCTTCTCCGGAATGCTGGGCATACCGAAAACCTTGCTTACTGAGAATTGAGAGTATTGAGACATAGGTGCGCTCCTATTGTGACAG
>NZ_JAMPQL010000022.1:0-99178 GCF_028482435.1 Providencia sp. PROV119
TCTGCTTACTGATGGTATTCACCATGAGTAAGAAGACTTTTAAGGAGCGAGGAGAGTAGCCTCTCCTGGAGGCTACTCCCTCAATGGACGAACATCACCACATCGTCGTTTTGACCAATGACCCCGGTTTCTTTGGCCCACTTCACTGCTTCACTGTGCGCCTGGTAGGAGCTGGAATACAGTTTCGGATCAAATTTCACCTCGCGTCCATCAGCCAGATAGATGATGCCTGCGTGATCGTCGTAAACATGAAGATTCTGTTGCATTCGACATTCCCCCTGTAGCTTGTCGTCAAAGCCAACTGACACCAGAAGACTTTGAGGACAAGCCACAGAGGCTTGACCAGAAAGAGAGGGGTTGCCCCCTCCCTTTGCGTTGACTATCAGCAGTAACCGAACGATTCAGCGATTCTCACGAAAGGACGAGAGATTGCCCAACCAGCAGGGATACACAAAGCGATGATAGCGATTTCCATGATGTTGCTCCTAAGCAAAAAGGGGCAACATCCCCGTCGGGGTATGGTTGCCCCGATGGGTTTGAAAGTGTCGAAGATTACTCAGCGACAGTTATTACCAAACAAGTTCCTTGCCCTTACGAAGGTAAGTCGGGATTTCGAGATAATCCCAGTCAGGTTCTTGTTTAGCGACTTCTTGAACTTGAGTTACCTCAGGTTCAACGACTGCTTTGGCTTGTTCAGCCTTGGCAGCACGTTCTTTGATGACGGCCTGTACAGACCGCATTGCAGGAACTGCGAATTTGTTCCAAAGGAACAAACCGATACGCTGGAACACTTTAGCGAGAACGATGAAGGAAAAAGCAAATGCCTTCGCGCCTACGTACAGTGCGCCCAGAGATGCAAGCAGAACTACAATGAAAGTGATGATGTGCATGGTGTTGCTCCTATGTAAAAAAAACAGGGGCAACACCCGAAAACCGGGAGAAGCCCCCGGCTTGGGGTTAAGTAATGCCATACGGCATAAGACTAGATGCTGTTTGTTTTCGGAGACCAGCTATCTCACCTATAGCCGCAGAGCGACTAAGATGATTCAAATATAGCTCACCTTTGCTAAACAGAAAACGCTGTAACTGTCCATTTTGGGCACTTCGAGAGGTCAGGTTACAGATTGACCGCATTTATCCTTTCCAGTGCGTTTATCTGTACCTCAAATTTAGGAGTATCTCTAATGGCAGAAGCACAAGTAGCACTGGACACAAACAACGACCGCAGCAACCACTACTCTCGCCCTGTTTTCAAGCAAGTTCTGAAAGTAAACAGCCTCCAAGCTCAGCGCGTCATGGAACGCAGCTTTGAGCGAGTTTCCAACTCCCTGTTCTCCATCGACGTGATCCTTCGCATCATCGGTGAGCAGGACGAAATCGACCAGGTTGAAACCGTCATCCTGGAACACATTTCCAAGGTCTCCGAAGACCTGGACAAAGCTACCGCCCAGCTCAACAAGCTGATGGAAGACAACGGCATCGACATGATGCCCGGCTACACCAACCCGAATGAATACACCATCGAGATCAACTCTCCTCAGGTTGCTCAGTTTGCACACCTGATCCGCAAACTGGATACCCTGATGGGGATCGTTGACACTCTCTGGCTGAACACCGTACTGACCAGCAAGCAGCGCACCGACGCCACTTACCAATGGCAGCAACGCCTCATCAAGCTGGCCGGTCGAATCATCGGCATCGAGAAACGGGCTCGCATTTCCGCCCACAGCAAAGGCAAAGAAGGTGAAGTGGCCGAAGCCGCTCCGGAATCTGCAACCGGCGACAAGGAAATCGCAGACGAAGCCGAGAAAACAAAAGCAGCATAACCCAGCCCAAACCTTTGCCCCTCGCCCGAGGGGCTTTTTTTTGTCTTTTATGGTTGCATTTTTTGATGCTGTGATATTATCGAAGTAAATCAGATTCAACTCAGGTAAGAACGGAGAACAACATGAAAAAGGCTTTAATCACCACCGTGGCTCTGGCTGTAGCAGCTCTATCTGGCTGTGCATCCACCAGCAGTTACGAACCCACAGCGTACAAAACCAATCACAGTCGCGCTTACAACATCGCGGAGGCCGGTGGCCTGGTAACAGGCATCCAAGACGCTTCTGTTCCGCGTGACAAGCTGGAGCGTCTGACCGACACCAAAACGTTTGGGGCAGCCTACGTGCTGTCTGGCTACATGTCCCCTCAGCTCGGAATGACCGACTGGCAAGGTGGCTTGGTCAACCTTGCGAACTGGGCTATCGGCCCCAAACAGCATGGCGCTCGCAATAGCTTGATCGCTTGGATGCCTGCTAACGAAGCAGTTTCACCGGCAGACGCTCAGGCCAAATTTCTTTCACATGTGAAAGTTTCCATTGAGTCAGCGCTGACTGATTTGGGTGCCAATTTCACGCTTCTGTATGACAAAGACGGTCGCCTAACCTATCAGTTCTACAAGAATGAATGGGGTTGCCCGACGTGGGTGAACGGACAAAGTAAGGTAGCTGACATGTGTTCCGTTAAGGTGAAAATCGTGGAGCCTCGCCTAGGGTCAGCTCCTAATTTTGTCTCTGGCGTTCAAGGTACAGCGTATGCCTTCACATCAGGCCATGAGACCGCATACAACTTTGTGAATGTCGGTAATGGGGCAGCAAGCCATGCTCCTCAGCAAGCGATCTACGCAGCTATTAGCAAACAGCTACCAGCTTGGGCCTACCTCTACCTTGCTCCAAAATCGGTTGAGCTGGATAATGGCGAAAAAGTTGCTTTCCCTTACCTTCTTGATCAGGGAAAAGCAGAGTTATTTGTTTACCCAGAAGCGTAATCAATCTACATGAGAAAGGGGCCGAAAGGCCCCTTTTTTTATCCACCACCAGTTGGCGCGCCTGTTTGAGGGTCTATGCTGTTTGTCGCCTCTTTTCGCTTCGCGTCAATATCAATCCCTTCCAACCGCTCCAACGCCCTTTCCTGAGCATTCTTCCGCGTCCCGTCAATATTGAAGTCATTCCCTGCTCCAGTCAGCGAGTCGAGATTTATTGAGGCCGGATCAGGGAATTTACCGTTCTGCTGTAATATCCCAAGCCACTCATCCAAATTAATTTTGCTCCAATCAATTTCGGCAATTTTATCTAGTGGAATCCCTTCACACTGAGGATTTTTGGGGTCTCCAAAGTTCTGCCCCAATTGAGGGCGAACCTGTTCTTGTATAATACGAGAGAGCGGAGAATTGAAGCAGCAATACGCTTCTCTTTTTTCAATACAAGCGCCCAACACCTTAGATTTACAATAAGAGCCTACATAGGTGCAATTCTTGAGCGCTCTTTTTGCGTTCATAGTGAACTCTTCTTCCTCGCACTTATAAATCATCTGGATCATCACCATCGCAACGACATAGACGGTATATATCGTCATGGCAGTGCTAAGCCATGTTGTCGCAGTCTCCATCATTGCTTCGGCAGCTTGTTCAGATGCTGCGGCAGCCGCCTGCTCTGTTGCTGCATCTTGGCCTGCTGATTTCATGACATCCATCATCACTTCTTTGACTTGCTCTTTGAGCTGGTCAATGAGTTGATCAACAAACTGCTCTACAGGCTGGAAGAACGAATCAACAGCACCTGAAACGTTCTCTATATAACTTGTGAACGGTTTTGTGACTTCTGTCCACCCTTGAAGGGCAGGTTCCCTAAGTACCTGATAAGCACCTTTAAGCGCATTACCATCAGTCAGCCCCATCACTGCGCCATCGAGCTTTGGAACGGCCATTATTAGGTTCAGATAATCGGCAAGAGATATATTGGTTGGCTTTTCACAGCAATCAGAAACTCCCCCAACAGCTATCTTGCATTCGCCAGCTTCCCCTGCAAAAGCAGAGCAAATAACGTTTTCATCCCCGGTAGGATTGTCATCCCCATCTTGGCCTGTGCAGCTCATATCCTGCGTCATGAATTGGGCTGCATTGAGCAACGCAGTAGCGCGAGCAAAATCAGTGCTTTGTGTTTTGGTCAAATCAAGGCAGTCATCTCCCATGCAGCGTATAGGCCCACCGCACTGGTACTCAGTTTCCTTTTCCAAGGTCGGAACAGAAACATCTGTACCACAGTCATAAGTATCCTCGTGGACGTAGCACGTACCAGAACTTCCCTGAGCACCATCAACACATTTGGAACTGATGAAGCCGCACTGAGGGTTTTCTTCATATTTCTGACAGCTATCGAGATTCCCGCCCGTGTTTACCGGACAGTGCGTTTCACCTTGAGGGTCTGTCCAGCAGTCCATTTGCCCCTTATAGAAGTCATAGTCAGCTTTAACTCGAACCTTTTTGCATAGTTTTGGAATACCAGGCAAAGGTGACGGCTTGAGTTGAGATTCGCAAACTTTGATCCCATTGATGACTGTGCAGCCAGTAGCATCAGTCGGGTCATCTATACATGTGATCTCGCCTTCCGCAAAACCATCTACCACCCCTTTGGCTGAATCCATGCAGCTCTGTGGAGCCCACTCATCCTTGGTAATGGCTTTCGATGGGTCATAGCGGAGTTTTATGCGGCCAAAACCCTCACCTTCGCCACTTACTGAAACGCGGATCTTAAACGTAACAACATCACCATCTTTCACGTTCTTAAAATAGGGAGTGACATCAACATTAGGGTTTCGCTCCCAACTCGTGGAGAGCTCACATCTACCGGCTGTTTCTGGAGGGAAGTTGCCATCTGGGCCAGACCACACTTTAGTCTCTTGGCCGGACTTACCGACCCACACTTGCATGTAGTCATCCCACTTGGCGTATTCAAGCGTTGCAGACACTATGGCATCTGGATTGCTGACTTGGACCCGCGTGTACTCCTCATAAATCTTGCAGTTACCACTCCAGTAGTTGTCCCCCACTCGACCAATCCACAACTCAGTACAGCCTTCTCCACAAGATTTGAGGTTATATGGACCATCATAGTGCTTCACCACAGAGGCGTCGTAGTCATGGACAACCTCACAGTCCGCGCTTTGATCTACAACACGCTGACACCGTTCATACTCTGGAATGTGGGCGTTGATAGTATTCTGATTGATGGTTGTTTCGGCAGAACAATCCCCAAAGCCACCTGCGATGAGGTCCATATCCTCATAGGTCTTTTTGCTTAGATTTAGTACCGGGTCATTACTGAAATCAGGGCGTGATCGATTAGAGGCATCGAGAAGAACCTTGTATGCCGCACCAGAGATTGATGGATTAGCACTATTGGCATCACTCCACAGCGACCCTTTTGCATTATTCCCCACGCTGTCCATGTCATCGCCAGAGTCGTAAATGCCTTGCAGACCGCCCACATCAGGTTTATTGGCATCAGGGAAGTAATAACTATCAGGTTTATTGTTGGTCCCGCTCGTTCCGGGGAATAGATCATTGACATTAATCTGACTCCCCCCGTTCATTTGGAATTGACCGTCTTTCAACGTCGGCATAGAGATTGTGCCATCTTGCACAGTCCCCGAGCTCGACTTGAATGAGTTTGAGAGGTTTTGTCCGAAAGCCTGGGCCTCTTTACCCACCGCTGTGATGTCCTGGTCTTGGCTACCGTTAGCGTAGGAATGTATCGGCAGCGCAGACATGGTTACTGTCAACAGCGAGGCCACAGCTTTCATAAAGTAATTATGACTTCGCATTGTGTTCTCCATTTCAACCTTCCCATGCTATCTGAGAAGACAAGGGCCACCTGTACGTGTAGTGGCCCTTTTGGGGCATAATCTAAAATGCCCGTGCAAATTCGTTAGGGTCTGCTCAATTGTTACAGCAATCATTCCATCGCCAGATGGTGTAAATAGGGTCTTGCCCAATTGCCGGTATAGTTCGCGCCAGACCCCACGTAAGAGTGGATTCGCCAATTACGTGAGATGAGTTTGTCTCTGGAACCGGATGCAATAGCGTGAATTTGTACTGCGTTTTGGGTAGTGTTGGGCTAATAACGCCTCTACACATAGCCTCAGAACCCATTGTCTTCCACGCTAACCCCCGGCGATGCAAAGCAGCCAGAACCCTTGTGCTAAGAAGACTGCTATCGCGGATAACACCTTTTCCACCATTCTGGTTGCCACTAAATGGATACAGGGTGCCCCATGAACCAGCACACCAGAAAAGCTGTTTTAAAGGTTTTCCAGCGGTTGATGAGACAGCATCAGCAGTACACGCAGCCGCCGCAATTGGGTTTGCTACTGCCGCCGCCTCTGGATTGGTAAAAAAAGCGAGCTCATCATTGTTCCAGGTCGGGTCGAGCTCCGACATGTACATGATGTCGAGATCCATATACCCATCAGCATTACAGGTCTGCTTAATAAATAAATCGAGCATCACCAACAGAGGAAACGCATAGTAGTGATAGTGCATAAAAGAACCATCACCACCATCCATGTCTCCCATGCCATGATGCCCTTGGTTAGTCCTATCAAACGGGAACCTGACACCATTCAAGACTGATGAGCAGCCAGGCACTCTCTGAAATTCAACGAGCCGTGCTGGCTCCCACATAGAAGTGGTGACTCCAGGCCGAGGGACCCCTAGATTATCCTCGCACATACACAGAGGGTTGCTTACGGCTTCACTCGGGAATGATCCGCCTCCACCACTTATAGGAACCCCTGCTACTTTGATAGGGAAAATACAGCTCCAGCAGATGTCAGTAATCAGTTTTCCGCCGATCACTTCCGCATTCTGGCACCCAGGGTCAGCCGATACCGAACCAACCCAAAAGACCGCGCTAACGGCCATGATCCGTAGAATTTTTTGCATCATGGTAAGGCCTTTACGTAATTCAAATTTTTCTCCATGACAGCAGGCTTCCCGTGATAGAAACCTTGTTGCCATGACAGTCCAAGTAATTTGGCGCTCTCCCCCAATGGGAAGCTCTCCACCTGCTCAGCAATGAGCTGTATGCCTTTTCGGCGGCAGTGGAGGATGGCCGGGTAGTCTTCAAGCGACCGCAGTCTTCTCGCGTCAAACTTGCAATAGTGCCAGTCATAACGGCTCAGGCGATCCAGAGAAGAGTTTTTGTCTCCATAGTCATCCAGCGCCAGCTCAACCCCTATTTCGGTCAGAGCCTCCCATCTCGATGCGAGAGAGGCGTCCTGAATGCCCTCTGTAATCTCGATGACAAGCCGTGATGAGTGATTTTTAGCAATGTCGCGGACAACCCTACACCACGCCTTGAAGATGACGTCTGATTGCAAAGTTTGTTCGGAGACATTCAGAAAGAGAGCCGGGTACAGATCCAAGCAATAATGAAGGTTGTCCTGAATGAACCGTGCCATCTCCATATCCACCAGTCCCCAATAAGGAGGAGATGACAGAGAGGATGGTGTAAGAACCCGGCCTTCGTCGTACCAACGAGCCAGTACCTCAGCAGCGACAAACGAACCTGTGCCGACGTCTTTAATTGGTTGGAAAGCCGGGGCAAAAATCATTCACCGCCCTCCTCAGCAAGTTCGCGGACAACAAACTTCTTGCCTCTGGCAGTAATGACGCTCGGTGTGTGCTCCAGCTCGAACCGGGTAATCAGATCTGGCGTCAGCAGATATACCGGCGCGTCAAAGTTGTCGGTGACACTCTTGTAGGAATCCCAGCCTTTGTCTTTGTCGAACTCTGTGGCGATATAGGTGATCCGTTGTACGCCAGGCTCCAGCTTGATTTCAGGCAGCTTCTTGGCGAGTAGTTCCATTTGCTTTTTGTCCAGCGGGTCGAAAACTACGACCGCTTGGGTAAATGGCCGCGTTCCAGGCTTGCAAACTTCCTTCGGATCGCACAATGGGTTGATCACGTCACCCGCGTGAGCGAACACAGTGCCATCCGGAGTGCTGATGTCACTGGTGATCATGACGCTAGGGTCAATTTCTCGTGTTCGAGATTTTGGCGCTCTTGGCAGCTCATTGAAATTCTGCTTGGTCCAGAAGCGCTCTATAGCCTGTTTCTTCTTCTCTTCCCAGTCGATATTGGCAAGGCGTTTCTTGGCAACATCAATAAGGTCTGGCTCACTGATTTTCTCCACCGGCCCCTTAACGCCGAGATCGCCTTTTTCTCCGTTATCCACTTCCCGAGCCAACCATACCGGGTCGGACAACCCGGAGACCTGGGCGACGACGTTTGGTTGTTCGCCAGGCAGCGGCTCATCCTCCAGCATCACAATCGTGGGAACGGCTGTGATGTTGTACGTTTTGAACAACGTAGGGTTGATGATGATGTTCGGCACTGGGTCTTTTTTGGCCGCGAGCGCCTGAATAGCTTTAACTCCCTGCCCCAAGTTCATTCCTTCCGGGATGCCACGGAACACAATTACAGAATCAGGCTGGCCTGACACCGCCGTTAGGACGTCATCTAACCCCTGTTCGCCAAGAGACAACGAGGCGAAAACCAGTATCCGATGGTCAGAGTAGATACCCTTTTCAGCCTGTTTCCGGTGCATCTCCTTGAGCGTTGGGTTAGTAGTTTGGAGCTGCTTGAAAAATGCCTTGGCTTCGGCCTGAGCCTCGTCCATGTGTTGGTTTTGCAACAGAGATGGCATTTCCATCTTCTGGGCCTTTTGGGCAATTTGCTTTCCTTGCTCAATAAGCGCCTTATCCTGCTCTGTGAGCGGAGACTCTTGAGCGTATGCCCCGCCAGCCACAGAGAACATCAACGCCACCAGAACGCTCTTAGAACAGGGGATATGCGCGGCCAATGATCTGATCATTTTTCACAGTCCCCCAGTAACGTGAGTCGAAGCTGAATGGGCTTTTGCCCATAAACCAGTAGTTGTTCTCTTTCAGCGTGGTCTTGCCGTAAAAGTGGCTCTCTGGCAGATGTAGTTTCCCTGCGAGCTGGAGCCCCTCTCCGACGACATCACCATTGACGGTGATCTTCCACTTATCGTTGATCTCGACTTTATCCCCCGGCATACCGGTGAGGATTTTGACCATGCGAGTCCCGTCCTTGTAGAAAGGCTGCATGTTCTTGGCTTGGAAGGCGTAAACCGCTCCCCTCTCCAGAGTTTGGTCGTTCAGATCAATGAGGAAGAAGGTGTAACCCGGCAGGCACTTCTCCTGTTGTGGATCAATGCCAATACGGTAGCGGCTGGCAAAGGCCGCACCAGCAGCCCAAAGAACCACTAGTGTCACACCTGCCTTAACCCCGAAGCGCTTCCAGGATTCCTTTTTGACGAAATACTTCTTGAGTGGAAAATTCATTTCAGCACCTCATCAGGGAGGTACACGTCACTTGGAGCCCCGACGACAGCACTTGCGTCAAGGACCAAATAACCTGCGTCTTTCAACTTCAAAATTGCGTCATTGGTCTTGACCATCAGCCTTTCAACTTCCTCCTGAGAGGCACCAGCGGGATACGCCGACGCCACTTTAGCGAAGTCAACCACGACCACTGGCGGGGTTTGATTCAAACGCTGATGGATGCTTGCCGTTTGTTCGCTCATCACGTAGTAGCTACCGCCGAAGCCACCAGCGGCACCGAGAATGGCGGCGATTGCGATTGATTTAATGTCCATTACTGTCTCCCTGGTTATGCAGCCTGCCGACGGCTTCGCATTACGGCCTTGATTGCCTCAGGTATGCTCATGCCTTGTTTCACAAACTGGTCGATGGCGTTAACGTCCACCGGATCGGTCGAATAAAGTAGCTTCTGGAAGTCGCCCACTATCAAGCGACCGACGCCCATACCGCTCTTCGATTTGATAAAGATTTCTGAGTACACGCCTTGGATGGTGTGTACCGTTTTGAGGGTGTGGAACCCGCCCTCTGAAAGGGTCAGACGACCGCTACGTTTAACAGATTCCACGGTTTCTTCGGTTTGGCCGAGCAAGTACATGCTGGCCGAGTTCTCCGCGATGGCGCGGCCCACTGCGTTCTCATAGAGGTCGTTGATGGACTGCGTTGCAATGACAACGGAGCCACCGTACTTACGGAATTTGCGGTAGGCATGTTCCATGAAGACCGAGACCTCGCCCTCTTTGAGCAGGTCCCAGGCCTCATCCACGATGACGACTTTCTTGCGGTTACGTTCACCCAGGAATACTTCTTGCTGGATCTGGTAAATAAGCTGGAGTAGTACAACCTGACGCAAGTGCTTACGCCCTTGCAGTTCATCGAGCTCCAGTACAGTGAACTGGTTCTGGAAGCTGACGTTGTTCTTGCGAGAGAAGTATTTCCCGTAGCTGCCCTGCGACGTAAAGGCGTAGAGCTGCTGACCAATATCCTTGAGGCGCTGGTCATTTTCTTCTTCCAGGCAGCGCTCAGCGATGTCGTCAACCTTCATCTCTTTACCTTTCTCTTCCCACAGGCGAGAAAGGACCTGTTTCAACGCAGAGATTTGCCATTCATCCAGCAAGCCCTTAGCCGAAGCCATCGCACAAACGAGGCTGACTATCGCGTCTTCTTCGTCCTCGTAGTTCTGTATGAGCTCAAACGGGTTGAGGCAGACGTGCGTTCCTTCTTCAAAGTGAACGAAGTCGCCATTGAGCATTTCCGACAACTTCTGGTAGGACTTACCGGCATCAATAACCCAGACCTGAGCCCCCTCGGACAAGTAGGAAAAAATCAGTTCGTTGGTAAGGAACGATTTACCCGAGCCGGATTCGGCTGCGATCACCAGGTTCTTGTTGGTATTACTGTCGTGAAGAGACAGACTCATGAGCTGGCCGTTGCGGGAAATCAGCGCTGCATGATAGGTCCCGGTCCCCTTCCATTCCCCAAACACCGGCAGGACCACAGCAGCCTGCTCGGTTGTCATGGTCTTGTAGCGGAATAGGTCTCGCACTGCATCCCGGTCGGTACAGAATGGCAGGCAGTTGAGGAACATCGGCAGAGCAACGAACTTGTCCTCCATCAGCTCGAACCGAGATTCACGCCAGATGTTTCGTGCGGCCATCGCCGCCGCTTCAACACGTTCTTTGGTTGGAGCAAATAAAACCACCGAGTAGGTGATCTTGACTGGCTTAGCCCCCTCTTTCATGGACTCATAGAGAGTGTCGAAGCTCTCCTTCTTGTCCGCCAGCACCGGCACGAATTTGAGCATCGGCCCGTAGGCTTGGTTTACAGTGAACTGGCGTTTGCGCTCCAGAGTGTTTTTCGTGCTTTCTGCCTCAGGGAAAAAAACATTGGTCACGACCATGTAGTTTTCTTTGATGCTGGAATTGCCGCCGCTGAGATCCCCGGCATAGGTCAACGCATCACCAAAGTAGAAAACGTCAGGCAGCTTTTTCGCTGACATGACTTTCGCGTGGTAGTCACCCAGCCTGATGCCATTCTTGCTGACTTCCACGTCGGTGCCGTAATCGAAGATTTGCTCGCAGATGGGCTTATCCATCTCCCAATCCACAGAGTCATGTCGCCATGAAGCATCTGGCCCCCAATTCAGGATGGTGCTCATGATCCGGATGTAGTTCACCGCCGTCATTGTGCGAGGACGCAGACCAACGGTTTGAAGCGATGATTCGACCTTCGTGCGAAGCTGTGCGAGCTGCTGGAGTTCGCTTTCAGTCGGGTTATTGTTCTTGATGGGGACTTTGCACGTAACGAACAGCTTGAGGTCTTGGATCAAGCCATTGTCGTAGATACCTTTGTTGGTCTTGGCAAATATGCGATCTGTCGTGTGGTGCTGGAGGAAGTTAATCCGTTCCTTGATAACAGATGTCAGCAGCTCGTGACGGAAGCCATCACGCAAACCCATCATCCGGTACATCTCCTGATTGATGTCCGGGGAGCGGAACAGGACAAACTGGAGCGTAGTCTTCGACGGGAACTCCTGATTCAGGAAACCGTTCATTCGCTCCTGAACTTTTTCATCGGCACCACACAGGGGCTCACACATGAAACCAAAGCCTGCACTGTGATCATCCATAAGGAAGACATGATCGTCTTCGTCATAGGCCAGGACAGGAATAATCCCGGCAGCTCGCAAGTGCTCCGGGATCAACGTTTCTTCGAGTTTCTTTTTGATGGTTACGATCATTCAGCACTCTCCAACCATGATTTCAGGTTCTTCGGACGTCCTTTGCTGACACGACCATCCGGAGCAACAACGAACGGAACGCCCTCAATCCCAATGAAATGAGCTGTCAGCAGCGTTTGGTCGTATTGGCCGGGGTCGCAGGTTTCTTTTGAAGGAAGGGAACCCAGGGTGTTGTTCATCAGCGCATCAAGCGCGTGGGTTTTGTCTTTCGCGCAGTACAAGTTTTTTGCCAGGCGGTTGGACTCAGCACCCAGAGCTGGAATCACGATAAATTTAAAGGTGTAATCATCCACCAGCGATTTGGCATCACCCATGAGCTGATGGCAAACCGCGCACCTAGGATCAACAAAGACCACCACCTCTTTGTCACCACGCCCCATCGACACAGTGTTCAGCGTGTCCACATCCATGCCCATGCTCTTGAAGTGGATACGCTCCGCTACATCCCTCATTTGGGACATCGTGTTGAGGGGCTTCTTGCTCCACAGGTCGTAGATTTGTCCTGAAATAACAAATCGTCCGTTTTCAGAGAGGAACATGATCTGCCCATCACTTTGGACGGCTCGAACCCCTTTGATGGGTAGCTCTACAATGTCCTCTATCTTCGCCGCTCTGGGATCGGTGATTTCCAATTTCGATGACGCATGAGCCGTGCCGGTAATAATCCCGAACACCATCAGCGCCCCAAGTAATTTTGTCCGCATGTCTATCCCCTAAGATTGGATTACTGGATGCTGGGCAGTGTATCCGGGGGATGGAAATAGACTCGCCTCTGTAATAGCCCAATTTGGACAATTCCAGCGCGATACAAAAAAAAGCCCGGTCTGAACCGGGCTTTGAGAGGAATGAACCTTAGTTCATGGTAACAGCTTCGGATTTGCCCCCAGAGTCATCGACCCCAACCAGAGAGATGGTCGGCATCGTTTCATAGGTGCCCTTGCTGATAGTCACTCGATCAGAGCTGATGCTCTGCAACTCACCGGCAATGGTCCATTCGTAGGACTTCATGCGGCCATCGGTATCTTCGCAGTTCGCATAGACGATCCACGACCCAACGGTCTCTCGTGAGCTCAGGCTACATGCAGGCAACTTGTTCTCTGCAACATTGATGTTCACCTCGCCCTCAGCTTCATGCCCCATTTCTGAGGTTATTTTCAGCTTGATGCTGTGCTCACCAGCGCCCAGAGTTGCTCTGCCGTAGTAACCACTGCTTTCCAACGGTGTACCATCTACCGAATAAACACGAGTCGAAATACGGTCGCGTGGGTGGCCGCCAGAAATGTACGGTCGCAACAGCACATCCAGAGGCTCACGCTCGTATTTGTTCGAGCCAGAGTATTGCAGGTCAATGGCATAGGGCGCTGCCTGGCCGATCTTGAGCGGTTGCTCGATCACGGTCTCATGGCCGCGAGCATCACGGACAGTGACCTTGATGTTGTAATCACCCGGCTCATTGATCACAAAGGACCGGACAATATCCTGCCGCTGATCCTGAATCACAGCGCCTTCCGGCAACTCCCACTCGTAGGTCGGCTCTTCCAGCTTGCCGTTGAAGGCAATTGGCCGCACTGACGCGGTGATCGTCGCAGGAGCCACGTCTGCGTTCTTCCTAACCTGCATTCCGAAGCTCGGCCATACATACTGCCAAACGCGGGAGCGTAGGCTATGCGAAGCCTCTGCACCCTGATCTCGGTATCCTTCGATCCAGGTGGTGTACTTCGTTTCTACAGTAGCCTGATTGAGGTCAGTGTCAGAGGGTTCGTACTCAGCAGTATCACCCTGCACAATCGAGCCATCAGGCAGCGTGAAGAACCCGTTCAGCTTCACGTCCATCCCACGGTAAGGCAGGCTGGTTTCGGCTTTGAACACATACTTCTTACCGGTCTCAATAACTCGCGGCCCTGTCACGTAAGGACGAGGTGCCTTCACTGCTCGGAAGTCAACCGCCGTTTTCGCAACTTCATAGGCATAGCCGTCATCAGCCGGTGCCGTGGCAGAGCGCACACGAGCCCACAGGCGGTATCGGGTTTCTTCATCGCTCGAAAGCGTGATGCTATCCCCTGTCTGCGCGTAGGTTTTGCCACCGTCAGTAGACCACTCAACAATGGCATTGCCACCGGAGATTGGCTCATCGTTCAACGTCAGGTTCGCTGTGTACTTGCCTTCACTTCCGACAAACAACGTGGTCGGGCCGATAACAGCAATATCAGGTTTGTCGTAAGCGACAACACTGACCGCTTCGGTGTACTTTTCCGCACCTGAGTTGACGTTCACCACCTTGGCCCGAACCTGGTACTCCCCCTTGTCGAAGGTCTTCACAAGCTGATACTTGTATCGATCTTCTGGGATGAACTGCTCCCAGGTTTTACCGTCGTCCTTACTGGTTTCCCACACAACCTGGCCGGTAGCCCGGAGATCCTGACGGTCGTCCAAAGATAGCTTGAACACAGCAGTGAACGGAGCTTCACCAGACAACTTGCGAGCCTCCACGCCAGCACCGATGGCACCACCGCGAAGCACTGTCAAGAAGGCAGGTCTGATAGACAACTCTGTGCGGTTGTAACCCTCAACAGGGCTTTCCAGAACAGCCTCAGCAGCGATACGGACGGAGGAAGTATCCACACCAGACAGGTCTACTGAGAACTGAGCTTCACCGTTCGATGCTTCCGCATAATCAGTGAGCGCAACCGTCTCGTTGTAGGCCTTTTGCTGGATCAGGCGTACTTTCCACACCCCCATCGTGTTAGCGTCATAGTCACCATCAGGTTTGTACTGATCACGGATGAGAACCCTAACCGGCAATGCCTGGGTGTCAATCGCGGTATCACCTTTAACTTCAACGATAGGACGGATACTGTCAGAAGGTGCAGAGATAGCCCGGTAGACAACCTCAGTCTTCACATCAGGCACCTTGTTGTAGGCCGCGTTCACCTTGTAGGTGGTCTCCTCCCACAACGCTCGCTCATCGGTATTGATGCGGCGATACACCTTATTGGTGGCACCCCATCCCGGAGTGAAGGTCTCAGACTCAAGAACATCCGAGTTGCGCGATATGGCAATATCCAGATCAGCTCGTTCAGAGTTGATAATGGCATCACCCAGGTAGTTACCTGTCATCGGCACCAAGTAGATGTTGTCTTTGAAGTTGTAGTCGGAGGCTAGTTCAACGGTCGGAGCTGGTGGGTCAACCGCTTCGACATTGAAAGTCTCGTCGTTCAACGTCACCCTAGTGCCGTTACG
This sequence comes from Providencia sp. PROV119, assembly GCF_028482435.1. NCBI lineage: Bacteria > Pseudomonadati > Pseudomonadota > Gammaproteobacteria > Enterobacterales > Morganellaceae > Providencia > Providencia sp. PROV119. Next base: position 15,206 of record NZ_JAMPQL010000022.1, read on the forward strand.
GGTGAAAATACTTACCCGCCACCCCAGTGGATGAACGCCGTTGGAGGCCAATGAACCAGAGAGCGAAGGTGATTCCGATAACGGGTCTTGGACCAATCCATCGGGGATCTGCTGCCACTCGAACAGACAGGCACGGCTTGCACTACCAACAGCCTTGTTCGCGGCCTCTTTTTTCGCACGGTCTGCGCTGAGGGTTATAGAACAGTCTGGCCCCTTGCTCTGCTTGAAGTTCACATCAAAATCTTCAATGACGCGATTCACCTGAGCAATGTCATCAATCGGGGTGTAGCCAACAGAGCCATAGGCAGTAGTTACCGTCAGGTTCTGAGAGCCAGACCCAACTTTTACCTTGGAACCGTCACCACTGAACAGGTACAGGCTGTATTCGACAGGTTGTTCACCAATGCTCACAGCCTGCCCCACCAGCCCAGCAACTTTCATCCCGTTGTTGTCCTGCGTAGTTTGTTCAGCCTCATCTGGAGTTCTGTCCCACTGGAGCAAACACACCGGGTCACGAATTGGGTCTGCGGCCATAGCCACATCCTCTTTCGTGGTGAACCGGCAAGGCACACCCGACTCTGGCAGGGCATAGATTTTCACTGGGTCAATGACCTGGCGAATTGTCCATGATTCAGCAGAGAGCTTAGCCGTCCCTTTCCAGGTATTGATGTCCACAACCAAGATGGGTGAGTTCGGCGCGGAGGTCATGACAAGAAGGCTGGAAGAGCCGACCACATCAGGAACAGCAGGTTTAACCGGAATGCTCAAACGACCACCTGACGCACCGAAATCATGTTGGCTCATGATCCCCATTGTCTGGCCTGGCTCGATACGCACCCCATTAACCACCAGCGGTACTTTCGCATCAGAACGTAGGGTCGCAAACACGTCGTATGAACCTGTCACGACAGCACCATCACTGAGCGTCAGCGGCTTGGTTTCGATGATCCGTTTGCCATCTGCATGAACAAATTCATGAGTGACAGCGGGGACCATGACCTTGCCATCCATCCCATCCGCCAGCATTACCTGACGAGGTTTGTACTCGAAGCCAACAGCCTTTTGAACCGCATTGCCTTGTGCATCCTCACCGGAAACAGTCAGCGTGTAAGATTCCCCTTCCTTCAAAGAAGGGAACATTACCGGGTACTCAAGGCGGAATCGACCTTTCGACTCCTCACGCCAAGACAACTGCACCTTGTCATTGGCAGGCCCCCCTACAAGGGCAATAGAGGTCAATTTAGGTGAAGGGTCGATAGCATCAGCCAAGGTAATAACAACATCATCTAGAGTCTGGATAGCTGCTCCATCTGCCACACTGAGTGTCATGGTTGGTGGCGTTCTATCAGACGTTATCTGGAACATTGGTTGTCGCGTTAAAGGCCCGTGCATCTCCTCTGCTGCGGCAACAAGACTGTATTGCCCCTCAGGGAGAGTTTTAAGATCCCACTGGTAAGTGTAGTTCTCCCAGTTGTTGGCTATTAACCCACCAGTTGGAGACAGCTTGTTGCCTTTGCTATCTTCAATCCATGCACTTCGCAGACGCAGCCTATCAAAGTAAGCGCCTCGTCCTGGCTGGTTAACGAATAAGGTAAATACCTTGCTATTTTGATCGAACTGCTGACTTAGCTGAGGGTAGTGCTGATCGTTCCAGTTAACCTCTGCCCAAAGAGGATTCGAGCGAAGAGATTTATCCGGATTGAAAACTGTCGCATTATCGTGGACGTACCCTGTTGTGCCTTTAGCCATTGTGAAGCTATTTGCAATCACGCAGCTATCTTGACCAACAGGAATTTCACAGCTTCCCCTGTGAACGGCAGTTTGAACGTAAGGCCTTGGTTCAACTTTGACACGGATACTACTAACAGTGACAGGAAGAACAGAATTGTTCACCCAGTAGCGGTAAAAACTAGACCATCCTATATCACTGTAATTGTAGTCCACACCCAAAAGTCTGGGACTTTTAGGCGCTGATGGAGAGAGTGTGAGGTTATAAGCAATACCGCCTCCCCCCCACTGGCCGAAGTTCACCCAACGCCAATAATTGCCGTCGGTATTGCCATAAGGTGCGGTTGTGACGAGATAAACATAGCTGGCATCTTCTCCTACCTTGGACATCTCTCCCAAGGCATTGGTCATATTTATCCCACCTTCTCTATACTCATGCCAGTTATCACGCGGAACACGCCAAGCTAACTTGATTGGGTTAGTTTTAACTGTCATGCCCTCAGTGTAAGCAACAAATCCGGTTAATCCAGGGCCTAAGTTGTTTGTACTTGAAGGGTCATAAACACCAAAAGGTGCAGACGGAGCATTGGTTATGCTATCAAACATCACTTTTTGACGAGGTGAAAGATAGCTATTTCCAGCGCTATCGCTTATCTCAAACTGAAGTGTAAACACTTCATCCAAGTCAGAGGCTGGGAAAAAGCCAGATTGGAAAGACTGTCTAGCTTGTCCGTTAGCGTCATCGTAGTTCACGGATACATCTTTGTAGAGTGAACCGTCTTGACGATACAGCTTTGCTTTGACGCCTTTGATGGGTGACTCATCAGAGATTCCTGACAGCAAAAAGGCATTATCCTCAGAGCCACCTAGACCCAGTTTCCAAACATCACCGCTAGTAACCTGCCCATAGTTACTATAAACCGGGGCAAGCGAAGAGTAGGTTGGCGGCGTCACATCGACAGTAAGAGGGTATTCATCCGTCTGTACTGTAGAACCATCAGAGGCAAGAATTTCCGCCCTGATAGTGTATGCCCCACCAACTGGAGCTGGTAGTTGAAGTTCCGCACCATAGTAGGATTTTCCACCCACTGTGATGCGATCAGTAGCCCCAAGAAGGTGGCTGGTCGCTGTCGAAACCACTGTTCCATCCGACCGAAGCACCGAAATCTTTACCTTTCGGTCGATACCGGCACTCAAGGCAAACGAGATATTGCCCGTTGGGTTGGCATAGTTGGCATTCGGAGTCAGAGACCGTTGCGTACCATCTGGAGCCTTAAAGGTGTATTCCAGCAGCTCTGCATGAGCAGCACCAGCGGTAAGAACCGCCAGAGCCCCAAGCATCGCCGGAATTTTAGGCTTGAAATTGATCATCGCATTCTCCATTCGTTTTGAGTTACAAGAACCCAATGCTGGAGGTTACGGGAGGGAGTGCATAAACATGGGCTGTGGAAGTGCCCTTTTTGAGCAAATAAGGAAATAGTTGGAATTTGTTATGACTGGACTTTTTGCCAAAAAATAAGGGCAGCTTTTAGGCTGCCCCTATCACCCGTTGATTAACGGCAAGGTGTCTTTTACACCCCCAGGCCATTGCTGAGTTGCACAACAGCCGGGATGACCTTCTCTGCATGTTCCAGAGTAGCAGACATGATGGATTCCACTACGGTCGGGGAGTTGTACAGGCCCATACCGCCACCGATACCCATAGCGAAAGCCATGAGGCTCTGGCGAGCGATACCACCAACAACACCGACCAGGATCATCGCACCCGCAACGATTCGACCCAAAGTACCTTGGGTCCAATCCTTGAGAGTTACCCATACGTCGTCAAACGCTGTACCACCAGTACCAGCGTGGGCCTGATCCGGCACGAGCAGGAAGGCTACCACCATCAACCCCAGGAAGAGGAAGAGTGCGTTGTTTTTACTTGAGGCATTCGCCAACTGATTTGCGTTCATCAAGAACATCTCCTATTTGGTTGTTTCAGACTTCGGTTCGTGTTGTACCGTTTGCAGCGGTCTCAAAACTGGCTCACTTTGCGGTGTGCCATCCCCAATCACCCACCTGCGCGGTTCGATTTCGGTATAGACATACCCTGTCACGATGAGATCACCATTGGTGTCCTCCCAGGGAGCTACCCAAATCCGCATAACCTGTGCTGGTGTACGAATTGGAATCGGGCGATCCGGAAGACGCGGTGCGACATAGTTGTCAATCACCGGGTCTCCGGAGCTAGATGAGTTCGCTGAAACGTTTGAGGAACCTTCGCCATCCGCTTCCGCTTTGGCCTCGACTTCCTCTGGTTTCATTGGACGCGGGACATTTCCGTCATTGGTTGCGGCGTAAACGTCTCGCGCTGACATACACTGAACACCATTCGGCATTCCCGGACAGCTATACTCATCCTTGCCGATGTTGAACGTCGAACAGCCCGACAAAATAAGTAGCGCTGCACCCACCCCCAACATCTTTGCGGATCTTACTGCCTGTTCCTTTTGAGCCTCGCCTCTGGAACTGCCCTTTCTGGTCAAAATGTTCAAATTTTTCATTTCTTGGTTCCCCCGGTGGAACGAATTTGTAGCTTGGTTCCTTTGGTCACGATGATGTCTACCTGACGGCCAGCATCGACCTCGATAACAGGGAAGATGCCTTCGGCCATGTCGATATAGAACTGAGCGATGCGATCTAGCGCCTTACTGGCCCCCTTCACTGCTGCTCCCTGCAACATCTGGTCGGAGAACACAGACTGGTACTGGGTATTTGAGCCAGGGTTAGTGCTAACGACCGGCACAGGATTGACGTCAAAGGCTTCGGAAACGCCACCAAGGAAGCCTGCCATCAAGCTCTTGGCGATGATTTGCCCCTGCTTCGATACGACGCGACCACGGACACCGGCCTTACCGTCTTCACCCACTGCATAGGAATCCAGCTTCGCTTCTATGACACCCCCATCATCCCGAACGCACGAGAAGGTCTCGCCACGCAGGTACGCTCGCTCTGAACTGAGATCTCCATAGCCTGAAACAATCAGGAAGCACTCACGAACATCCGCACGGAAGCGGTTAGGCAAAATAGCCTCTTTCTGAATCCTGAGGGTCGAAGGGAACGGATCTCGACGAGCACCTTGAGATGTTGGTGCGTCCATACCGTTGATGAGCACCCCTGTCAGGATGGAGCCAGAAGGTAGGTAGATAGACTCATCATCCTTGTTGTCCTTCTCTTCAACTTCTGGCGCTTTCTGCGAGTAGCTCACTATTTGGATGCCTGGTTTAGTTGCATCACGACCGTCTCCCTTGCCAGTTGCAGGAGCCCCACCCTTCGAGTCAGGAAGCGGTGCGTCCCGAAAAAAGGATGCAGGATCTTTGTAGTCGAGCTTTTTCTCCATGAACTGACCATCACCACCAGATGCACCATTAACATCGGCTCTGGCATCCTCTGATGAAGAGGATGTTTTTCCACCAGCAGCGCCGGTTTCGACTTTCTTAGCCAATTCCATGTTCTTCTGGGTCAGGCGGTCCAAATCTTGACGAAGGCGGGTCATCTCACGGCCAACATCACTGGATTTCCCGGCAGTGGTTTTGGTTTCCTCCAGCTCTTTCTTGACTCGTTCCAGCTCCTTTTTCAGGTCGGAGTTTTCACGAGACACCATCTTCACATCGGCAGACAACGAATCTATCCCGATCTCACGGGTGTTTTTGTCTGTGAGAACGTGCTTGATGGTTTCTTGGCGACCGCGCTTCTCTTCTTTCTTGGGTTCACCAGAGAACATTGTCACGACCGCAAAAAGAACGAAGACGCCGCCAGCGATAGACACCCAACGCTTCTTGTTGGGGTCTAACTGTGTCCAAAATCGCTTAATCATTGGGCACCTCCCAGCAGCGATGGACGCTTAGACGTTGGTGCGAGACCACGCTTCTGCTTCTTCGCCACATAGATCTCCGTCTTCTGGCCGGGCTCAAGCACGTTAAGCGGCCACGTAGTCACCGCAGCCACATCCCAGCTCCCACACAACGCCTCTTTGAACTCAATAGGCTGATCAGAGACGTTCAGGGCGACACCGATGAACACGTTAAGGTGGTGGCCCATCATGTATTGCCCCTTGCTGAAATCCACCTTTACCCCAGGATGAGCGCAGCTCGGCACCGCAGCACCAGCAGGGATGCGGTTCAACGTGTAACCTTGAGGGACTTCACCAAGAGCAATCTTGCGGAATACCGACCGGATGGTTTCGACATAAGGCTGGCTCTGTTCCCAGGTCTCAGCCTTGGTATTGGCAAAAGCACCAGTGATACCTACACCACCATCGAGCTTGAGAAAGACTTCTCTGGGCGGAATACGACGGGGAACCATCGTCAGGCTGAGAGCTTGGGCTTCCGAGCCTTTTTCAGTAATGAACATAGTCACCGGATACTGCTTATCCGTGGCGACATAGACCACATTCTCTTTGATGCAGACCTCACCACACTGGCCGTTATCCGTCGCCCCGGTCAGAGATGTTGAAACGATCTCAGGATTGCTGAAAGGCGTGACGATTCGGTTCGGATGACCAACGGCTATCGGGATGATCTGGTTAACCCCCGGCTTCATCGTCAGTAAGGGGTTTTCATTCATGCTGCCCACAACCTCATGGGAGCTTTGTCCTGACGTCACAGGGGCAGGAACATCCTTTTTCATAACACTGGCCGGGACAACAGGAATGTCATCCGAGGCATAGGCCATTGAAGTTCCAAGCGCCAAGGACAGCGCCAGGAGCGAAAGTTTAGCGTTGTTCTTCATGCTTTCTCCGGTTTTCTTCTTTGCGCTGGAGTTGCTCCAAAACAGTTTTGGTGCGTGGCTTTCCTACATAGGTGTCGATGTAGTCCAGCACGGGCGCGTAGTTTGAAATCTTGATGGCGAACTCGTAGGAGCGTTCGCTACGCTCTTCGTTAGAAGAAGCCCCTTTGACGTAGGAATATCCGTAGACAAACACCTTGTCGCTCTTGGGCTCGTACTCAACAAAACGCGGCTCAAACCGCATGGTTACGCGGTCGTTCTTGATCTGTTGAGCTTGAATTTCGATGGCATCAATCACGTCCTGATAGATGCTCGGGGAGAGAAGCGGGGTGATCCGTTCTTTCACAAAGTCAACGGTTCCTGGCGTCACATTGCCAAGGAGCTGAGCAAAAGCGAAACCCCAAGCCTCTTTATAGGACTGAGAGGCGTTACTTTTCGTCACCCAGGCTTCTTCCGTGAGCGTGAAAGGCTGGATAGTGACGATGGTTTCCTTGCTGAATACTTGGACCACCAGCAGGAAAACGATAGCAATAAGACCACCCTGGAAGATTCGCCCCCACTTATTTTCTGTTTGGGTCCCTTCCCAGGTCTTGAGATACTTTTTCAGGTTCAAGGCAAATACCTCCGGACAAACGGGTTCTTGAGAGATTTGGCCTTGGTCATGATGAACCCGGCCCAGTAGATCATGTGGAGCAGGTATCCATCCGGATGGTTATCCCTGAATCGGCGATAAAGGTTGGTTACAAGTAACCCCCCCAGAAAGCAGATCAGAGCCTTACCGATGATGACCCCTATCGTTAGCCCCAAAAGCATCGGGGCCAACTCATCTGCGCTCCACAACAGCAGATGCGGGGGCTCATCGACCCGGCGCGGTATCTTTACAGGCTTCATAGCAACCCTCTTCTTTTCCTAGTGGCCTGTATTCTCATTCAGGGTCACTGATTTTCTGCCACGGCTTCGCGCCCTTTTCGGGCACTTCCAGCGACAAATAAAAAAAGGCGGCCTAAGCCGCCTTTTTTGCGTTTACTGGATCGGTTATTGATTTTGAGGAACCGCTTCCGAATGTTTTTCCGAAGCCGCAACGCTAACTTCATTGGCTGGTCGGGCCACCTCCAGAGTTTTCACTTCCTTGTTAGCATTGGCTTTAAACTTGAACATCAGACTGTACGCCGCCAGCAGGAAGAAGCTGAGAATGCCCCAGTAGGTCTGAACCGTGCCCAGAGCCTTGGCCGGGTCACTTGCAGCTCTGTTGGCCGTATCAGCAGCCAACTTAACCCACTGACTCCAGTCAAAACCTGCCGCAAAAGCAGACAGCCAAAACGCGACGGCCACTGGAACGATGAAGATGCACATCAGCACCGCGTTCATCAAAAACCAGAAAAATTGTTTATTAAGGTTCACACTTCCTCCCATTAACCTAGAAAATTGAATGCGTGTTCCAGGTTCATCCCTGCAACAACACCTATAACGAACATCACCTGCCAGACAAGGAACTGCCAGGAGATGAATGAACCAGATGAGCTTTCGCTTTCTCTGACGTGAGCTTGTGCGGACATAGACCCTCCAAATAACTTGTCGTCATCACGGAGTAATCGTCTCTTAATTGATCAATCTAGGAACAGTGCTGTTACGGCCCATTTTGGGCACTTTATGGAGGTTTATTCGAGGAGATGATAAGAGCGGGAGGCGAAAAACTTTCACATGTGAAAGTTCAAAGCGGCCGATGGCCGCTTGTTTCACACTGTTCTATTGTAACGGAGTTCTCGATAAGCATCCCATGCTTGCTCTGATGAGACACCTCGACGACCAACATCTGTGGCGCACTCAAGGTCCATCTTGTACTGCTTAACCTTCTGGTCTGCTGTATCGCCCCAGCTCATGGCTGATGGGTACTTGGAAACACTAAACACATTTTCAAGTTCAGCCTGATAGTCGTCGTTTTGTAACAGAGGTTCGGTTTCACCATCATCCCAGCGAATGTAAGCCTTACCCTGGAGAGCCTTCAAATGCAAAGGCACCAGTAAGGTGGAAATCACTTCGTCAGCCCTGATGTCTTTGTAAGCACACCAGTGAGGTTTAACGGTGATCACACCATTTACCAAAACGATGTCACACGCCAGTGTCGCTTCAACATTATCGTTAACATCCTGCCGAGCGTAGATCTCCACGAAACCAACCTGCTCTGGATCAACCTTGTCGATGAAGCTCCAAAAGCTGGGGTACGACGTTCCATCGCTGAGCGTCAACTGACCGTCATGCTCTTTCAGTATACGGTTCAGTTGTGCAGTGAAGAACTCTGCCGACACTTTTCTTGCCAATGGTTCCATATCACTCAGTCGTAGAGTGGCTCCTCCACTCCCCTCATACACCTCTCCAAAAAAGAAATCTCTCTTACGCATTAGACTTTGCCACCTTTAATCGCTTGCTGGGTCAGCTTGATCCAGTTCAACGGGTTTTCACAGTCAACATGGTTGCCAGCGGCACCAACTACCGTTTTGTATGCCTCCGAGCCTGCCGCTGTGTGTACAGCCAGCATAAACGAAAACATAGGGTCATTTTGCATGGTGCCAATCATCATTGCACTGGAAGTGTCTTTGAGCTGGCAGTTTTCAACCCGCAGATTGAGTACATCTTTTGCCACCATCTGACAGTCGGGACACACCTTCTCAAGGTTCTTGAGCTTTGCGTCGTCATTGAGCACATCAGGAGCCGCGATGGCAGTACCGGCTATACACAGCCCCAGTGCCAGCAGTTGGAGTCTATTAGTTACTTTCATGGTTCCTCTCTATATCGTTCCAATTTCGTTTCGGTAAAAGAACAGTGGCCCAGTGACTGTTCTGAGTTCCGGCGTTACTTGCTTTACTCTTGAGCAAATATGCTGCTTGAAAAAGTTGTGGTATCCGTACAACGCTGGGCGTGTAAATACGGAAAAGATAATGAGGGTGATGGCCGCACCAGCGGCCCACCCGATCACGTCCGGAGAGATAAGTCCTGACACGTCTGAGATACGTTCTGGTTCAACCAAGCGGCACACCACCAGCACCCAGAACCACATTACCGGCATCACAAAGATCATCTTTCCGACGCAAGCAATGAGCACCTTCACCAAATTCAAGCTCTGCGCCCAGTAAAGCCACAACGCAGACAAGGATTGGCGACGTATCACCTGGTAGACGTTCAATGGGATGTCGCACAGATGCACCCCATCTTGATTTATAACGGAGTAGCTCATCCTCCCTCCCTATACCCGTTTCTGGAGGTTGCCGAACGTCAGGCCAACCAGGACACAGCACGTCATCATTGTCATCGGGATGACAACCGGATCGAGCGCTATGGGGATGAAGAACGCGATGAACAATCCGGCCATCAGGTACATCGTTCCGCGAACGCTGTAACGATGGAGAACCGGACTCGCATAATCGAAGTTGGTCCGCTTAATTCGCCATGTCATCATCCCGTCATATACCGCAGGTACGAACAGGATCAGCATATAGGGAGCCCACGCGGCTAACAGTGCCAACCTTGTGTAGAACTGGTAAATGACGTTGACAAAGGCTTCCATGCGGCCTTTGACCCACACAAACCAGCCCTTGCCCATGTCCTGCATCCCCTTGGACTTCTGGCGCTCCTCTTCTGATGGGATCAGCGTTTGGTACATCCCCTCATAGAATCCTGAATCAATAACGCTCGACCTGAACCAGGTAGATGCTTTGTTCTGTATCCAGTCTCTTGCTTCGACACCAAGACTCTGTTCCACCAGCTCGGATTCCCTTTTGATGGCTCTGTCTGTCCAGTCGCCAGGGATCAGCAGCAATATTGCCAGCAACTCAATAACCAGCAGCCATGCGACCAGCAACCACGGCTTCTTCATAGTCGGTTCTCCTTAAAACAGTTTTCACGCTCTCACAGGTGATGAGCTCATACAGCAAGCCACGCAAAGAGGTCTCATCCTCATGGGGCTGCGGGTTAATGGATAGTTCTCCTGGATGGGAAGAAAGCCACAGTGAGAACGACTCTCCTGAATCGACAGACCATGAATCACCGCCACTATCGACAATTTGCACTTCCAACGCCCGGCAGGTTTCGGTGATCAGGGTTTCCAGAAATGCCCCAATTCTGGCCGGGTCTTCATATTTCTCTCTCTGCTCATGAAACACGAGCTGGCTGTAGCGATGCAGAGCTTCTTCAATGATCGGGTAAATCACAGGCTCCTGATTAGCCTTAATCCCGTCTGTGATGTAGCAGCTCAGCTTCTCGATGATGGCCTCCGATGCAGGCCAGTCGAATTGGAGGATGCTCAGGATGTGAGCGTTCTTGCGGCCACGACTTTTCAATTCATTCATAACCCTGTCGAAAGGGTTCACATCGACCATGATGGCTACCTCGTAATTTCTATACTTCTTGTCACACATAGCTCTGCTCTTACTGGGTCAATATGGGCAGACGGCCTTTTACGATTGTTCCGCCTGAAATTTTGGCTATGTATTCCAGGTTCGGAAGCATTCCCAATAACTGGGCTGGGAACAGATCAGCTTCCTCCTCCATCAAACGCTCGCCTTGGTTGCCTCCGTGCATAATGGGCTCCTTGCCATCCGAGTTCTGGCCTTGAGTCCGCATGACGTACTTGAGCCGGGTCTTCGGCAAGTTATCTGCGATATACTCCTGTGTTTCACCATCGACGATACGCAGAGCAAACGTGTTGTTGATGTTCCCCAACACTTGGAGCGCTTTGTCTTTGCTACCCAGTCGAGCTGCGAAGTCAGCAAAAGTCTGAGTTGCAACGAAAAGACGAAGTTTCGCACCGCGACCTTTGTTCAGGAGCTGGATGAACGGGTCGTTGATCACCTCAGCAGCCTCATCAACAAAGATATTTACGGGTCTGTTGTTGACGCCGTAGTTGTATCTGTCACCGGCAACCGCTGTCAGGTCTGACAGGAAGATGGACCCCATAGCACTACCAACCATGTTGTCGGTCAGGGAGTCGAGCCCCAGATAAGCAACTTGAGCGTTGTTGATGATTTTTGCGGAATCAGTGATCTGGCGTTCGTCGCTCAGATCAGATGAGTCTGGAGACAGCAGAGGGCCTAGCTCCCCGGACGTCAGCATATTCATGATCGGCAGGAGGTTCGCCACCATCTTGGAGAAGTGGGTTTGGTCGTGCTGGAACATCGACAGCAAGCCTTCCAGATCAGAGTTTGGGTGCTCAGGTTGGATGATGTCGTAGTAGAACTTCATCAACGCGAAAGCGATCTTCTCACGCGAACCGTTTTTGACTTTCTCCAAATAAGCCGCTGCTTCTGCCTCCCAGTCGGGCATAACTCGCTCTGAGTAAGCCTGAACGGCCTTGATGACCAAGCCAGCAGCGCCACCTTCAAGGAATCGGCGGAGCTTTGTCAGGTTGGGACGATCATGAGTGATGACCAAGCCCTGAGCGATGTTGTTCAGTGCCTGCCATCCAAATGATTTGAACGGGTCGGCCCCTGCTTCGGACGGGATCAACGCTGCCAAACGACTTGCAATTTCAGTCACGCGGGTGAAGTTACGCAGAGGGTCGATACGCACCGACTCTTCCGGGAATGCTGGATGAAATGAGACGAATCTTTCCGGCTGCCCCATAGCTTCACAGGCACGTCGTGCATTGTCCCGCATCTCCTTATCCCCTTTCGGGTCTATGATGATCACGGCTTCCCCACGCAGAATGGCCTGTGAAATCAGGATGTCGAACATACGGGTCTTGCCCGAGCCGGTGGTCCCAACGATCAGCGAATGCCCCTCAGTGTGCTTGAGTGGCTGCATCAGCTTCTCTTCTTTGGGTTCTACCCCGTGAATCCAGGGCTGGCCGATTGGCAGCTCCTTTTTCTTACCCTGTATCTTCCGGACAACCTTTTTGACCGTGGACTCTCTCCCTACGATGGAAGTCCAGTCGCGTTTCAGGATCTCAAACACGCGCTGGGCATGGCGGTTTTCCCACAGGAACCCACTACCAAGCCACATATCGTCCGGCGTGTCCTTGATGTACTTTTGGAGCTCCGCAATAGAAATAAACTCCAGATCACGCCCCTTCAAATGCTTTTGGAGCAGGTGAAGTTTGATAGCCTTTGGCAAACGAGCCATCGCCATCACGCCACAGATCCCCGTCATCCAATAGAAGGGCTCCGGAGGCATCGTGCTGACTTGCTCTACGGCCAAAGCCGCGCCGGAGGCGGCAAGCCAGCCTGCTACAGCATTTTTTTCATAGTTGGGCCGCCACGGCATCTCGTAGGCGAGCGGGTCATAACTCATTGTCATGTTTCATTTACCTCTAAATACAGTTTTCCCTGACGTTTCTTGAGCAAAGGCCGTCTCTGTGCCCGGCTCAGCATCCCGCAGAGGATGTGTTTGCTGATGCCGATGTTTTCACCGGCAATCATGTCGAAGGCTTTGTCACTGGTTACTAAGCAGCCATCCTCTTCCAGGACAGGTGTCACGAGCCATCTGCCCGAGCGTTTTTGGATCATGTCCTTGAGCATCTGGAGTGCTTTCTGAGGCGTAACACCAGACGGCAAGAAATCTTCCGCGTTGATGTCTTTCGGGTTTGTTTTCGCCTTAGGCGGCTCAAACTCCCTAACCTCTGGCTCTTCCCTTTCTCGCACCTCGACGTGTCCCAATTCCTTCTCACGCTCAACTTTGGGCTCAGGAGCCACTGGTTGAACCTCCCGCTTAGGAAGGCGAGCCACGTTCTGTTTTTCTTGGACCGGCTGGCGCTGCGGCTCTTCAACCGGAGAAGTAACATCGACCTTCTTCTCCTTCTGCTGTGGCTGGGAGTCCTTACCTTTCGCCTTTTGTTCAGGCGAGGGTTTACCGGCGTTAACCTCAGGCTTCTGCTGCTGCGCCTTTTTTCGGCTTTGTTGTTTCGGTGCAGACTTATTCTTGCTTGCATCCAAGCCAGGGGGAGAGACGAGCTCAAAGGCATCCTGGTATCCCCCCATTGACGCCTCGGCATCCTTAATGGCCGCTACGACTGCATCTGAAAGCTGCTCCGCCAGTACAATTGCCTTCACTCCGCTGAAATCACGAACTTTGCGACCTGGCATAATCGGGTCTGGAACAATCGCGTTGGCGTGGGACAGCTTCGAGAGAACCTCTGACGGCGCACCCAGCGACCGAGCGCCATCCGGGTACAAAATGACGGCTTGACCCTTCATCAGGCATAGGACTTCGCCCAGCGTCGTTTTACCTTCCAAAACAGGCATGATCGCTTGTTCAAGCAACGCCGATGCTTCTCCGTACCCGGCTAACATCTCAACGAGTAAGGTCTTTGCGTCTTTCTCATGCAGATTAGGTTTGTCCGTAGGTGGCATTGCTGGCGCTGGTGTTGTTTGTTCTGGTGCGTCAGTCAGCATAGGGAGCGGCTCAATCGCCCATGATGGCGGTTCATCAGAACTACCGAACATTGGAAAGTCATCGCCCTGCAGGGAGTTTTGTTCTTGTGGAACGAAGTCCTGTTTTGGCTGCTTCTCTTGCTTTCCGGGCATTGCCACATCTGGGATTTCTGAGTTTGTTGCGTCAGTGCTGGCTGTCTCTGCCGATGCGCTGAATGCGTCAAACGGAAAGTCGATGTCCCCCAGTCCACCCCCAACATCCTTGAGTGCTTGTAACGGATTGTCGTTTGCCAAAGGTGGTGCGTTTTTGGCAATGTCCTGAGGGGACAAATCCTCTTTTGCCTCTGGTTTGTGGGGTTGTTTCTCTGTATCACTCTTCGGTTTTGCTTTGCCCGGTTTGCTCTGCGGCTTACCCTTCTTGCCAGCGTCAGGCTTAGATGATTCCGTTGATCCAGCATCTTTTTGCTCTGGTTTCTCCTCGACAGCATCTGAGGTGCTTTTCAGCATCTCCATCGCATCACCAAAGCCAAGACCAGCTAGAGCTTTCTCTGCTTCCTGCTCTGCGGCCAACATGTCATCGTTCAGAGCTGACACATCTTCCTCTTGGTCGTCATCGACTTCCTCAGGATCAACGAACTCAATCTCAGCGTCCTCAACATCACCAACAACTTCCGCAGCAACAGCCGCAGGAGGCTCAGTCGTAAACACCAGGTCGTTTGATTCGAGTCGGAGCATCAAGATCTTCACCGATCCCGCCGCCTCCTGGAGCATCTCAGGCAAAACTTCCCAGTAGCGGTAGTACGCACGTTCACCCTTCTCCTGCACCGTGTTTGGTACAGCAAAACCACGTTCGATGAGAATGTCGGCCAGTGTGTCAGGGTCTCGTGGAATACCGGGGATCTTGTCGTGGCTGATCAAGTCATAAAGGTCCCCAAGCTGTTTCCAGGCAATGAATACACCTTGGTTGAGGTGCCAGACTTTCGCGCCTGGCTCATTGACCTTCCATTTTCCGGTTTTAACCAGGCGGCGGATGGCATCGAACACGTACCGCTCGACAGGCACACCATAGGAGAACTCGTCCACATCGAGACGACTCTGGCGAAGGTCCCGTGAGACGCTCTCTTGGTCAGCGCGAAGCATCAGCTTGGTCACAGGCTGATTGACGCTGGTTCCTGAGATAGCTTCCAGCATCGCTTCCATGATGGACGGGCCAGACTTGGACAGAAACTCCCGAGTCTCAGCCGGAATAATTCGATCCACCGCCAGCAGCGAGAATTGCTCATGTCTTTTGTGTCGCTTGTCGCGCCACCGGATAAAGTAACGGTCGATTTCGTGACGGTGTGCCCAGTCATGAAGTGACTCCGAATACGGGTTCCATGTGATTGACCCGTCTTTGTCCGTAATGGACACATCCGAGAGCGGTTTACCCACATCATGCAGCAGCCCGGAGAAACAGCTCGCCAGTCTCCAACGCGGCTCATTGTCACGGCGTTCACGAGGCGTCCCCTCGATGGAAAAGATAACTGACTCAGATGCCTGAGCTGCCCAGAAGGCCACTTCAAGCCCATGTCGGAACAGACCACCAGCGCCACGGTGGTGGTGTGATTCGGAAGCTGGCAACAGGTGAACAAACGCGGCATACCGCTGGATCACCGGCAAAACAAGCCGGTTGAAGTCGTCCACAGTGAAACCGAGAGAGTTCCGCACTTTCTCAATCAGTTCAGCTTGGGTTGCCAGTATCTTGTCTAGTGGGGCCACTGGCAGGCCCTTGGCAAAAGGTGGGTATCGAGGGATTTCTTCATCTTCCACGTCTTTAAGCGGCAACACTCTGACGCTCGGCGCGGTCTCGATCACTCCACTTCGCCCACCAAATAACTTGTTAAGGGCTTTCAGCATGTAGGTTGACCATATTCCTATCGTATTTCTCGTCGCTACATGCTCTCAAAACACCTTTAGATCGCACACACGCCTATCTGTCCAATTTGGGCAGTTTGAGAAACCAGCTTTCCATCCCCCCCCTTTTAGAATGGGCTCATCGACAATTTTTTATGAGGAACGACACGATGAGACAACTGATAGCAATTCTGGGAGTGGCAATTCTGGCCGGGTGTGCCTCTAACGCCCCCGAGCAAAAGCCTCAGCCCCAGACTGCCCCTGCCGAAAATGACAAACCTGCCCGAGTTAGCCGGGAACTGTCGATGGCATGGGACAACATGGGGCGCGGTGGTGCTGCATTACGTCAACCTGGTTATATCCATGTGCTGGGCGACGGTAATGTCAGCGCAACGATGAACAAGGTCAAAGATGACTCCGCTGGTTCAGATAAAACTCCAGCAGGGATCAAACAGCACGGGGATGTCAACGAAGCCATCAATACCTTCAAGTCCATGAATAAAGGCAAAGGCTACTCGCTGTACGAGTTGTCACGCTGGGAACGCTATTGCGATGGTGGCAAAGGTATGGACGAGCACGATTGGCGCTTTGTGGAAGCCGAGGGAACCACAAACATCCCCAAGGACGTTGTAACCGGCTGCATACCACCTACCCACACCTATAAAGATTATCTGAATGCCTGGACGCACTTTTGCACCAGTCAGGCTGTAACTGACGCAGATCGCCGCATTGTGCGCGAGTCCGTGCGTCCCTATTCAGTGGTGAACCCATGCAAAGCTCTGAAATAAGAAACCAGACAGAGCTAGGCCGTAAGGCTGAGCTCTTCGACGCTTTATTAATCATGCTCCAGGAGGCCGGTTCGAGGGGTAATTCCAGCGAAGCGGCCTATGTCATTTCTGGAGTCCTCGAAAACCTCTCCAGAGACTACCCCGAAGTCAAAGGTCTGGCTCAAAGCTGGACTGAGCTGGCGAATCTGGAATCAAAGATGAGAGGAGCTGCTTAATGGACCTTTATATCTGCGAGAAGCCTTCTCAGGCAAAAGATTTGGCTGGCGTAATGAAGGCCTCCCAACGAGGTGATGGATTTCTCCATGATGGAGGAAACCGCGTTATTACGTGGGCGTTCGGCCACCTGCTGGAATTGTATATGCCAGACGATTATGACGAACGCTACAAGTCATGGTCACTGGAGACCCTCCCTATTGCACCAGAGTCATGGCGGTACAACGTTCGCAAGAGTGCGTTCAAACAGTACAAAATTGTTGAGGGACTGGTCAAAAAGGCGAGCACCATCTACATCTCAACGGACTACGACCGAGAAGGTGAGGCTATCGCCCGTTCGCTTCTGGATCGATTCCGCTACTCTGGCCCTATTCGCCGAGTTTGTTTGACGGCTCTCGATGAGTCAAGCATCAAGAAAGCGCTGAACAACGTAAAGGATGGCAAGGATACGGTCTCACTCTACTACGCCGCATTGGCACGGCAACGCGCTGACTGGTTGGTAGGCATGAACGTGAGCCGCCTCTACACAGTGCTGGCCCGAGATGTCGGCTTCAACCACACTCTTCACGTTGGCAGGGTTATCACCCCAACCGTCGCTCTTGTTTGTCAACGGGACCGAGAGATCGCCGGTTTCACCCCCTCACCATACTGGACTCTGGGTGTGAACGTGTCCGTACAGAATGGACAGTTTGCCGCCCAATGGATACCACCAGAAGAGTGCAGTGACGAGCAAGGCCGGTGCGTCAATAAGGCCTATGCCGAGCAGGTAGCCTCCCAGGTCAATGGTGCCAATGCTGTTATCAGCAAAGCAGAAACCAAACCAGGTAAAGAGTCAGCCCCCCTCCCCTTCGATCTAACGTCGCTGCAACAATACGCGAGCAAACGATGGGGATACACAGCTCAGCAGGTACTGGATGCAGCTCAAGCTCTGTACGAGACGCACAAAGCGACCACCTACCCTCGTACTGACAGTCGTTATCTACCCGAGAGCCAAAAGGAAGACATTCCGGACATTCTCCAGGCGCTCATTTTGTCCGATCAGAACGTCTCTGGGCTGGTGGCTGGCGCAGATCCTCATCGCAAGGCCAGGGTATTCAATGACGCCAAAGTGACCGCGCACCACGCGATCATTCCAACACCGGCCAGAACAGACATCAGTGCCATGTCTGAGATCGAGTTCAATCTTTACGACGCCATCCGTCGTTTCTACATCGCGCAGTTCTACAGCGAGTTCGAGTTCACCAAAACCTCCATCGAGGTGCAGTGTGGGCGTCACCTCTTTGCGTCCGCTGGTAAGACACCTACCAAACAAGGCTGGAAGGTTTTGTTTGCTTCTGATAGTGAAAGCAGTCCCAAGGACGAGGGGGAAGACACCGACGCGCCGGTTGAACAAGAGAAGCTCCCCAGGGTTAGCCAGGGCGAACCTGCCTTGCTGAATGGGGCCGAGCTGGCAAACAAAATGACGCGGCCAGCACCGCACTTCACCGAAGCCACATTGCTTGCCGCGATGGAGAACATTGCCCGGTTCGTGACTGAGGAGAAGTTCAAACAAATCCTCAAAGACACAGCCGGTTTAGGCACTCCAGCAACACGCGCAAGCATCATCCAGGGCGCTGTTGATAAAGGCTACTTCAAGCGTCAGAAAAAGGTACTGCTTGCAACTGATAAGGCTCATGCGCTTATAGCAGTGCTTCCACCAGCCATCAAATCACCCGGCATGACTGCGGCTTGGGAGCAGGAGCTTGAGAAAGTTGCCTCCGGCTCCGGGAACATGTCTGTCTTCATGAAGCAGATTTCCACCTGGATCTGCCAAATGGTTGAGCAGCTCAAAGTGGCCGCACCGGTTCTGACCAAAGAAGGTGGCGCGATGGCTAAAGCCTTCGAGGGCGCGAAGCCTCCTTCACACGAATGCTTCAACTGCGGTGGAGAGATGCACCGGATCAAAGGGAAGAACGGTTTTTTCTGGGGCTGCCAGAACGAGGCTTGCAAGAAGACGTTCCCAGACAACCGAGGGAAACCCGAGAAACGTATCGCGGCGGAGGATTGTCCAGACTGCCCAGATTGCGGTAGCCCGATGCGTCTCAGGAAAGGAAAAGCCCCTGGCAAGAAACGAGCCTCTAAGTTCTGGGGCTGCACAGCGTATCCCGATTGCAAAGGCACTATGCCCTTCAAAAAGTCGGACTTTATGGATTGATAGAGGAATTAAGTATGTTTGGAAAAATCATTTTAACTGCGATGCTCACAACCAGCTCTGCCACTGCCGAAGATGCCGGGAAGAACATCGCCTCAGGCTTGGCAACTGCATCTACCCGCCAAATAGGTCAGGCCATCATGCCAACTCTAGCTATCGGCTCGGCCATTGCAAAAAGCGCAGGAAAAGGCATGGTGTTAGGTTTCGCTGAGACATCTGCCAGCTATATTTCCCACGATGACCTGAGCGCCACTCGAAGCTATCAAAACCCTGAGGCTGTTGATATGGCAAAAGGCCTGGGGACCTTGAAAGACGTCCCTGATTTCCTCTACGTCATTACAGACGTAAATGCCAACATGGCTGACAAATGCAAGCGCGTCTGGGAGCCTCAATCACTGGCTTTAAGCCAATTGATTGTTGAGCTGGTGGCACTGCGTAAGACGAACAACAAAGGTAGCTACGAACAAGCGCTATCCCACCTCGATTGTTCAATATTCACAAACTAAAACAATTAAGGGGCCGTCGGCCCCTTATCTTTAATTACCCAAGTTCTTTTGATACCTGAGCTACAATAGTTTTAAATCAGAATACCAAAATCAATTCACATGGATGGCGAATACTTCAACCGGATAATCTCCAAAGTGCGGGTGCGTTATGACGTTCCTTGAGAAGCCACGCCAAGGACGAATCTCTATCCTGGACATATCTCCAGCCTTTGGGTAGCCACACTTAACATGGACTTCATCATACTCGCGCCCCTCTAGTCTTTTTATCCAGTAGTCTGTGACGAGGCGATATTCATCTGGTTTTTCTCCAGATTTGATCTGATCGAAGTAAATCTTTTTTACGGGCAGATGAAGTATTCTCTTTTTCATAATCACCACCTGATAGCTCATCAGACTATCTAACTATTAGACAAAACATCCCTTTTTCAATTTCTGTCTCTCTCGCCTCATGGGCCAATACAATATCCGCGATAACACGAATATTCCCTTCATAGTTGCGAATGGCCGCATCCCGCATCGTGTCTAAAGTGTCCTGACACTTCGCTCGCCTGAATTTAACGAGCCAACTTTGCCGATCTATCTTGTCCACACCAAATCCCATTCAGCGAACCATGTATCCAGCTTCTTTTGCCGCAGCATCAAGCTCGGAGGAAAAGTTAACGTCGGACTTTTCTGCCGCGTTATAGAGGGCTCCACACTTGGGCCATGAGCGCCCTACCAGTTTCATCGCCAACGCATCCGCCAGCATTTCTCGGATCTGTGTTTCAGCCTCACCAAAATCGGCTAGAGTTTCGTCTATGCCCGACTCTTCCATCAGCTCGATGAGCTGAGGTTGTTTGAGCCAGACGCCTGTTTGCATTTCCAACTGGTCTCTTGCATCTGCCACCAATTGGCGTTCAAGGGTGACGCCATTTACGGTCTTAACAAATTGCTTTGGCTGACGCTTTACCTTTTTTGGTCTGGACACATCAGAGATAACCGTCACCGGCTTCCCACGCAGTTCACGCGGCAACGGTCCACTTAGCCCCAGAACTAAGCGACGAGCGTACTCATGCTCGTATGGTTTCAACCCTCGACCTTCACGGTACATCTCAGTATCCACCAGCAGATCACCGCGCAGCCTCGCGTTTTTCCGCACTTGTTCGGACAAGACCGATTTGCCCTTCCCGCTGGCTCCCATTACGAGCGAGTGAGATTCTACTTTGTTATCAAAAAACATAATTCCGCCCCCAAAGAGGTGTTGCTATAAAACATGGTTTGAACATCTGGCGCTGTTATTGCGCCCACCGATACTCTGGGCAACGCACTCTGTTGTGGCCGCTTTTCCCTTTGCTATTGGTGATGTCATCTTCATTCTTCGCAGCCCCCAGCTTACTCAGTATTTCAGCTTTTGTGGCGCGATGACCGCGTATTAAAAGAGCATTCAGCAGGTATCCAGTGAACACCTCTGTACTCGGCATACGGTCAAGCAACTCAACATACTGCTCATCCGTCAAATCATGGATCTCACAATATTTTTCCACCGCCTTTTCGTAGGCTTCTGCGTAGCCATGAGTGGAAATCCTGAAAACAATATCCCCATTGCCGTAGCCTGGCTTTGTGACGAGAAAACAAGGTGCGAAGTAGGTTCTCTTCACCCCCATCCGGCTCCGGTTCTCGATACTGATATAAGCCCTCAGCCCCTCAGCAATGATATTTGGCCCGGAGTTGCGTCGCCGCTTACAAGTCTTATTCTGACGCTTCACCTCTTCTGCCTCAGCTTCCCACTTTCGGTCCAAGCTGTAGGCCAGCCGGTGAGCTGTTGCGTAGGAATACTCTCTCAAGGAGAAGTATTCCTGCCGGTAATCATCCGCCACCCCAACTGTTCGTGCGACACGGAACCCGACGAAACCGGCGTCATGGGTTCCCTCGCCGTAGTAAATGACTGCCATTATTTACCTTCCTTACTTCTGATACCGTGCTGCACCACGGTATGGCGACCGCAATTCACATTCAGGTGATCCCGAACTGCGGCCATGACCGCTGAATGCAATCTGTAATCCACACTCTGCCCAAGTGTTTCTGTCGCTTGTTCTTTTGCCATCCACGAAATATCAAAGCTATCAGGTATCGACATCAACTCCTGAACCAGATCGACCGATGGCTTGTAAATGCGGCCACCGTCTTGGATGTACACTGCATCCTTTACCCCACGATCCTGAGACTTGAGGATGGTCGGGCAACTGGTGCTTTCTCTCGTCAAGAACGCAGGCATCCTGCGAGAAGTTGACTCTCTGGCCTGAATTGACTTCAACGCTGTGACGTCTGCACAATCCCCGAGGTGCTTCTCGATCACCGGCCACAATCGTCCACCAGCTCTCTGCTCAGGTTTCGGTGGAACGAACCCAGGGAAGACCGACGCCACCATGTAATAGCGTTCTCGCCCCTGGTACGCGCCGAAATCCAGACCGTTCAAGACCATCTCAGTGAGGAAGTACCCCATCCGCCGCAGTGTCGTTCCCATCATCGCCCCGGCTCCGGATGCTTTGAAGTTCGGGACGTTTTCCACCAGCACGACGGCAGGGTTCACGACCTCGATCTGTTTTAGTGCCGGGTAAACCATGTCGAGCATGGTGGAGAGATCTTCAAGAGAACGCTCTTTGTCCCTTGGACTTTTGGCGTTTGAGTGGTCATCACACCCCAACGAGTAATGGGCCAAACCAATTGGTGGGCACTCCGCCAGCAAGGCTCCAAGGCGATCCAGCTCCAGGTGATGAATGTCTTCATTCAGCAGGATACGCGGGGAGCTGTTCACCAGCGTATTGAGCGCATGTACTTCACTCAGGTTCCGCCCGGATGCTCTGTCTCTGGCTTCAACTGGACGATGTTCCAAAACAATCTCAGCCTTCCAGCCAAGCGATTCCATAACATGAATGTCTACCCCGCCAGTCAATGCCACAAAGGCACGGAAAGGGCTGGTTTTTCTGAACCGATCAGCAATGGCAAAGGCTCTGTTTGCGACGGGAGTGAAGACTACTCGACCTTTTCGCATTTCGACGTGGAAACGCTCTGTATAGCGAGGGAAGCACTTATCTATGAGCCCTTGTCCAGAAAACTCAATAACGGTTTCCAGCGGGTTGTTGGAGCGACTCTTTGGTTGATACCGGCGCTGATAAACCTGGTGTGTCTGTAGTTCATCGGTCGCTGGGATCACCGAAAAACCGCCCATCCCCTCCCCTGGCTCAACGGCGATGCCCATACCTGGCTTGAACCCCATAACATCCAAAAAGTTGGACGAAACCCTAACCTTGCGTTTATCGCCTACTCGATTGAACGCAAGTTGTTTGGTTACTACGGAGGGGGAGACGATCGGTAACATTGGTCAACCTCTTTTCTTCTTGTTTTGCTCGCGCTTCACCATTGCTCCAGCAGCTTTCAGAAGTCTCTGGTTCTCCGCCAGCTCCTCTTGGAGTTCCTGAGTATCCTCTTCTGTCTGAGCCTTTTTCAGCTCGGCCTCGCAATATTGGACCTCTTCCTGCAAGCTGACTTTCGCAAACTTGAGAGCGGCCAGTCGCGTCGTATAAACGCCAAAAGGCAATTCGCCACCTTCCCGGAACTGCTTCAAGCACCAGCTCGGTATAGATGGCAACCAACCAAAGTCCCCATTCTTCCGTGACCTTTTCCCCCACGTAATCCCATCTAACTTTTGGGCAAGATTGACATAGCGTTGATCGCTGGTTGAGTTGCGTCGTTTCTGAATAGAGCGAACTATCCACTCTGTAACCTCGACCTTTGCTTTATCATCATCAGAGATGTAATAAAGGGCTGCGTACAACACAGCGCCTTTACGAATGACTGATGGTGGGTATGCCTGGGCTTTCATCTATCCCCCTATCGCTTTTTCTGTCCGACAAGACGGAGATGATCGGCGGCCAAGTCATACTGCTCGTTTTTGTCGCGGCGGCGGAATCTGTCAAAAAACTTCCCTCGTGGCAGGGTTTCTTCCATAGCGATCAGGCGGTTCAGCCACACTTCTTGAGGTAGCATCCCTGCTGGAGTCGGCCCGAGCTTACGTCCTTCCTTGACGTGCTCCATTGTTTGCGTGGCAGTAAAAATCGCACCACCAAACTTTCTCCACTTGAATTGCAGGGGCATATCTGGAGACTCATCCAGCATCAATTTCTTATTGGTTTGTTCTGTCACGACAATTACTCCACCATCCATTCTTCACTAAGCAGGAACGCCCAGCGCTCTTCTGCTTTTTCTGGGTTGTCTTTGGCCTGTTTGATCATGATCTCGGCGGCGTTAAAGCCTACCTCTCCACTGAACCGGCCCCATGAATGGCTATGCCACTCGCGCATCACACTTCGGCCAAGCGATGCAAGTTCTGGACTTACACCCTCATGGAGGGCATAGAGCTCCCAAGCATCCCACCCGTATCGTAATAGGTTGTGCCCTGGGGCGTTAAAGGCCTGAGCAGCCTTGAACCGCTCTCCAGGCTCCTTCCCTCTAACATCCACACCCTGGAGCACCAACCCCATTACCACTTCAATGACAGGCTCGCGTTGCTTCTTTGCCAGCTCGATGGCAGCCACCAGCATTGCTTTGGCGTCAACAAATTTCCCATGCCCTTGGCACATACCGCAGGTTTCTTTGGAAGGGGAAAAGTCATAAACACCGGAACCAGCACAAAGGCGGCATGTCAGGTCAATCATGGGCTCTTCTCTCCTCATACTCTTCGATGCGCTCTTTCAGACGCTGAACCACTGGTGCGAGCTCAGGGATAGCTTCCGCTTCCTCAAGCGTGTATCGCTTGTCTTCCTGGTAATCGACTATTTGAGGAGGCCTTGGCTGTTTAGGGAACTCAGCAAAGTCATTCAGCGACATCGAGGTAGGAAGTCCTCCTTCAATCTCACCTTTTTCGTTGAGTGACTGAGTGACGATAAGCTGTGTTCCGCCCACCTCGGTATCAAAGCGGTCATCAAAGCGCTCACCGATAGTCCAGCCGCCACGGCCAAGAACACAGGTCGTACTCATACGTAGGCGATTGAATGCTTTAGCGTCATCCCAGTTCAAAGGATTTTCATCCATGAGGAAAAAAGGCGCTTCGTCCCGAACGAACACCTTGGACTTGGCGTTATCGAAGATCGGCCCAAACACCCCCTGCTGGAGGTATGGTTCGACTTTCTCTGCAAGATCCTGGTGCCCTTGAGAACGCAGCGCCTCATAGAGCTGGGTGATTGTTTGTTTGCCGGTGTCCGGAAGGCAGGACAATACTGTCTGCTTTTCCTCGTCACTCAGGCTTACCATTCTGGACAAAAAGCTGACTACCAGCTCGTTGTGCCCATCGACCGTTTCAATGTTGAGCTTGTTCTCGTCCATCTTCTTCCTCAGTAATCGGTTCGATAAATTCAATGGAGTCCATGCTTACATGACTGATAATGGCTTTCAGGCCGCAGCAGTCGCATGGTTCAAAGGTCAGTTCTGATCCCTTGGGAGACTGATGCGTGACCGTTGCCACAGCCCCTAGAGGGATCAACCCCCAGCCGTTTTTTAGTACCCGAGTAGTTCTGACCAGCCGACCTTTGTACTCTCGTTTCAGTTTCGGATGCGGCACTACCGCATATCGCTTACTCATTTCGGTCCCCTTGTACCAAAGGCTCGACAACCAGCTCTTGAGCTTCGTCCCAGTCGGACACCTTTGCATCACCAAACGCAAAGGCAATTCGCATAGCCACTGTCGGCCTGCCTATTTTCATCAAGTAAGCCGCAGCACCGGCACACATCGACTCTTGTCCCGAAGGTGCATAGTTACCCTCTTCATCCCATTCACCACCTGACTTTGAGTGCACGGTCTTGTGGCAATGAAACGTCGTCATGTCGTTTTCAACGATGTCGTTGATGATGCCTTCTAATCGCCCAGGGGCCAGCTCGATAGCGCCCTCCTTCCGGAATGGACAGTTGGCGCAAGGTTTCTTCAAACGGAGATGATTTGCTTGCTTTGGCATACATATCACTTTTACAGCATCATTTTATGATTCTATGATATAGCCATATTCCGTGTAGTCAATATCTCACTAACAATTACTTTCTATCGGACGCTTACGCGCCCATTTTGGGCAGATAGACAAGTTATTTGGGCGTTTGGAGTGTGCGAGGTGGACAGCGGGGAGACTTTCACATGTGAAAGTTTTGTTTCTTGGTATCGTTTTATTGTCTCTTGATATTATTTTATGATGCTGTAATAATCATAAATAAGGGCCGCATCGCTCTTCGACCTTCGTTGCAGCCCTTACAACACAATCAAGCAATTAAGGAGCTTTGTTATGCTGCAAGGCAATACTAACACGAATAAGCGCATCCCGCTCGCGGCGTTCATGAAATGGCCGCTGGCGAAACGTCAGGACTTCATCGACCGGGAAATGTCCGGTTGCCCCGACTTTATCAAGACGTCTTTGCTTCGGCATTAAGGCGATCAGGCAGGAAAGCAAAGAACCTCGCTTCGGCGGGGTTCTTCGTTTCTACCTCTTGAATGTTTCGTCAGAACAAACTGGAGCGCTTATGTCACCAGAAACACAGCAACTTACATCCAAGGCTTTATCTCTCATCGAGCAGTCCCGATACAGAATGGGCACATCTCGGTTTGTTGAGGCCTTTATTGACCAGTGGGCATACTTGCAGACTGGCCTATACCCAGCCAAGGAGGAGATCCCGGAAGAACTTCAGCCGGTCGCCTTCGAGCTCTCTCACGTCCTGTCTGCCGCCATTAAGCGCGACCCCACCAGCGATGTTTTGGGTTACGTCCTAAGCATGTCTGGCTTCCACAAGAAGGGCACCAATTACTTCCCCACTCCTCCAGAGATTGGCCGCTTGATGTCACTCATTGTTGGCTCACAGTCTTCGGCAGACTTTTATGAGCCCTGCTGTGGTTCTGGCATCAACGCCATTCACTGGATGGAAAACCTGATCGAGAACCACGGTCCCGAAGCATTGAGAGAAGCCTCAATCTACCTGGAAGACATCGATCCGTTGATGGTGAAGTGCTGCATGATCCAGCTATTCCATTATTTCGAGTCCCGCAATACCACTCCCAAAACGCTGAGTATCGTCGGCATAGACACCCTTAGCAGACGAACCAAGAACATCGCCTACTACGCCGAAAAACCTCCAGCAACCGCCGCTACCGTGGCAGCATAAAAAAACCCGCCGATTGGCGGGTTTTGCATTCAATGCGCTGCTCTATGGCACCTTACAGTTTTCCGTACCGGTTCAAGAACGAAGACCTGTCTAAGATCCCCCAGTCTGTCAGCATGTAGTAGCCGGTGGCACCTCGTTCGCCGGTAGACTCCCTGACGAACAAGATATTCATTCCGAACTCATCACGCAGGGCAGACAACTGTCTCTTGATCGTTGATTCAGGAATATTTGTTGCCTTGTGAAGGTCTTGGAGACTTGGCTTCTCCGTTTTAGACAGGGCATTCACCAAAGCAAATTTTCTTTTCATGTCCTGTGAGATCTTCATATTCACCTGTTCTTGACAGGCCCAACCTCTTTGGCTGGGCCTCCTTTATTAGCCTTCGACACTCAGGAGTTCAATGTCTGACACAGGCACATGAACATGCTTTTCCTTGCCTTCGCCATCGAGCGTTTTAACCCAGACAGTAGACGGAACCAGAGCAACACGGTCGGTCATGATGACTCCACGTTTGGTCTCGCCATCCAGGTTAACGTTGACAGCAAAAATCAAACTGTCAGCCCGGACGTTCTTCCATTCCTTGTCCTTCGGCAGAGGAGGAAGAGCATCACCGCCTTCTTCATCTTTGTCCTTGCCGCTGTTATCTGGCTGCTTGACAGGATCTTTGTGCTCACCCTCTTCATCACGCAAAGGGTCTTCGTCATCATCGTCCTGACCATTGGAATTTTTACCCCCTTCCAGTTCCTCCTGGGCAAGGTTCAGGTCGTCATTCCCGGTTTGTTCCGACGTACCATCCCCACCCGAGTTGAGGGATTGCTCGTCGGTGTTGCCAGCGCCAAGCTCATCATTCTGGTGGGAGCCAGTCAGTGGGCCTTTTTCCATTTCGTCTTTGATACGTTTGGCATCATTCAGCAGCTCACGGCTTTGTTTACGAGTAATCCCGTCAGACATAGCCACCGCGCAGACGGCGCGACATCTTTCTTCATTCAGATCGAACAAGAGACGAAGGTTATTCAAGGTCTCTGTATCAGAACATACTTCATTATCGTATAACTCACGCACACAGTCAGGTAGCTTGAGCAACGACAGATGCGTAGATACGAAAGTGATATTCTTACCGAGCCGATCAGCAATATCCTTTTGCTTCCAACCTTCTTCAATAAACAGGTTTAACGCCTCGGCAATCTCTACCGGAGTCAAGTCATCCCGCTGGATGTTTTCGATCAGCTCACCAGCAGTCTCGTCCAAATTGTTCTGGACCTTATCATTCACCACCAGGTCAATGGTCTCGATACCAGCGTGTTTACACGCTCTCCAACGCCGCTCCCCTTTTTGGATGACGAACTTGCCTTCTTCATTCTTCGGGAACACGATGATCGGAGATTGCTGCCCTTCGGTCAGCAAGGTTGCCGCCAGCTCTTCAATGTTACGGAAGCGCTTACGAACCTGGACCTTGGATACAACGTCGTCAACAGGTACGGTAAGAACCTCTTTGCCTTTCTTGCCTTTGGCGGCTTTAGCAAGTTCGGACAGGCCTTTTAAATTGTTCAATGCCATCGCTTAGCCCACCTTCTCTAATAGTTCTTCCAACACCGCCTCAACCTCTTTGGCCGCGACATGTCCATAGCGAAGCTCCCAGACAGGGATGCCATCAGTCGTCGCCGTATCGAGCGGAGGCCGGTGCATAATTTTGTTCTCAAACAGCAGATCCGGAACTGTGTTCTCCAGCGACTTGAGGGCTTTGTCGTGATTGACAGAGCGGTCCATGTCGTTGATCACGATGCCCAGGATCTCCAAATTTTGGTTGTATGCCTCGCGCACACCAATAATCGTGTTCAGGAGACCTTCTACGCCGTCCACAGCGAAGCCAGAGAGCTTTACCGGACATGCCACATGGGTAGACATCACCAACGCTGCCACCAGCTTTCTGCCGAGGCTAGGCGGACAATCAATCAGCACGTAGTCGTAGTTCTCAAACAGCTCAGCCAAATGGCGAGCCGGATTCATGGCTTGGTCAAGAGGCACAGCCTCCATCTCAAACAGATCCGGGTCATTCTTCGGCGTATGAATGAGGTCTGCACCGCAAGGGCAGTGCATGACCTCAATGCCGTCCAGCTCGTAAGCGAACAGCTCTGCGGTTTTGGTTCCAGTGAGGATGGGCTCGTAGTCACCATCCTCAAGCTCTCGTCTGGGGGCCAGTCGAGAGGACGTGTTCCCCTGACCATCCATATCCAAGACCAGCACTTTCTTTTTCTTCTGTAACGCCAGATAAAAGGCCTGCTGGATACAGAGGGTACTCTTACCCACTCCGCCTTTCTGGTTGGCGAAGCTGATTACTTTTGCCATACCCACCTCTATTTTGGTTTCTCGCAGGTGATCAAGACCACCCCCAAACTTTCACATGTGAAAGATTGTAGCGATCATAAAATGATACTGCAATATCTAATTATGGTTCTGTTAAAACAAACTTTAAACAAAAAAACGGCCATGAAGGCCGCTTATTGACAAGGTTTGTGCTGTCAGCGCAATTGATTTGCTGCTCCAAGCCCATTCGCCAATAACTGCATCGCATCGTTGAACAGCGCGGAGCCCCGTTCCGGTGTGAGCAATTCCGGCATATCTTCTCGCGGCCAAGTACCGGCTACTTGAATGAGCAAACTGGCAGCCCAGTGAATCTGCTTTTCTTCACTTTCATCGGCCAGAGTGCATACGACGGGGAAACCGTACTTACGCCCCCAGCGACTCACCTCTTTGAACGATACCAGCTCAGGCTTTTGCAAATCCCGGCTGTAGGCCTCAGCTATCATGTGGTTCAGTTCTTGAGTGTCCATTTATCCCCCTTAACAGTTTTTTCAAATTCTTCCTCAAACATCGTTTTTAATGTGTTTCGTATCTCTTCATCCTGGATGTCATTGACATCAAAGCTGGTAGCGACAGCCTCACTTCCAATGCCACAGAGAACATAACCCCGGCCATCAGGACCAGTTTTAAGAGGCACAACGGGAAGTGGTGTATTGGGACACACTCCAGCAATGCCCGGAGAAATAATTGGCCCCCCGCGAGGAATAACCCAATTACCGATAAACCCCCAATCAATTTGCGTCGAGATGGCATCAGGCTGGTATTGCTCACCCCAAAAGTTGATTGCTGCCTGCTGATGTTGTTTACCGGCATAGTAGATATATCCGGCCACAAGAAGCACGGAGAGGACAAAAATAATTGCCAATTGGCGCAAGACTCTTGCGATAATACTTAAATTCATGGGCATTGTTCTCTTAATTCAACGCTCCCCCGCCCACTGCTGCTATGGCCGGGTTCATCCAAAATCCATCAAAGCCGGTGAACATTTCCGCCTGGGTGCGAATGTACTCAAGAATGATGTCACAGGCGATCCAGCGCCGGTTATTCCTTTCTGCGGCCAACCCGCTCTTATTCGACCCACTGAACGGATCAACAACAAGGTCGCCCTCTTCCGTCAGAAAGCGGATAGCCATTTCAGGTATGTCTGTTGGGAACATTGCCGGGTGCGGTGGCAACCCCAGTTCTCTAGCGATTCTCCGAAGCTCCAGAGTATCCGCACAACGGTGGCCGCGCTGGATAACGTTTTTCGGTATCCGTCCTTCCGTGACGTTAGAGAATGCGTTCCCTCTCAGTCGATATGCCCCGTCACCATAACTGACCACTCTGTTATCACCGCCTTGGGCCATCAGCTTCTGATGTTTCTCTGTATGAGGGATCAGGACCCTTCTGTTGTCAGAACGCACCCTGTCAGGGTCGTTGGTGAACCAATAAACAGGCTCCCACCCGGCACACAACTGGTAACGGTTCACACAAGCCCAGTGGGTCGGACTTGGTGGTTTTGACAGGTTGATCCACGGCCATCTATCCATGAGAGAGAGCCCAAGCCGATCATGGAGCGCCAGCACCATTCGCTCAACGTAGAGAGATCTGGAGGGGCTCTTGGCCTCGAATATGTCATTGCTGACATTCAGGACAACGCTTCCTCCTGGCACCAGGTTCTTGACTATCGGTTCGAGTGCCTGAGTAATGAAATCCACCCATTTGGCTTCATCAACGTTTCCATAGCCACGCTGTATACGGAGCGGGAACGGCGGAGATGTCACACACAGATGCACCGGCTCATCGAGGTCAGAGAAAAAGCTCTTGTTGTTTGACCACACCGCCAGCCCAAGATTTGTTGAATAAGCGACCAGTCGAACGCCACCTAGCGCTTCATGCAGGCCCTTCTTGGTTTTGCTTGAGAGCTCCCAGACACCCCGCTCGCCGTCCACCTTCTGGAGAAGGTTCATCGACTTGAGGGTTTGCTGATACCAGCGTATCTGTCTTTTCAGCTTGCTCCGCTTGACCTTTGCCTTGCCAATTTCACTTTGTTCATTCAGAGCGCTTTTCGGGATTCCAGCGAGCTCTGCCACCGAATCGTAGAGCTCCTCATTCGATAACGGCTTATCGGCCTTGGCATACGCCTCTTGGACATGAAAGAGTTCTAGCTGGCTACTCATCATGCCCCTCCGTACCCTGGAATATGTCATTGAGCACAGAGGTCGCCTCGGCGCTCTTTACATCATGCTCGGTGTAGAAAGGCCACCAGGTTAATCCGCCACCTTCAAACCATGAGCAGCGGAACTGGATTGTCTGATCAGGAAGGACTTTGAACTCGACATGCTGGGGTTTGTCATAACGGCACATTGCACCAAGGTCTAGGCCAAACTTTTCTTTAACCAATGTGGATGACATCGACCCCTGGCTCAAACCTTGGCTGTTAACCCAATAGACCCGGTTGACAGCACCAGCAATACCGAAGAATAGGAAAGCCAGTATTGCCCCGGCCTTCAACCATACAAAAACACTTCTCACAATTATCCTTCCTGCTTTACAAATGGGTCTCTGCCATCGAGAGGCTTTGAAAAAATAGCCCCCGGCTCAGACATCGCCGCCTCGACCTCGTACTTGTTAAAAGTCTCCGTCCACCAGCTATTCATCTGGTAAATCGTGATATTCAGAATTGAAGCAGCCTTGCTCTTACTTGTGGCCGCAACGACAGTTCTGAACTGCCCCTCGGCCCCATAAGTGATCCCGCCATAAACCTTCAACTTCGCCACTATCGTTTTCTCCACCCAAATATGTCTCTCACGTCCCGCACACAGAAGAACCAACTTACCCTTGGCAGGAACGCATCGACTAACACACCTAAGGCGATAACAAACAATGGCGCCATCAGGATGAAGCCCAAACGTGCAACGGTCCCATATATACCTGCACAGATGAGCAAGGCTGCGATGACAGAGCAAACTAGCTGATGCTGACGCCTCAGTCTGGCTAGTTCAGACGATTTCTTGTCACTGTTCATCATCGAGCTCCGCGAGCTGAACACTGACACTGGCTGCCGCTGGAGGGGAAAACTGTACTGTCAGTCCGGATTCAAGCCTGATAGAGGAAACCACCAGCGTATCTGGTCCGGATGACGCCGGTACGACCGCAACAATGGTTCCCCCTTCCAGCAACTGGATGGCATCCTCAACAGTACAGCGCCCCATTACTGATTACCCGCCAAATCCAGCTCTTGCTGGTCTTCATTGGACTCGTCAGTTTTGGGCTCCAGCTCCGCCAGCTTGGCTTTCAGCTCCTGAAACGCATCAACATCTTCCCGGCTCAGGGTAAGGGTGAACGTTTCACCGTCATCGTTCGGCTTGATGTTGTCCAGACGACTGGTAATAGAGCTCACGCCTCGGTGCATGGCTTCAACCACCTTTTTGCCCAGGCGGGGACCTTTCTCGACAGACTTTTTGGTCAGTTTTTTCGGGGCCTTCTTGCCGTCATTGCCACTGGCCTGTTCTTCCTGCGCCTTTTTCAGGATCTCAACAGCGTTGGTGCCGTGCTCGTTGTAGAGCTCCTGAGCGTAGGTGGCAGCCACAGAGCCTTCCTGAATCATCCGTTTC
This sequence comes from Providencia sp. PROV119, assembly GCF_028482435.1. NCBI lineage: Bacteria > Pseudomonadati > Pseudomonadota > Gammaproteobacteria > Enterobacterales > Morganellaceae > Providencia > Providencia sp. PROV119. The sequence goes on from NZ_JAMPQL010000022.1 coordinate 47,787, forward strand.
AGTTCCAGAGGCATCTCCAAAAGGGCACGGGCGATACGAACGTGCTCAGCCGAGCGGCCAACACGTTGGGCAATCATCTGGTCGCTCCACCCCCAGTTTGCAAGCCGAGCGTAGATCACGGCTCGCTCAAGTGGAGAAAGAGGGAGCCCATCGTTGCTGGTGGCGATCAGAAGGCTCTGTTCGGCTTCATCGCCCTTGTGCTCTACGACCTGCACGAACTGGATGTCGGCACCTTCCTCTATAGCAAGCAGGATGGCGCGGCGACGGCGATGACCTTCACGGACATACACCTTTCCGTCGATAACTTTGACGATGATCGGCGGAACATAGTCGCCACGCTTGTAAGCATCGGCCAGCACTCGAATACCAGCTTTGATGTCCGGGCGCTCGTAGTAGTCCTCGCAGAAAGCGCCACGGGTGTTAAACCCTTCTTCCTCCAGCAGAAGCTGAGGAGAGATAGTGAATCCATCCCCTTTTTTCAGTTCTTCGGGGGCGGTTACGCCTTTGAGAGCGCGGAGTGAGTTGATAACAGCCATTCGTTGGTTCTCCTTGTGACTTGCTCACTTTATAGCATCACTTTTTGATACTGTAAACAGGGCGGCATAAAAAACCCGGCGCTTTACAGTACCGGGTTCTCTCTTCCTTCTCACCACTAACTTGCTTTGACTTTGAGCAACCTCAGCGCCAGCATGGCCCATTGCAGATATGCTTCCAGTCGTTGCTGGTACTCTTTCCCTGGTGGGCGTTGACCTTCCTTGTGGGCTATCGTCCTCTCGATACCGGCGAGGCTCTTTCTCAGCTCCAGGTTCCTGCGTATTCCCACCATTCTCTGTCTTGCTGATTCAGGAGACAGACTCCCAAGTCCAAAGAGGGGCAGTTGTCTGTAGTCCTGTGTTCCCAAGTTAATTTGGTTCCACGCCATTGCTGCTTGCCACGGTCGTTTCTGGATTTGTTGGATCGCCTTCCCACAACCCAGGCAGACCATATTCCAGCGCACAGGAGGACCTATAACCTTCTGCATTTGCGCCCGGCCATGACAACTATCGCAGGCTGCCACAGGAACGCTGAGCGGGTCGTGGTGCCCATAGGCTACTGTTTCAGTCTGGCTGTAGTGTTCATCTGATTTGAGCTCCGCCAAGAGCTTCTCACGCTTCTCTTTTGCGTATTCGAGGGTTAAGCCTTTTCTGATTTGTTCCATGTTCAGTCCAGAATGATTTTTCTCTTGTCTCGCTTGGGAGTGCCTTGTTCTTTCTGGTCCGATGTAGAGCTGATGACTTCTGGCTCTTTGGCCTCGCCCCTTTGTAGTTCGTCAATACTCCCCAGCTCTGTTCCACCGTGTCTTATCTCACCTTGATCTCTATGCTCTCTGGTTGAACGACGGATCTCTTCCGAAACTCCACGCAAAAACCCAATCACATTGGCCCGGAATGTACGTCTCTTCTCCTCTATCTCAAGCAAGTAACTCAAGTAGAAGTAAAACGGTATCGAGACGAACAATGACAAAGGGAACCAGCCTTTTTCGCTGGCAGAAACAAAGAGTCTCGGCTCAAACATTTTCATGGCGAGGGTCGCCATTAGCACAGAGATAACTACTGGAGTCACCGCCATCAAAAATCGGGAATGAAGGTACGCCATCCAGACCCCAGCGACTAAAGCTGTTAGCGAGAGGAACATAGCAACAACCAACGGGCTCGCATCAATGGCGATTAGCCCTATCTGGACGATAATGACGAAGCAAAGAAGCAATATTCTGTATAAAAATGACCGCATTCCAACCCACCTCAATCCAAGATAATCTTGCGCTTATCTTTCTGAATTTCGATAGGCTGCTCCGGTTCACTCAGAACACCCTCTGACGCTTTCAGAACTTGAATACTTGGAAAGCCCTTCCCTGCTCCTGCTTTTCTTGGTCTCTGCTCTGTTACCTCAATCGCTATTTCATCCCCCTCCCGGAACTGCGGGTAACAACCAGCGCGGTTGGCATAGCGATTCAACGACATTTTGAGCAGCCGGTATTTCTTTGGGCAGGTTATTTGTACTGACGCATCAGAGCTGCAAGCTGCGTCAAGCCGCCGGAAAAATTCCTCCGGTATCCCCTTTACAAGGAGCTCGCTCAACTCATCCATAGGCCTTGAGCCGGTTGGCATCGGATATGGCAACCTCCGGTATTCTCTGTAGATGTACCGCTTGATGACGATATGAAAGACGAATGCGGCAAAGCCCCACAAAGGGCCATTAAGGAGCCCCGCAACGATAAGTAGCACCGACGGGAAGGGAACCCCTACGAAACTCGGCAGGATTTTAATCTTTACCATCGGCGTTGACCGACGCACACTCTCACTCATTTGCTGACCCTTTACGTGCAACCTTGTACTGCACTTTCAGATCGTAACCATCCACTTCCTGATGAAGGACTTTCACGGGGACACCTTCAACGGTCCCCAGGTACACGCTCAGCTCAACTTCCGGAACATCGTCCCTGAGACCCAGTACATTGCGCCACCCAGTCGATGTCTTCTGGCAGTGAGCGCCCACCCTGTCATGCCGGTAGTAAATGTCTTTGTTATCTCCTTGGCAGATGAAGAATCCACTAACCTGCCCCGTCCTTAACACCCACTTGCGGTTGTGGAAGGTAGCTTCTTTCTCCACCTCAGTGGACTTGTCTATAGCCACCTGGCTTACCACCAGCTCTTGTGCGGACAAATCAGACACAAGGCCTATTACCAACGCGGATAACAGCGCGGCCATAGCCGCCCGTGTCATCATACTGCCGCCTCGTGAGTGGCATCGGCAAAGAATTTGCCTTGTTTGTAGATCTCGTCCTTCTCGAACGAGATAGCATCCGCACGACTGCTGAATGGTCCATAGCTTTTACCGTCGATCAGCACCTTCCACTGGCAACGCCAAACACGAGTCCATGCCGCAATCTTTGACTCGTCTGAACAAAGTCCGCGAATAACATAGAACGCAATCATTAGAATGCCGCTCGTCGGCACGATGCGCGAAACCCTTGTTTTACTGTATTCCTGCACTTCAAGGCCTTTGAAGGAAACCTCATCGGCAAACCCGCAGACCTCACCATTTTTGATTACGATGCGCTTTTTGCTCATAACCTACCCCACTAATCCAAAATAATTTTGCGCTTGCCTGGCTGTACTTCGATTGGCTCTTCCTTTTGCACCTTTGGTGCCGGAGCTGATGAGCTGACAACCACCGGTTCTCTTTCTGGGTTTTGTTGCTGGCGCTCACGGAGTTCATCCACTGAGGGAGGCTCATTGCTTGGTCGTTCAGCCCTTTCAGCACGTCGGGCTTCTCTTAACAACTCATCAATTTCGGAGTCGCTCCGGTTGTTCATAAAAGCTCTATAGGCAAAGAAAATCAGCACCGGCACTATTGCCACCAAGAAGAAAGGAAATGAGCTTCCGCTATCTTCCACTGGCTTGGTACTGGCCGCGCCTGTATCGAACATGGTACGAATAACCGTTGGCGCGGTCATGATCATAATTGCAGGCATTATCCCCATCACAATTCCTGATGGGCTCTGCCTCATAATTCCACTAGCAACCCCAAACACCAGCATCAACCCCGCTATGACTTTGACGAAAGAGCTATCCATTAGACCGATCATGGAGTCACTTACCTCCTCGAACGGACTTTGAAACGCACTGGTATTGCGGTCGGTGTCTTGTGCAGCACCAATCTGCTTGGGAGGTTCACTCTTTGGTGCAGTCTCTATGGATAGCGCTGGTGGTTGGCTGGCAACCTTCTGCATTTCACCATCTTGCTTAACCACCCCCAGGTCCTGAGTTTTGACGTGCGTTTGTGCTGGTGGTGCTAACTGGTATTTGACTGCCAGGTTGTTCCCGTGGACTTCAATGGTTTGCAGGGAGATGGGTTTACCTTCCAACTTGGTCAGAGCTTCTTGGAGCGGTAGCTCCTGAGCATCAGTCATACCGCCCATAAAGCCATTGAGCCCGTCATCATGGACGCGACAACGCAGCCTTCCCGAATAGCTACGGTATTCACCTGGGCAAACAAAATAGCCGCCCTGAGGGCCATCCAGTTTGCGCCATTTATTGCTTTTGAAGGCCTCCACTTTGGTCACAACTGGCTGACCGTCATGGTAATCAATGACCGTTTTGCTCTCCGGGCCAGTGTCCTCTACCTTCTTGCTGCCTGAGTCATCTGAGAGCATTTGCCCCACCATTACGCCAGTCACAAAGTCACTGGCAAAGGCCGCAGGAGCTGCGACCATGAGACCAACCAGCAAAAGAAGGGGGACGCGCCCTGTCCTTCTCATCACCATTCGTTCTGTTCCGTTTCGTGCTGGGTTTGACCAGCATTGAAGTGGTACTCGGGTTTCAGCTCTTTTTCTTCGACTTCGAGCTCTTCCGGGCGAATACGCTGCTCCAGCGCTTCACAGGTCTTACCCTGAAACCCCGTGAAATCGGCAGCAATCTTGCCGCCCTTGATCTTGATGTTTACCTTTTTCACTTTGTCACCTCGTCGTTAAGTTCAACTAATCTGATTGCCTTGGCGCTATTACCAAACAGCTTCCTCAGCTTCCAGTTCCAAAGTGCCATCGTGATGCTGCTTCACCGTCACGCTGAAACCTTCCTCTTTCAACTGCTGCTCGTAGTGGAAGGCAATGTAGCGATCCTGCACCTTGCTGCTTGCCTGCTGCGTCCAGCGGCCATAAGAGCCGTAGTTTTCCTGGTACTGCTCCCAAACACCGTTTTTTTCCTTGTAGCCAATCCGGTGCTCCTTGTTGTTCTGGTCGATCAGAACAATCGGGTATTTCTCGAAGGTGTAGCCAGCGCCCACGCGGTATAGCTTTTCGTTTTCAACAACGACGCCAACTCCCTCCAGAGCCTTCAACAGCAGCTCTTTGTCTTTGTAGGCGACCTGCACCTTGCCTTTTACGATATGGCTCATCTCATCACTCCTGAGTTGTTTCGGGGGTCATGCCGTGTTCCGGCATGACAAAGTTAATCGCTTAGTCCTCGATGGCGAGTTTTCGTCCAGAGCCATTCTGCTCTTGAACATCGAAGTTATTGGCCGGATAGAAGCCTTGATCCCGCAAACTGCGAATCTGGTTGATGTCTTCTCGGCGAGTTTCACTGGTCGGGGTAATGCGAGTGACCGCATCCACCAGCGCTTCATTGTTGAGCTCTTTGTCCTGAGCGTTCGCCAGATACATCGCGTCAATGACGGCCTGTTCAATCTCTGCCCCGGTGTATCCCTCGGTGGTACGCAGTAGCGTAGGCATATCGAACGCGGCGATGTTGGCCTTCTGCTTGGCGAGGTGGATCTCGAAAATCTTCTGGCGCTCAGCCACACTTGGCAGATCAATGAAGAATGCTCGGTCCCAGCGGCCAGCTCGCATCAATTCAGGAGGCAGCGACTGAACCCGGTTGGCCGTCGCCACAATGAAGATCTTCTTCTTGCGCTCTTGAAGCCAGTAGAGGAAAGAGCCCAGCAGGCGCTTGGATACTTCGTGTTCGCCATCGGCATTACCAAAAAACTTCTCCATCTCGTCAATCAACACAACAACGGGTGCGATCTGCTCAATGGTCTGCAATGCACGATTGAACTGGCGCTCGGTTTCACCGAGATACTTACTATAGAAACGGCCCATATCCAGGCGAACCAAGGTAGTGCCAAGTACACCGGCAGCGGCTTTTGCCGTCAGCGATTTACCACCACCAGGTACACCGGCCAGAAGGACACCTTTTACCGGAAGGTCTTTGTCCCAACCGGCTTTACGTATCTGGAGAAACTCCTTGAGGTTTTCGAGCCCACCGACATTCCCAATATCAATGGCCTCAAGCACATCGAGGCCGACATCACGCAAGATGTGAGCTTTTTCTTTTCGGATCTCGCCCAGGTATTCTTCACCCTTGAATTTCAAGTAAGCGGAATAGGTGAAGACGTTCTTCATCTGGGTGTGTGACAAGCCCAGGGCGTGGTTTGCGATGACAGCACGTTCGTTGCTCTCGAAGACTCCACCATCTTTCACGTTATCTTCACAGGTCTGGAGCAGTTTCAGGATTTCCTGATTGCTCATAGCCGGGAGATCGATGTGATAAACGAACTCTTCATTGAAGACGTCTTTGCCAGCGATGATGTAGTTGATCCCCTCATTCTCCAGATAGGTCAGTGATGACTTGAGGGCTGGGAGTGTTTCCGGGTTTGCACGTTGTCGGTCGAAAAAGAAAGTGTCGAACACGACAACACCGTTTTTGGAGGACTTCTTGGACTCGTCCACCATTGCCTTCATCGTGCCTGGATCGGGCAGCTTCTTGAATGGCATCACAATAAAGTGCTTGCCGACTTTCTTTGCAATGTCAGAGAAAACGCTCTCTGCACGGCCCAGCTCAAAAGTGCTAACGTTGATGACTGGAAAGGACAACTTGATTGGAATCTCAAGTTTGTCCATTTGCTGTGTAATATCGCTCATCGCTTATCCTTTAAATAAATTTCGACTTGTTGATCACCTCACATCATAAGTTCATTTTATGATGCTGTAAATATCACCTTCCAACTCTGTAGCTGTTCACGGCGGACTCAACGCGCTTGACTGACACGTCTATACCATTTGTCACCAGCAACTCATGCACTTGGCAACAGGCCTGTTGTTTTAGGCCAAAGAACTCTTCGTTAACACGGGCATACTCTGCTGCCGAATTGGAGGCGGCTCGTCTTAGATCTGGCATCAGAGATTCAACGCGAGACTCTACTTTGTCCAGAGAGGAACTGGCAGACGACAAGCTGAACAGCGAGAAGACGCTCCCAAAGTCGAAACCATCATTCAAACCGGCAAAGTCCATACCCAGATCGATAAACTCAGTTGCCATTGAGTGGTGCAGTGAGCCCACAATGTCACGATGATCCCCCAGCGCATTTGCGAAGGCTTTCACAGCTCTCTTCGCATCGTCTATTTCACTGCTGGCCGAGGAGTTTGACATCGACGACATGACGGAAATGCCCTTGTTGTCAGTCACAAGGTCGAGAACCTCCATTGTTTGTGCTGATGAAATACTGGAAGAGGCCTCACTGATTTCACGTAAGGCTTTTTGCCCCATGTCCACCAGTCGCTTGTTGCTCTCGTGGAGTCGAGATGCGGCGTCAAGCCTATCTTGAGCTTGGGTGATTCGTTCCAGAATCTGGCTACCGTCAATCGCTTGCTTCACGGCCCGAGAAACCAATCCCTCTTTGAGCTGGTCTCTCCCACGGCGCAAATACCGCAAATCGCTGTTATGGCCTTTTAGTGCTGAACGTATAACGGCGATGTCTCGACGAAACTGCCAGAACGTTATAATTTTTTGCCAGATCCCCAACTGAGCACGCTGTTGGCAAAGAGCTTCGTACTCTGCACCTTTCTCTTCAACCTGGCTGAGAGCTGCGGTAATCCTGTCTTGATATTGCCGGTCGTCAGCCAAGTAACTTTGAATTGCTTGTTCCATCCCGTACCCCAAAAACTTTCACATGTGAAAGTTCATTCTTTCTTTGTTCTGCCAGTACAAAGTATTTTGCCTTAGAACGACCTCACACCCCGCCCCTGCTCACGCCCATTTTGGGCAATTACAGATTCAGCATTTACAGGCTTATAATGTGATGCCGTAATAGACAAATAAAAAACGGCATAGCCGTTTTTACCTTACTTTGCTTTGCTCCGGCCCCCGCATAGTGCATTACCAATGCGTGATGAAAAATCCTTCCATTCTGGACTGTTCCGGTAGTCATCCTGTCCAGTTGCTTGTTCCTGGCTGGTCGATGCGAATTGATTGAGAGCATCCGGGCACGAAGAGCAGACCCCGATACCTTCCACTCTATTCACGCGAAGCCAGTGACACGGTTGACCGTTTTCAACACAAGCGTGATCATCGGTGCATCCGCACCCTATACATTTAGCAGTGAGCATAAGCGCCTCCCCAAGTAAATTAACAACATCATAGTATCATTATGTGATACTGTAAATATTAAAAAGAAAGCGGCCATAGCCGCCCTTCCGAAGTAATTTTCCTTTAGTGGTTGTCTTGGCCCTGTTTCCAAGCGACGAATGCCTGCACTAGCGGTACGCCATCATCACTCAAGGCATTCCCTTCTATCCATCCGCCTCGTATGACGACAGACTGCCCTGATTCCAAGCCAAAAGGTTCCCACTCAGAAGCCACCGGGGAACCGTCCACCAGCAGGTCGAGATCTTCAATCCATTTATCCCGGCCATCCAGAGTTTTCCAAACTGAGTCATCGACCCAAAAGGCCTTGATTTGTTCTGGTGTGGCATTGGTCCAATCGTTGTCTTTCCCGTCAGCAAGTGAAAGTACAGAGTCAACCGTTTGCTGCCAGTTCGGCCAATCTTCTTCGACAACAACGCAAGTAAGCGAGCTCTTGCCATTTGCTCTGCGGCCATCATCAACCTTCCGGATCAGCCTTTCCAGTGTCGCCAGCTCCTCATCGCAGAGCACGGCCTGTGCATCGCTTATCTTTGCCACGAAGTAACGTGCTTCAAGCATCGACATAATTATTTTCCTCCCCAGGGCACAAGTTTTGTCGAATATCCAAGCATTAGTGGGTGCTTCGGGTCCCCCGAACCAGTCACGCCAAATGCCAATACCGGCTTCCCAGATGCAACGAGCTGCTCTAAAAGCCTGTCCAAATGAACATGCAAAGACTTAGGCAGCTTAGTTCGGCTCCCCCAGCAGGGCACCAAGACATCAGCATCCCGAATAATCCTTTCCAAGTGGATTTCATTTTCAGGCCCGACAGGATCAACCGCCGTAGCCAGCTCTCGAACGTCGGTCGCCCGAAAAGCAAAAGCATTACCGACTATGAATCGCCTCCCTCCGTTGACCTTGGTAAACCCTATCCACTTTCTGACCGTGTGATCGTCCTCGGTGGCCGTGGCCGTAGAGCCGTTTACACCAAAATAACCGAACACAAGGCCTTCGGGTTGCACATCCCTTTCCAGACGGTATCTGTACATGCCGCACTTGCTGATAATTGCACTCAAAGTGTCACCTCTTTTTGAATGAAAAACGCCCTTTCACAGTTGCATTTTTTAATGCTGTGATAGGATAAAAGTGTAAGTTGAAAAGGAGAGATGACCATGAAACATGTACTGAATATCGCGCTGATGGCTGTTGTTGTTCTTGGCCTGGCTATGCTTGAGGCAACCAACTGGGGTTACGCAGTGCTGGCTATCCCGGCAGTGATTTGGGCCAAGCCGGTGCTCAACCTTCTGCACAAACTGCCGGTTCTGGCTGCTGCTTTTTGGATTCTGGTTGCTGTTTTCGCGTGGCAAGCGGCACTTGTTGGTATCCTGTTCTATGGCGTACTTGCGACCCCTAAAGCGCCAGCAAACACCAATGGCAAAAAAAGCCGAAAAGCCAATCTGATGGGCACTTACAGCTACGACTTTAAAACCGGCGAATGCTTTAGCTAAGACTGGCTCCACGGTTATTTCTCCTCAGCCTTCCTGATGGGCGCTCTCAGCGCTCTCAGGACAGCTTCTTCAAGAGCTGCGGCCCCTGCCCTATCACGTCGCTTTGTTAATGCCCCATATTGCTTCCTGATGGGTAGCATCAGCTCTTCGAGTTCATTGCGCTTCCTATCGTCGGCTTCAAGTTTCTCGCTTCGCGCCAAGGCTTCGGCTTGCTCGCTTTTTGCTTGCCACTCTATCTTGTCGCCTTGCACTTCCCATGCTTTAACGTAATGAGCATCATCCAGACCTTTTGCTCCGTTGTCCGAAAACGAGGCCCCTGAGTAAATGCCACCGACAACCCAGCGCCTTTTGCTTTTTCCCTTTGAGAAATACATCTCACGGCCTAAAACACCATCGCGCAAAGTGGCTACCGAGATAAAGAGCCCAGCGTCCCCTTTCCTAAAGCCGCAGAACACAAACTCAAGCGGTTCGTATAAATCACTCATGCTGATCACTCCGAAGAACAGACAAGACCTTCTCAGCTCGCTCCTGGAGGTCTATGAGTTCGGCAGCATCATTACCGCTCAATGACATGCCCCCGCCATAGAGGCGATACTCAACGCTGTCCATCGCCTGGCGAAGCAATCCTAGAAGAGCATTCACGTTTGCCGGTGTTGATAGGGCGACGGCTTCACCTTTCAGCTCACGTCCATTAAATTCCGACCACTCGGCTATGCCTGTCAGTTCGCAACAATTTGAGCAGGACATACTGGCAACATTCTGGGGATCGTCTGGACAGTGTCCATTGATGACAAAGTTCATCTCGTCACTGCCGCACTTTCCACAAATGATGTGTACTTTTTTGCCCATGCTGCTGCCCTTAGTGGAGAGTCTGCTCTTCCACAACAATCATCCCGTCAACCAAGCTGATTGTGGCGGGACCGCAGTTACCCAGCACCTCAGCTTTGACTCCGTTGTTCAACGCGACATAAAGCCGTCTCGCCCCGTTGGTGACGCGGATGCCTTTCTGGTCGAGTTGTTCAAGCATTTCTTCGTAGGTAATTTTTTCGTCCATCAGTTCTCCTCAGCAAGGATCTCGTCGATGAGGTTCTTTGCTATCAATCTGGCATCCAAAGGGACAGCCAGGCTGTCAATTCTGCCTCTTTCATGGGCAACAATGAGTTGCGCCTTCCAAGCTATCCCGGAAAGAGAAGCATCAGGTTCTTTACCTGAGCTTCTCATACATCTTGCGTTTCGGTACGCCGCCAGCCACTCAGGTCTGGTTGAGTTATAACGCCCAAGGCCAGCTTTTCGTTGGAAGCACATTCATCGCGCACCTTTACAGATTCATTTTATGATACTGTAAACAATAAAAAGACACCTTGCAAGACTTTCACATGTGAAAGTTTTCTGGTTTACATCTGCTCGCTTGGATCAAACCCCAGAGCCTTGCACACGTCATCCAGGTCATCGAGCGTGAAGAATCCCAGCGTCAGCTCCCCGGAGCGCTTCGCGGGGTTATAGCGAATTTTGATGGGCCTACCCGTCGCATCGCTCATCAGGGTTTCCAGACGCTTAATGTCAGCATCCCTATCCACTTCTTTGCCCTTCGCTATCGCCTCATATGTATGAACCGGTGTCCTGGTATGCAGGAGATCCCTCAGGAGCTTTTCTCTCTTGCTGATAGGTAACTTAGCCACGGCTCTCACATGTCCCAGGGTGATCTTGCGTGGATTTCTGAGCCAGAGTGTGAGCTCTTCCTCCGACAGCGTACCGGCGCGTTTCAGGTGTGTAACCGTGTATACCTTCTCAATCCCCAGTTCCTCTCTGATCTGACTGTTTGAGCGCCCCTCTCCGCTTAGGAACGCGACCACATAGGCCTTTTCTGCATCAGTCATGTCTGGATGCTGGTGGTAGTAGTCAATGGCTTCTCTTGCGTCGAGCAGTAGGGGCAGGTTGTTCATTCAGTACACCTTTTAGTCACATGACTATATTGAGGCCTATTCTACCCCCTATTTTAGTCACATGACTACTTACCGGCATTTCGTCCCCCATAGCCGCCGATTTTTCTTGATTATAGGTTTGAATCTATATAGGATTGCACCTATATTAAGTAAGGAGAAACCATGTGGGTCATCGAGACAACTGACACCTTTGATGAGTGGTTCGATGCACTGGATGATACCGATAGAGCCAACGTGCTGGCTTCGATGATGGTGCTGCGAGATAGAGGTCCCATGCTGTCGAGACCATACGCGGATACTGTTAACGGTTCATCCTACAGCAACATGAAAGAGCTGCGGGTCCAAAGCAAAGGAGATCCTATCAGGGCATTCTTTGCGTTCGATCCAAAGCGTAAGGGGATTCTTCTCTGCGCCGGTAACAAGACCGGGGACGAGAAAAGGTTTTATGAAGTAATGATCCCAATTGCAGACCGCGAGTTTGCGGCGCACTTGGATAAATTGAAGAAGGAGTGACGTTATGGCAAGAACTCTTGACCAAATGCTGGCAACAGAAAAGCCTGAGGTTGTTGCCAAAGCACAGAAAGCGGCCACTGAGATGTTACTGAACATCCACTTGGCAGAGCTTCGTGATCGCATGAACCTTACCCAGGGGGAAATTGCTGCATCTCTGGGTGTGAGACAGCCGACAGTCTCCGAGATGGAAAAACCTGGACGAGATCTCAAGCTGTCGTCCATTAAGCGGTACGTTGAGGCCTCCGGTGGCAAGCTACGCCTCGATGTTGAACTTCCGGACGGCACCCACTACGGCTTTGCCGTTTAACTCGATACGCCCCGTTATGGGGCGTATTACTTATCTTGCACTTCCTCCAGCCGTTTGCGGTATATCTCTCCTGCACGTTCCCTGCCATCGTCGGTCAGCCTAAAGGCCAGCTTTAGAGAAGCATTCCGGTACTTGTTCAACAGGCCATTCTCCACCAGCGTGTGGCATGACGTTCGGAAGTTCGTTCCATGAATACCGCTCTGGCGAGCTGAGTTGATCATCTCCAGTATTTTTACACCTGGTACAGGCTCGGCTTTTCCACCGGCCTCAATTGCGTATAGAATGAACAAAACGTCCTTTTGAGTTGACGACAACCTCATTCCGCCCCCTTATTCATGTCTGATATGAATAAGGCTCCCACGAAAGGAGCCTTATGTAAACCTTATTCATGTGTCACATGATTAAGATCTAGTTCACGGAGTCTTTCAACCCCTTACCAGCTTTGAACCCAGGAATGTTGGCCGCCGCGATCTGGATGTTCTCTCCAGTCTGGGGATTCCGTCCGGTTCGCGCTGCGCGTTCCTTAACGTGGAAAGTACCAAACCCAGTAAGCGCTACTGTCCCACCCGCTTTAAGCACCTCTTTCACTGAGTTGATCAGCGCATTTACCGCAGCTTCGGCCTTTGCTTTGCTAATATCAGCGTCTTCGGCCACTTTCATAATCAGTTCGCTTTTGTTCATCGTTATTCCTGTTTGTTTTCTTGGTTACTGTTTACACCTGCATACTCTGGGGTGTGGTTAGTGCTTTCTTCGCCACTCCCAAGGGGGAGTTCTCTCCGATTCCGGTAATGCCCAGAGACCTCGCTTATCGGCTTTGGCCTCGGTCTCCAGCTTGAACAGCTCCGGTGTTTTGGCGTACTGCCGGTACACCCACGCACTCCCAGAACGGACCATTTCGGCATTGACCCATTTGCCATCGACATAGAGATTGGCAACCAGGCGGCTATAACGGTCTTTGTCGATTTGCTCCACTTTGATCATTCGACCAAACACCAGATCTGATAAGGCCTGCTTCGCCTTTGAGCCGTATGGCTGCTTTTTCTCTGGAGTATCGATCTCCGCGAGCCTTACTCGGTACTGGATCTTGCCACTCCGGCAGTCTTTTCCGGTATCGCAGCTTTGTTCCGTTAGCACTTTGACCGTATCACCATCAGACACCCCCACAACCTTTGCAGTGAAGGTCTCTGCCCACACATGAGGAGCCAGCACCAGCATTGCTGATAGGAACGCTGAAATCCCCGTCTTTTTTGCAAAACCGAACCTCATAATCACTCCATCTTTTTTGCAGCCGGTAGAGCCTTGGCCCAGCAGAGCATTGTTTTATCCGCCTTGCTGTCTACGATTCGACAGGCATCCCAGTTAAGAGATGACCAGTGAGCAATGGCAGAGGCCAACCAGTACCACGGTGCAGTAAACACCGGCAGGCCCCCTTCCTTCGTTTTAAATACCTGGTATCGCATGTTGATCCTCCTGTTTGGGTGAGGCTTAGGCCTCGTAATAGAAATTTTGTGTGTCCGGATAAGGTTTAAAGCAATGAGCTGTGGCTCGCCCAAGGGAAAGCACCGTAGCATCAGCTTCCGGCTCTTCCTCGGTATCTTTACGAGACTCCCCACCAAGTTGCGTTACCCATTCGGCAGCGAGCCGCACCCCCTCATCAAACGGCACTTTGTTCTTTTGGAGCACATCAAGATAGGAAAGTAGCAAGCAGTGAGGTGTGATGACGGCGGTGTTCCAATCGGTTGCGAGCCGAGTTTCGGCCATGTCAGAAAACCAAAAGTCTACTTGATGCTTTAATCCTATTTCAGCCATCATGCCATGCTTGCCAGCGGCCTTTCTGCCTTCCTCTACTACCTGAACCGGGGCGTCCCAGTAGAGGATTTCACCATCCGCTTCTTGGGTCGCGCACGTTGCACCTTGCGGCCAATGCCTCCGTTCCATAATGAGCTCGCAGAGTGTTTGGTTGCCTACAGGAGCCTTGTAGTCCTCATCGAGATTCACCACGATGGTTTCCGGCTCCCGTTCAACTGGTGGCAGGTATCTGGCGACCAGAGGCATTGTCAAAATCACAGCCCCATCCATGTGAAAGGATGTTGGTGCCTTCACTATTCGGTCCATTACCCAGCACCAAGCATGAAGCAACCGATCCTCTACATTGTCGTCAGCCTCAATCTCTTGAACGAACTGGTTGAAACGAACCTGACTATCCAGAAACAGGCCTGTGCTCTGACACTTATCGCTGATCGTATGAATGAGCTCCGCCTGCTCCAGAAGCATTTCTCGGGTGACTTCTTCTACATCACCAAATGCTTCAAACAACTTTGTCATGTAGTCACGAATTTGCATGTTCTTCCCCCTCGGCATCGAACTGCTTTGCAAGCTCAGGATCACCTGCCCAGCGAAGGGCGTCTCCCATATGCGTGAAAGCGCGTTTATTGTCATCTTGCTTATTCACTCTGACCGGCGTCTTTTGGTCACGAGGCTGTAGTAGCCAGTACCCGGCCTCTTCCTTGATTAGTTCTGCGGCCACCAGCAAGCCGCTCTTCGTTGCAATGATCATCATCAGCTCCCGTGGTTAAGCCAGTAGGCATAGACAGTGATGGCAAGGCCACCCGCGAGCACAATGACTGCGGCGGTACGCTGGACCCACTTCGATGCACCAAACCGCGCCAGGTGTCTCCCCAGGAACTGGAAAGGAGCCGTCTTTCCGATAGCGCGAATCACCCAGGTGATTGCCAACAGAAGGATGGCTGTGGCCGGGTATATACCAACCCCTAAGAGATTTACCTCTCCGACCGCGAGTTGATAGATGAATGCCAACAGCATGGCTACCGCAGTCAATACGGCCACAACCTTGGTCCCGTTCCGCCAGTCCCACGCTCGACGTGCGTCACTGGTAAAACTCACCATCGAGACAAGGAACGGCATAAATGGCAGGTTCATGCTGGTGGGTTTATCCATGAATGCGTCAAGACCCACAAACATGGCCGTCATCACCACATAGAACAACAGGGCGGGGACAAGCATGTCGCGTAAAGACCGAACCTGGTTGGCGTTCGCGTTTTGAGTATTCGTCGTCATTGTGTTTGTCCCTTCAACATTCCCCATAGCTGACGGTGAAGATCAGCGATTACCTTGTACGTCCCCTTCACTGCTGGTTGCTCAAGGGTCTTGAGCATCCACAAAGCAATAAACAGGCTGGAAAGCAGTGCCACCACCAACTGGATGTTGTGGCTGCTCAAATAGACGGCATAGCCGTTTAGGCAGGCACTCAATAGCAGCCAGACCCTGGCCGTCATCAGCCCCCAGCGGTGATAGGTCACGAGCAGGTAGGCTGTTACGACAGAACAGAGTGTCATTGCACCAGAAGTGGCTAGGTAAACGCCCCATGTACTGGCCTCGCCAGCGACGTAAGTGCCACCAATGGAGAAGGACAAGCCAAAGATCCAAATTGCTGCATTCCGGAGTAGGGCATCAACAATGATGTAACTAGCAGCGAGATTGATAATTCCGCGTTTTAGCATTACCCCCTCCCGTTATTCTGATACCTGCCCAGCTCAGCCCTGAGCCTATTAATTTCCTCCGTGGCTTCGGCCAACTGCTCCCGATACTTCTTGAACTGCTGATATGAATGCCAGGACTGTCCCTTCGATACTGACTTCGTGATGGCGGCGACCTCATCCGGCGTCAACCGGGTGAGCTGCTCTTCCGGGTAGATCAGGATGGTGTTGCTGTCCCAATCAAACCCAGCATGAATTGCTTTCACCCCTACGGTAGGGGTTCCACCAATCCCTCCAGGCTGGTGGATGACAAGCCTCAAAGGGGCTGAGGCCTTGTGGGGGTGAAGGCTATCGAGAGCATTTTTTGCTTCTTGTAACTCCATTGGTACACCTCATAGTGAAATCAGGCCCCTGAGGGACCTGACTTTCACATGTGAAAGTTAATTTGCATTCTGCTGTCTGACAGAAACCCTCAAGGCCAGCGCCTTTTGCATGTCGGGCTGCTGGAAACGCACCTTGGTCCGTTCAGGCCAAGTGTCCATCTCATTGCATCGCAGGGTGTCGATAGCCGCATCACGGTAAACCTGATAAAGGTCGGTTCCACCAATGGAGTTAATTGCCATCATGGCGGCAAACATCGAGTTACTGTTCATGACGCTGGTTAGAGTCTCCGGGGTTATGGGTTTGTCGCATGACTTGTTGAGGGCAACCAGCAGGTCATTACCAACCAGAGCACAGGCAGCACATACCTGTTTGGTATCATCCAGGGCTTTCGTGTATTCGTTGCTTGTCTGAGGGACGCTTGAGCAAGCCGACAGGACAAGCAGCCCCGCCAGAAGGCACCCCAATTTAGTTGTAATCTTGATCATCAGTTCTCACTCCACTTTCACATGTGAAAGTTTTTATTGGTTCGCTGAGTCGTCTTGTTGCGACTCAATCATCATTTTTCGCATCACCGCCATGATGGCTTGTGCCGGTTGAGCACCACCGAGTAGCTGACTCTTGCCTGTCTGGTTGTCTACAACAAAGGTTGCTGGAGTACCATTAACGCCGTAACTCTTGGCTTTCTGGATGTCAGCTTGAACTTTATCTTCGTGCTTGCCAGAGCTGAGACACTCACGGAAAGCATCCAGATCAGCACCAACACCCGTGACAACAGAGGCCAAGTCAGAAACACCGGCACCGTTGCCTTTGCTGTGATGGAAAATCTCATTCACGAAGACCCAGAAGCCACGGTTGCCCTTCTGTTCAGCAATACATTCAGCGGCCAACGCTTCCTTGTGAGCTGCCGGGTTATGGAAGTCGAGAGGCATGTGCTTCCACTGCCAATTCACATTGCCTTTACTGGCATCCACAATTTGCTTGGGCGTGTCGTGGAATTGCTTACAGAAGGGGCACTCCATATCAGAGAACTCCACCAGCGTGAATCGGGCACCAAGGTCCCCATAGATGTGTTTGCCGTCTTCGACCTTTTCAGGTGCCGCCTCGAACTGGGCATACTTCTGATCGATGTCGGCTTGTTGTTTCTGCGCGACAAACTTATTGATGCTTTCGGCCACAGCAGCCTCAAACTCTGCCTTGCTTTTGAAGGTGACGCCTTCGGCATCTTTCACCTGGTTGACCGTGGACTTCACGTTGGCGATCTCTTGCGCCAGATCCTTCTCTTTCACGAGCTGGTAGATTCCGAACCCGGTTCCTACGAGCCCCAAAATAATGGCGGCAAAAACCCCGAGACGTAGTGATTTGGTACTTTGTTCTGTCATGTCAAACTGCTCCTATCAGTAAACTTTCACAGCGCTGAGTTCTTGCACGAAGGAACTGGCTTCGAGCTTCGCTCGTTGGGTCAGTCGCCGGATGATGTCTTCGGTTGGTGTGTAGTCCACCAAGTTGCTCTGGTGGATGACGTCTCGCGCCACGGAGTTCAAACTCCCCAGGCCATCAATCAGCCCAATTTCTTTGGCCTGCTCCCCGTTCCAGAGCAATCCAGAAAACACCTCTGGGGCGTCTTTCAGTCGATCACCCCGCCCAGCCTTCACTCGTTCGATGAACTGCTGGTGGGTTTTCGATAGAACGCCCTCCCAGAATTTCTTCATATCAGAGGTAAGAGGGGAGAATGGGTCGAGAAGCGCTTTGTGCTCTCCGGAAGTGATTGCCCGGCGCTCGATGCCGAGCCTGTCCATCAAGCCGGTGAATCCAAACCCTGAGCTAATGACGCCGATAGAACCGACAAGACTGGCGCGGTCAGCATAGATTTCATCCGCAGCAGAGGCGATGTAATAACCGCCAGAGGCACCGATGTCATCAATGATGGCGTAGACCTTTTTCTCCGGATGAAGGGCTCGCTGCGCCTTCACTTCTTCATAAATCCGTCCTGCTTGAACCGGGCTACCGCCAGGGCTGTTTATGCGAAGCACGACAGCTTGTGAATTCGGGTTGTCGAATGCTGCTTGGATGGACGGGATAAGGTGATCAGCATCGGCCAGTGTGCCAGCAGCAATTTCACCACGGATGTTGATATACGCGGTGTGAGGGGCTCCAGCCTTGGCGCTTTGCCACGGCATCCCACCCGGATTAGATGCCAAAATGATGAAGCCGATCATGAGAAGCACGAAACCTGATGCGCGAAGCACACGCAACATGGTCCGCCAGCGCCGGTCTTTCACCTGCTCTTTATGCAGGGTGAACATGTACTTCTCAATGAGCTCTTTCTCCCAGGGGATCTCTTTGTTTTCTGCCATTAGTCTTTCCTTTTGCATGTTTCGATTATCTGTCCCCAGAACTCTTCATCAGCGCTATCAGCCCGGTCTTTGACTTTCTGGTAAACAAGGTTGGTGTTGAGCTGATGCTCACGACAGAACTGGGCAATGTTGCTGTAGGTCCTGTCCAGATAGGTGAAGGGTTTCCCTTTACCTTTTTTCTTGGCGAGGATGAGTTTCCACTCATCATTGGAGAGTTTGTCTGCGGCCTTCCTTGTGTCCGCAATGCGCCTACGCACCGTTACCGGATCAAGTCCATGCGCTCTGGCTATACTGGCAACGCAATTGAACTTCCGACCGTCAATCATGACTGTAGGCAAATCACCAGCGGCAGCCTCCTTGAATCGGAAACCTCTGTACCCTGGCCTGAAGATCCCAGGAGCAAGTTGCTCACGGAACTCGATTGCTTGTTCTGACCTGACAAACTTGCTGTCGATTTTGCCGAGCATGTACTTAGCCCGAGCGATTACCTGGTAAAGCATCTTTTCCAGGAGCATGGCGTCAGCAGCTCGACTCGGAAGACCAATATCGTCTTCTTGCTCGATACCCAACATTTCTGCATGGCTGGAGCCTTCGGCATGTCGGAAACAGCCGTCGTACTCAAAAAGAAAGGAGGCCAAACCTCCTCTCAGCTTTGCTTTGAACCGGGTGTTGGCCGCGTTCTCTGGCGCTGGTGCCAGCTCAGAAACTTCAAGCCCTAAATTTGCGGCCAACTTCCGTAGGTCTTCCTCTCCAATTCGGCATCCAGGCTGCATAACCTGCGCCAGAGCAGATTCATCAGCACATCCGCGTTCTTTCAGCTCAGCCAAGAGGTAGGGAACTCGTACTACCCCCATAAGCTCAAGCTCCCTGAATCGCGTGGACCACCAGCTCACAGAGTTTCCCGTACACAGGAGCAAGGCAGAGTGAAGCCATCACCATGCCAAAGGCTTTCGATGGAGCCTCTTTGGCGAACTTGGTCAACCACGGCATCATGCCGCACAGAGCAGCAACCATAGCGCCAGCCACCCCTAGGGAAGGGAATGCCATCACTTGGGCCAGAATGAAGAAACACTGGGCGTATGCCGCATGGGTCATCGCCTTCTTATCTGCTGCCGTGAACTCCACGGCATCTACGCTTTTGACTTTTTCCATCACATTGTCCTCATGCAACATCAGGTTTTCCGAAAAATTTTTCATACACTTCGAGGTCGAAGGCCAGCATGGTCTTTGCCGCCTTTTCACTAAGCTGGTGGAGGCTAAGCATCTGAACCTTGTCAGTGCCGGTCACTTGCAGATCCACTGCGAACCACGTCCCACCTTTGGTTACGGCCAGAACTTGCACCGCCCAGGGCTTATCCAGTCGTTCGGGCGGAGTGATCATGTTCGACACTTTGGCGACCGTCGCGGTTGAACCTACCCAGTGCTTGTCGAACGCAATAACGTTCAACGCTTCAAACGCATCCTTCGCAGCTTTAAACCGGCTACGGACAGCATCTTGTTGCTTCCAAGCCATGAACTGGATAAGGGTCATTCCACCAGCCATAAGGGTGAGAAAACTCAAGCCATTCGCAGCAGCTACGACCGTCGCTACCAAGGACCCCAACATGACGAAGCGGTTATGTTTAAGCTGGGCCACTATTCACCTCCTATACCAACCAGCGTACAGGACTTTTCAAAAATGCAACCCCGCCTAGCTGCCCAATTCGGGCAACCCTAATTCAATCCAGAACTTTCACATGTGAAACTTTCCGCCACAGGAACAGGAGGTTTTTACCTGACCAGAACGGATGGATTGATAGCGGTGCCACAACTTGACCACTTCTTTTTCGCTGAGAAGGTTTGTCTTGATGTAACGGACTCTATCCCCGTCCGCTGTCTCAACAACGGTTCGGACATAGCCGTACTTGGCAACGGGTGCCTTGTACTTGTGTGACAGAATTACCCGGTAAACCGAGAGCTGGATAATGTCCGACTCATAGATGTGGTTTACCTGGCGCAGCTTGGTGTCCAAGGGAATGAGAACCCCATTCTTGGCTTTGTACACCTGATCAACCCTGCCGTGCATGGGCACCGGCTGTGTGGTTGATATGTCCTGTTCGGATAAAAACAGAGTGGCCGAGCGCAGCTCATAAGGCATGTTCTCTGATTTCCACCACGCCCAGGTGTCTCCAATGCCGCGTTTGCGCCACTGGTCCACTTTCGCAATGACGAAAGGTGCAATGATAAGGACGAATATCCAGAGAACTGCCTTCATGACTACCTCAGGCCCCTAAACCACTCTGGATGATTGGATACATCCATGTTCTTAACCTGTGATGAGAAGACCAGTAGCTCTTGGGTCGTCAGGACGGTCTCAGGAGCCCGAGCGATGAAAGGTCTCAGCAATCCAGAACCCGCGTAGATATTGATGACCATATGCAATCGCTCTGTTGTTCCAGACACTCTCCGCCAGCTCCGGTAGGTTTCTGTTGATTTGGCATAGCCAACCAAGGCAGGAGCCAGCGTATCGGACTCCTTCGTATTCAACTTCCCTTTTGCTGCCTTCGATACGAACTCAGCGATCACCGAAGCCAGCATGTCGGAGGTAAGGTGAAGCGGCAGCTTTATCGTGTCGAAGTCAGCCTTCTTGATGGTGAACAGGCGGATGTGATCGTTGCGGTAGTCACGCACATAGATGACATGGCTCTCAAATGGGTTGGAGTGATTAAAGGCATCCATACCCCAGCCTGCGGCCTCAAGATGTGCGTTTGATACTGACTTGTCGTAATCAAATTCCACGCTATTACTCTCCGTCTTGTCGTTCAGGAACTTTCACATGTGAAATTTTTCCGTCGGTCATGATGTCCAGGACGGCTTTGCCCAGTCTCATCCCTTTATGGTTTTGAACGGGGTCTCCCTTGTAGAAAAATCCTGGCTCGTTATCGGGATGGAATACCCCGTGAGGAATGTTGTCGTGATCGCCAAGCCACATGCGTAGCCTCAGATCCACCAACCACCCATCATCCAGGACAACCCAGAAATGCGGTGTCACGATGTCCTTGGTCTGTTCGTTTCGCACAAAACCATACATGCAGTCATGAGGTACACCCGCGTCATTGAGTAGGTGGCTTACTGCCCATGTCATGCCGTCACATTCCATCTGGCAGTCATCCAAGGTCATAAGGACGGCTTCCAGTTCCCGGTGCCACTCCGTCATTTGCTTGGCCGCAGGTTTTACCACCAGCTCGTTTTTGTTTTCTGCCAAGATGATGTCTTCCTCATCAATATTGCATTCGTCTATCGCTTCCGAACGGATGGATACCGCTTCATCCCAGTCATCGCTCGATCCGAAAATGCTCCAACCCTCAAGACCGTAATTCACCCATACGATGAACCGCTTTATCGTTTTCATGTGCGGCCCCCTTTAACCGTGCAACGTTCCCACATACTCACCCCCTCAAACCGTAACCACACCAAAAAACCACTTCTTGATGATTTTCAATCAGCAAGACAGGTTGCCCCTGAACTAACCTCACCGAAAAACCACCTTTAGATTGCTTTCTGGTGCTTATCAAGTTCTCCTGAGTGACTGGTCGTTCTGAAAACTTTACTTTTCACAGCATCATTTTATAATACTGTAAATCATAAAAACAACCCAGTAAAGAAAAAAGAGCGACTTATGTTGAGACGAGAAAACCAAGGAGATTTGTTCGATGACCAGGTGGTGTTGCCATCACTGGAGTCGGTTCTTACCGGTATATCTTCCAGTCAGCGTTGTGACGATAGAACAACGTACTTCTCAGCGCCGGATGTGGACTTGAGTTTGTACGACCACATCATTGTTTGCCTGTCTGGAGGCAAGGACTCGATTGCTGCGTACTTGCGGCTGGTGGACATGGGTGTTGATAAGTCAAAGGTGGAGTTCTGGCACCATGATGTTGATGGTCAGGAAGGTAGTTCGTTGATGGATTGGGCCTTCATGCGTGATTACTGTCGTCAGCTCGGGGAAGAACTGGGTGTCCCAATGTACTTCTCGTGGCTTGAGGGCGGCTTTGAGGGCGAAATGCTCAAAGACAATGCCTATAGCCACCCCCATCGTGTAGAGACGCCTGAGGGGCTTCTGGTGCTGCCTAGAGACCATAAGCGCTCTAAGCCTGGTACACGCCTTCGTTTCCCTCAGCAATCGCCATCACTCCAAACAAGGTGGTGTTCATCAGCCTTGAAGATCGATGTTGGCCGCAGAGCTCTTAATAACCAGGAGCGCTTCAAGGGGAAGAAGATCCTTTTCATCACTGGTGAGCGCCGGGAGGAAAGTGCAAACAGATCCAAGTACAACCAGCTTGAGGCTCATGCCTGTGACAGAAGATATGGGAAGACTGCACGGTTAGTTGATGCCTGGAGGCCCGTTCTTCATTGGACTGAGGAAGAGGTATGGGAAGTAATCGAGCGTCACCGCATTCTGGCCCCAGTCCCTTATCGCCTTGGTTGGAGCCGGTCTTCGTGTATGACCTGCATCTACAACTCACAGCGTATCTGGTCCACTATCCGTCACTACTGGCCTGAACGAGCTGGGAAGATTGCTCAGTATGAACAAACCTTTGGTGTGACGGTATCAAGAAAAAAAATCGACGTAATAGATTTAGGTTCTGCTGTTGCGCCGATACAGATTAGTGATGTTGAGGCATTGGAGCAGGTATCCAGAGAGGATTACACGCTCCCGATTTTTGTGCCGGAGGGGCAGAAGTGGGTTCTCCCTGGTGGCGCATTTGGCCGAGAGGCCTGTGGTTCTGATTGATTTGTGCAGAGGTGGTAATGTTGGATTTTGTTTTTTTGGTGTTTTTGGGGCTGGGCATATCTATGGTGCTGGTGCGTCGGTCTTCCCGTAAGGGGATGGATCTTGAACTGACATGGCTCCAGTCGTTGAAGGTTGTGCTGGTTCGTGGAGCTGTTGCATTGGGTCTGGGGTTTGGCATTGGCAGGCTTGTATTGATGGGGATGCAGTATGGTTTCCTTAGTGAGTCTGTCCTGAGGGAACATGCACTTGTCTCCGTAGCGGTGGTGCTGATCTGTGGGCTTGGTTCGTTCGTTGCGTTTCACTGGATCATCGGGAGGATCTCTGGAAGATCGATCAGCGTCGTTTCTGTGATCAAAGCTGTGGTGTACGAGTCTGGTTACTTTGTGCTGTCGATGCTTATCTTGTTAGTGATACTCGTCCTGTTCGGCCTTGCATACGAGACTTTTCTCTAAAAAACAGTGTTGATTATTTTTTGCTCAGCGATCAAAAGGATAAATATAAAGATCTTTAGATCTTTGTATAAAGGATTAAAAGCGGTTAAAAACAGGTTAGGCGCTCTGAGTTGTCATTCAACGCATTGATATTGCTGGCATTTTCATATTTATTCCGTGCAACGAACCCATAGGTTGCCGTGCAGCGAACCCATAGGTTGCCGTGCAACGCCCCCACATACCCTTGGATCTTATCCACTGTTATCCACACGGAACCCCTTTTTTTTCCACAAAATCCTTACAAAACAGAGCTTTCGTGCAGCGTTCCCACATATCAGAACTGGTGTTCGTGCAGTGTTCCCACATGTCTAAGGTTATACGTGCAGTCAGCCCATATATTCTCTTCTTAACGTGCAACGTTCCCATATATCAATTTTGGTCGTTTTTTGCTCCGTGCAGCGTACCCACATGTGATCGTGCAGCGCTCCCACATACCAAAACCCCGTTTATGCACAGGAAATGTGGATAACTTTTGGCCTCTTTTTATGTGAGCACGATCACTTTATGGACTATTGGAGTCATTTTGACTGCCTTTTTAGGTTTGTCCTGATCTGTCAATCTTTGTTCTGCTTCGTCAATCGTGCAGAGTTCCCATATATCGAGAGGTTCAGAACCTGCTTTCGTGCAACGTACCCACATATCAAATCTCATAACGTGCAGGTCCCCCACATCCTCACCCTTTAACTATCAATACCTTACGGGAACCACTCTACGGGAACCACTGGAGCAGCATGGCACTTATCCTTCGTCGTGGCTTACGCTTGCACGATACTGAGACTCGGCTTGCAACTACCGTGCAACGTTCCCATATATCGAGCCTCAGCCCACGAAGCATCTGGGGTCACGTTCGCTCTATCCGTGCAGCTCCCCCATATGCGGAGGCATTCCGTTTCCGGTCTTTCCTTGTGGGCGTACCTTGTGCGCTTTCTTCTGGCATAAAAAAAGGCGCTGACGCGCCTATCTTTCTTTTCCCTGGGGTATTGGGAGCTTCTGGTGGCTACCTCCCCTTACGCTGGGGTTCATCAATGATGTCGTGGTCGATCATGCCTTGCTTGATGGCCCGTAGCTCTGTCTGCTGCTTACGCTTGTTGGACGCCATCACCTGCTTCACGAAGTTCTCATGAGGCCTTATGACGTACCGCACGTCGATGACTCTGCGGCCATCCTTGATCTGGTTCGCGTCGTAGTCGCTTATGACCTCTTGTTTGATGAGGGCCTCCAGAGCGAGCTTCATAGCTCTGACGTTCTCCGGCATCCGTGGGCTCAATTCACGAGGGCTCTGTGTCAGGAAGCTGATAAGCGATGGCGTGTACGGCGAATCTGGCGATGCTTGAGTCCAGTAGTGGCTCATTCGCTTGTAGATGTACCGTGCAAGAGGGGAGCGGATTTGCATTCCGATTTTGTAGTTGTACTGACGAAACGACAGATTCATGATCGATTCGTTTACCAGCGGGTTGAACTGCACATAGCACCTGGCGTTCCCGCCTTTCTTGCGAAACTCACCTCTGGTGGTAAGTCCCACCATCGGGAAGAAGCTGGAGCTGATGAAGGCTTCGCCGTCATCACTGATACATTCGAGTGTTGCGCCACGACAAACCTGGATTGCTTCCTTGATTTCGTTCAGGTTGTAACCGTGACCCATCTTCGAGAGCTCTTTCTGGAGTTCGTACAGAGTGAACATGACTCCAGCCTTGCCCTCGATGATATGGCCTTTCCCGTTCACTGCGAGCTTGCGTAGAGCATCCTCAAGGATTTCCTCTCGCTGTCCCGCGTAGATCAGCACGGTTCTTCCGTCATCCTTCTCGATGATGGCTGGCTTCACCTTCACCGTGAAATGCTGGCCTCTGATGGTGCA
Organism: Providencia sp. PROV119; assembly: GCF_028482435.1. NCBI lineage: Bacteria > Pseudomonadati > Pseudomonadota > Gammaproteobacteria > Enterobacterales > Morganellaceae > Providencia > Providencia sp. PROV119. Next base: position 73,353 of record NZ_JAMPQL010000022.1, read on the forward strand.
TTGTCGTGTCACTACAGCGTTGGATAAATCTTCATGCTCACGCTTTTGGTCCCAAATGTACTTCGGCAGCGCATCGTAGATCTCGATGGTGTTGGAGTAGTCGTCTTTCTTGGCCGGAGATTCAATGATCTCAAACAGGCTCATTTGCGGTGAGTCTTTGATTACGTCGAGTTTCTCCAGGTCTTTGTCTTTGGTTCTCTTGCTCATGATTGTTCCGTCGATACTTTCTAGCTGGTGGTCCATGCCGCCAGCATTGTCAATGCTCCCGCTGCTACCGTCGCTGAAAACACTAGCTGGTAGATGCGACGCTTAGCCCCCGCAGTGCCGCTCATAAAACGCAGGGCTGCCGCTTCATATCGGAAATGAGCGAACTCACCCCGAAGGGTGCTATCTGTCCCCTGTGGCGATTGTGGGCGCTTTGACAGGGCAGGGCGAGGATGGCTGGCGACTTTCTTGATCATCGCTTCACATTTCCCCAGTTTCGCCAATTCAGTGGCCGCTACAGATGCTGTCATGTTGTCACACCTCGTCGCTATGTGTCTTGTTTAGCTGGCGCTCGTACTCGTTTAGCGCCCGGCGAATTTTTGCTAAGGCAGTGGCGCGTTGTCTTAACACGGCATACCTGGTTTCAACTTGCTGGATCAACTCTTGTGCCCAGACAGGCTCTTTCTTGAAGTGCGACATGCTGTAGGCATGACCGCGACCCTTCTTGATATGTGTCGATAGAACCCTTTTCTTTTGTCCGGGAACTTGTTCGACAAATCTGTTGCGATACCACTCTGCAACGAGTGATACGCCTAGAATGCGAACCCGTGTACCGACACGCCCTTGTTCGTCCTCTGACGCTTCTTCACGCGCTGATTTGTGCGCGTTCCAGTACATGTCCGCTTCCTGCTGCGCCTCGACAGCAAGAACCGCTAAGGCGTGATCCAGTTTGCTCCGTACCTCTGCAACAAACTCTCGTCCCTCTGCCTCTAGCAGATCCTCTGTTATCTCGGATCGTTCTTCTTCGAGCTTCGGATCTAGCAGATCTAGCCATCGCTCTGTTGGTAGACTCACCTCAATACCCTCCCAATTCCTATCCAATTCCTATCCACATAACTATCTATCTGGAATTTAAAGCTGATTATTCCAATACTGGAATCTAGTTCTGTCACTAGGCTAACCCATCTTTGGAATTTGTCAAATTTCCCTCTATCTATCTGGAATCTTGATGCTCTTATTCTTTCACAGCCTCTTTAAATATGAATCTATATGTAAAGATTCCAGATATATTGGATATGGCATCAAAGATTCCAAATGCCTCTTTACCACCGTCTCTCGATGCTGGAGGGCAAGCGGTTCTCGATGCGAGGGTAAGGTCTGTTTATCTGAGCCTATCCGTGCAGCGTTCCCATAGGTTCCCTTACTCAACGATCAAAAAGCCACCGAAAAGCAACCTATATGCCCCTTTTGGGCAATTACACAGGCCATCTGTCCCCGCTTTTAGCCTTATTCTCTATCCAACACGCGGCAAGCAATCGAAAAGCAATCTAAAAGCAATCTTTGGAGGATTTCATGAGTCAATTTGTTCTGGGTTTGGATATTGGTTACTCCAACCTGAAAATGGCAATGGGGTATAAAGGTGAGGAAGCTCGCACAGTCGTCATGCCGGTGGGGGCAGGTCCATTGGAACTGATGCCACAACAGTTAACTGGCGGTGCAGGGACCTGCATTCAGGTTGTGATTGATGGAGAGAAATGGGTTGCAGGCGTCGAGCCTGACCGATTGCAAGGATGGGAGCGTGAGCTTCACGGCGACTATCCTTCGACCAATCCATACAAGGCTCTTTTCTACGCTGCACTCCTGATGTCCGAGCAGAAGGAGATCGATGTGCTGGTGACTGGCCTGCCTGTTAGTCAGTACATGGACGTAGAGCGCAGAGAGGCGTTGAAAGCTCGGCTTGAGGGCGAACACCAGATCACGCCAAAACGATCGGTAGCGGTTAAGTCTGTCGTGGTTGTACCTCAACCTGCCGGTGCTTACATGGATGTTGTAAGTTCAACCAAAGATGAAGACCTCCTGGAGATTATCCAGGGAGGAAAAACCGTTGTAATTGACCCTGGGTTCTTTTCTGTAGACTGGGTAGCTCTTGAAGAGGGAGAGGTCCGCTATCACTCATCTGGCACCAGCCTCAAGGCGATGTCGGTGTTGCTACAGGAAACGGACCGGCTAATTCAGGAAGACCACGGCGGTGCCCCTGGCATCGAAAAGATCGAGAAAGCTATTCGTGCCGGTAAGGCCGAAATCTTCCTCTACGGTGAAAAGGTATCGATCAAAGACTACTTCAAGAAAGCCTCAACCAAAGTCGCTCAAAACGCCTTGATCCCTATGCGGAAGTCAATGCGTGAGGACGGGATGGATGCTGACGTAGTTCTGCTGGCTGGCGGCGGTGCCGAGGCTTACCAAGATGCGGCCAAGGAGCTTTTCCCTAAGAGCAGGATCGTACTGCCCAACGAATCCGTGGCATCCAATGCCAGGGGCTTCTGGTTCTGCGGCTGATAGATAGGAGGTCGTTGTGGCTGGTAGCAAATGGGATGGAAAAATATCTAATCTGAACATATCGGAGCAAGCCTTTCCGGAGCTCTATCGTGAACTGTCCCAGATGCAGCATAAGGCGCGTAGTGATCGGCTCCGCGCCCTTGCTCTATTGGGTCTTTATTCTCTTCGATTTTCTGGCAACATTGGGTCTTTTGAGCAACAGAGTTCAGAGAGTCAACCTGCACAGCATCAAAATTCGCCAGTGCAGACTGACGCAAAACTGAACTCTCAACGTGATTCACTTAAAGGAAAACTGATGGGCTCCGTATGACATGAAAGACCACGAGGAGTTCTCTACGCTATCAGCGGCTGAACGTAGAGAGTTAATAATCGCAGAGTTAAAGCGTAAAAGCCGCATTCGCACCCTGTTGCGAGGACTCCCGTTAGATGAAGTTCGGGAGATCATTGACAGAATGAAGGGCGTTCTCAATGAACTGGAGGAAGAGTACAAAAAGCGAGAAGAAGAAGAAAAAGAAAAGCGAGCTCAGGCTGAGCGAATAATGAGCGACATGGAATCCTGCGGTGTGGACATCGGCTTGCTCAACGAAATGTTCACGAGCAGATCAGAACCTGATAATGCTAAATATTCAAAAGACGGAGTTTCGTGGAGTGGGCAAGGACGTCGCCCGGATGCTTTCAAGGGGTTGGGAGCTGTCGAGCTGGAGCGCTACCGTATCCCACAGAAGAAGTAAAAAAATGAGCGCCGCAAAGTTTGGGCGCTCATCTTCTGGTCCGAAATGTCATAGTCTACTCAAGCACACTCTTTCTCCCCACCACCATGCCTTCCTTGTTCTTTGCAGAACGGACATTCAACGCAGGTTCTTTGATTAACAGAGGTGAAGTACGTACACTTGCAGTTGTCGCACACCTCCAGCATTGCGTCCCCACTTCTCAGCTCCGAAGCAAGACACCAGGCATCAGTAATATCAAACGGAGCCCACCGAGCACCTTTCATTCCGGGCACTTCTTTGCGGATTGCGTGATACATTCTAAATGCCTTGTTCAAGGCTTTGATGTTCACAGACCGCAACACGGCTTCTCCACCAATGTTGAAGTAGAGCTGCATTAGAAGAGAGGCCTGTATCTTGGATGTGTGACTATGAATCAGTGTCGCACCACCCCGGAAAGTTCTGGATTTTCGTTCCAGAGTATATCCGTCCCTCTCCAGATCCTGGTAAAGCCGTCTGACCTGTTTGTAGGTCAGGCCAGTCTCGATCATGATGATTTTTGTGATGTACCCAGCAAGGGCCATGTGTCGAGCTGTAACCCAGCGACCCAATGTACCAGAGTTGCCAATGTTCATCTCCACCTCCCACGTCCCTGTAGAGACTGTTGCAGTTTTTTCAATACCGGGTGTGTTAACTCTTCCCGGCTGTCATCGAGAATTTCTTCAATGATGCTCGGAGCAAAACGAAGCGTAAAATGCGTAACCGTTGTTCCAGACATGTGGCGCAACTGGCTGTCTGTTGCCTTAGCCACCAGCTCCGCAAGCTCTCTCGAAACCCCGAAAACTTCCTTTGCCATCTCCGGGTCTCTCGATGCGACGCGGTTAAATAGCAACCAGTAGGCAGCATCAAATTCATCAACACTATGGTTGATAAAAACTACAGGGTCGTAGTCGCCAGAGAGTCGCGTGATGATGTTCTGCTCTGCTGTTTCGAGTTTGAAAGAGATCAACACGCCAGAGGCCAGAGCTTCCAATTGGGAAGGTGTTGCCAGTGACAGCTTTTGAACGGTGTCCATGCCCAAAGAAAATTGTGAGGCCGCATCATCTGGACGTTCTTTTGCCAGAGTGGATAGCAGGTTCCACAATGTCAGATCGAACTCGTAGACGTTTCTATCAGCTTCTTCTTGATCGAGGTTGACGGCTCTTGCATCCCACGCACCAATAATATCCAGTTCCAACATTCCGCCCCCCTCACAAATCACGAAGGTTGCGATAGATAGCCAAGACTCGGCTACCATAGTTTCTGGCTCGGATTTCGTCTTCCCAGGCGTGATAGCGGCCAACGCCAAGCTCCAAGTCATTTGGAGATGACTGAATGGCTTCTGATAGCACCTCTGCCCCAACCATGACGTTGGTCTCTGGGTCGAGAAGATCTGCTGGAGAAGAAACTCTATGACCATTCCACCGGATGCTCACTTGCATAAACCCGACATCAATGGCACGACCGTACTGCTGCTGAAACTCAGCGAGCTTAGCCTTTGCCTGATCTTCCGACTTAGCATAGAAAGGAAGCCCAGGAACGCGAAGCGTCCAAGGCCAAGGACTTATAGAGCCATTACCTCTCCCTGATGCAGATTCGGCCAATGCGACCGAATACACTAGAAGAGGGTCGAGGTTATATGCTTTCGCTGCTTTGTCGAAGATGGTTCCGCTCAGGTCAATAGCATTCGCTGTTGATGAAAGGAGAGCCGCAGACAGAACTAGCGCCTTGGCTTTGTTCTTCATCAGCTTGCCTCCTTATGTCTGAGGGGTATTTCGTGTTCTTCGTCGTACCGCTCCGGCCAAATCTCAGACGGCTTCACACCCAAAGCTGTAGCTATCTCATGTTCCCAGCGTGGACTGGGCTTATAGAGTGCCGTAGACACCACCTGCCGAGATGTTTTGTGTTTTCTGCCCAATGCGGCCAGAGAAAGCCCCTGGATCTTGAGTTTGTACTTGATCCACTCACGTTTCTTCTCTGGGTCGCTTGGGATGTCTATCAATTGGCATTTATCCATTGTTTGCCACCCTTTAAACTGCGTTGTTAGCCATACAAAAAGTGCGTTATTCGATGAACGCTTTTAGAGTTCTTCTATTGTCACAAACTGACACATTTTGCGCCTTTATAAGCCCAAATAATGATGCTGTCAACAATAAAAAACCTTTAAAAACATACACTTAACTTTGTACCGACGGAACAAAGTTACAATACTTTTAGTAATCAATGGGATACGGATATTTTTGCGATAGCAATGGAAAGTGCGCCAAAAGAATGGCGGAAATAGCGCACGGGGAGTGCGGTATTTTGTGATATTAAATAGCGTTTAGGTATAAGTGATTTTAGGGATACAGCGAGGGCTGAAATTGCGAATACAGCAGGAGCTGAGGAGGGCAGGGAAGGCAAAGGCGCATCCCGACCACACAAGGATGATGGTGTTTACAGAAAGAGATATTTGAGAAAGAGAACTCTGCGGTGTTGCAGATGGGGACCAAAGCGTTAGCAATGGCCTATTCCATAGTGTATGCGATTTGTTTGACATGTTCAACTATGTAATGCTTTGTCAATAAACGCCTTGTTCCGTAAGGGCAAACTTTCACATGTGAAAGTTTGAGGGCAAATTCTAATCGAAGAAGTTGCCAATGGAATGGTTGTTTAGCAAAAAATAGTCAAATTTTCACAGTTGCATTTTTTGATGCCGTGGTAAACTGGAGGTAAAGAGTAAGGGGGTTGATATGAAACATGTGGTCAATATTCTTCTGCTGGGAATGGTGCTTCTGGGAATAGCCATGATGGCTGACACACCTTGGGGACTTGGTGTGGCGCTGGCTCCCTTCGGCGTTTGGGGTGCTCGTTTCCTATTTCTGGTTCACAAAAGCCTTTGGGCTGCTGTTATCTTTTGGGGAGGGATCGCTTACTTCCAGTGGCAAGTTGCTTTGGTTGTCGGGGCTCTGTTTGGACTAACGTGCTTTATCCGCGTTGCGCGGTCAGCATATAAAGAGGCACCACCTACCCGGCGCAGAAAAAAACAAACTGGTGGGTTTCAAGATTCCTATGATTTTGACCAGCGCTTCCATATTGGAGCTGGAGACGAATAAGGGGGCCTGCTGGCCCCCTTATTATTTGGTTGGTCTTTTAGAACCTTTGATTTGCTATGTTGTACCCCCTGACGGCAGTCAAATAGCTACCTGAACGGTCTCCAGCTTCCGTCGAGTTCTGCAATACGTTTACCAGCTTGTCCGTAAACTCTTCGTTTTGCTGAGAAAGAACAGGCTGACCTCCTTGCATCATCGGTGAGCCATCCGGGTTACGTTCTGCATACTCCATTTTCAGATTCTGAACAGCCTGGTTCATGCGACCTTCGTTTGTGTCAAACGATTCGGCATAAACAGCGGCTTGGGATTCAGTCAGCCCATAACGGCTTTGAGCGATAGACTGCATCGTTTCTTTGAACTCATCACCGTACTGGTTCATAAACTGCTGCGCGGCTCCACCACCAGCTTCTGCGGCAGAGGATAGCGCTGCTGCATAGAACGCGCCGCGTTCCTCAATGCTCATCCCTTTAGCGGCTTCCGATAGATCAGATTTACCAGTTAACCACTCCTTCGCTGCATCATAGCCGCTTGCAGCAGCTCCCATGACGTTGCGGCCAAGTTTAGCCATACCGACCATCGCATCACCGGCCCAGCCAAACTCCTCTTGCACGGCCTGGTCGCCGCGTTGAGTGGCCGCGATGAATTGGTCGCGTTGTTCAGGTGTCATCGTTCTCATTTGATCCATCGCTCTTGAGAACGCATCAGCGCCAGCTTGACCACCAGCAATGAGAGCTCCACCTGCTTGTTCAGCTCTGCGGCCCATCCAATCACTGGAGTTGTCCCACGCTCCCCACGCCGAAGCGCTCCAAGACATTTCCGGAAGCGAGTTCATAAGGTTATCTTGGGCTTTTTTCAGTTCAGGAGCAGATACATTTCGCTCTGTTTGCTGTGCTTGGTTATGAAGAGCTGACGTACCGGCTGCATGTTCATTTTGAACAAGGGGGCTATTCGTTGGTAACTGCCCAGCTTCTGATGCCGGATTAGTTCCAGCCATCCCAGCCACATTCTCCCGGAATCCGGTTGGGATGTTAGGTCCACTGCCTACAGCCCCTTGAACCTGACCTGGTAGGCCTTGAACATTCGGGCCTTCAATGCCGTTATTTCCGTAAGCATCACCACTAAATGCTCCGTTGCGACCGGACGCGGTATTGATCGCCTGTAGTGCGGCTTGATACCCGCCAAGCTCCTTACCCTGTTCGTAATTTTTGGAGTTGGTCATTGCTGTCATTCGCGCTGCTGCCTGGGCCACTTGAGGAGACATTCCGTAGGCTTGGTATCTTTGCTGTAGTGAAGCCGCCTCGTCTTTAACCGATTGCGGCGCGGCATTTCGGAAATAGTCATTCAGTTGGTTCATGGCCGCAGGGGTTTGTGCTACTGCACCACCGAGAGTTTTAAAGTCGGTATTAGTCATGGAGCCCATTTGGTTTTGGAGCTGACTCATTGTTGTGAAGGTGTCCGATGCAGACACCAGTTCCGAAGCGGACTTGGATAGGTTCTGGGATAAGCTATCGCCCCAGGTTTGCTTGAATGACTCGCTTCCAGAACGGCTGAAACCCTGCGCTAATTGATTTGTCAACGCCTGGCTATCGGTTTGCGAATAGCTCACACCCTTCATGAACTGGGACACATCACTCGCTGACCAGCTTGAAGAGTCTTGAGTTGATGACTCTGTTGCTCCCTTCGCTTGCGCTTTGATGTCCAGGACATCACTGCCGCCGCCTGATTCGCCATTACCACCAGCAGGAACTAGGGCTGTACTGTTTGATTTCACACCAGCAGCGGCCTTCATTGCTGCCCTGGCCTTGCCAACCATAGGCATAAGCATGGACGCAGCTTCGTCAACATCGAGTGTGCCCATAGCCTGCATGGCAAAAGCACCTTTGACAGCATCAGAGTGGCTATCATCCACCTGGAACTTATCCATGAAGTTCTTGGCTTGCTGGTTGATCAATTGGCTTTGAGCTGTGTTTTGCGACGAAACGTTGCGCCCGACATTGGAGAGTCTTGAATAGGCTTGATCCTGACTTACTCCATCAGAAAAACCTCGACCAAGAGTGCTTTGGAAAGCCTCCGATTTCTGACTTTGTAATGCCTGTGCGGAGCTCACGCCTGATGCTAAGGTGGAGCCAAGCGAGAAGGTACTGATCATGCTTTCTGCGCCGTTTGCAATCGCACCACTGAACTGGTTGTGATTGTACGCTGGCTGACTTTGCATAACCGGACCTTGCTTGAGTAGATCTGGCGTTTGCATCTTTTCGTCAACGTGGTCAGAACCACTTATTCTCGATGCCAAGCTGGTGAAGGCGTAGGTGCTACCTGTGACGATAAACAGGGAAATCACCGGAGTGGCCGCAGCCAACATGCCGCCGGTTGCAATCCAGTGTTGCAGAACATCTCCAGTTGAGGAAAGAGCGTACATGGAGTTGAGACCACCAGCACTGAGGCTAGACATCTCATTTGACGCGGCGGTATGAACAAACAGGTTTATAATTGAGAGGACTGGCATCCATAGCTGAATCCAGAGGATGGTTTGTACATATTTCCCGGCTAACTGGAGGCCGAAGCTGCCCATCACGATAATAAAAGCAATGATCGGGGTTATAGCATAAATAAAGCCTTCAAAGAACGTCAGCATTGGTCGGACGACGGTCATGAACATCGACTGCTCTGCGGCCCACTGTGTGTTCCGTTGCTGAATAGCCTGGTTGACCATCAATGCAGAGCCATAATCCTGGAGGTCCTGATAACGTCCTGCTGCGGCTTCATAATAGAGGGGCTCCAGAACGGCGGCTTTCAGATAGTCGATTGATGACGTAGTTGTGGCACCCATCGCTTGAAGCGAATCGGTCAGCTTCGTTAGAGCGTTGTCTCCAGTTGACGTGTCAATACCCAGTAGGCTGTTAAGAGCATCAACAACAACCGGGCTGCTTAGGTTGGCGGTTGCAGTGCTAATAGCCACCCATCCGTCAGTACATGTGTAGTCAGCGCCGTCAGGGTTTGCTGTAGACAAATACAACCTAGTTCCGTAGAGCTGTGAGTTGAATCGCAAAGCTGAGTCAGTTGAACGGTTCATCAACTCATCAAGGGACATTAGGTTGAGATCGACTTTGGTTAACGTGCATTCCCGAATGTAATTGTTCCAGGAACGCCTCACGTCAACATAGCCGCCTCCATTTGCTGAGTTAAGCGCAGTAAAAACTCCTGTGTCATAGGCTCGCCGTCTGACGTCATTCAACAGTTTCAGTGTTTCGGAAAAGTGGCTTTCCGTGACATTGGGTACGATTACCCCATATCCAGTTTCAAACAAATTGGTGATGGTGTATCCCACGTTGGATATGACACCTCCAGCAAAGCCTACCCCAATAGGGACATTGGCGACGACTCGAACCTGCCCTGTATAAGCGTCCTCGATAGTCACAGTTGTGGTTGGGCCGAAGAAACAGGCATATAGAATCCAACCTACCAGCACTTGCTGGAGGTTGATTTGCTTTGCGCCCTGAAAGACGGACTGAATACAGATCATCAAGACCCCAAGAAGCAGGCCAATACTGACCATCTTCTCGAAATCCCCGGTGCCGGTGATCATTGATACTGCAATCAGGATTTGCTCCAGAAAAGCAGAGTCACCGATAGAGTGGATTGAAAAAGATCCCATTCCAATAGCTCCTTAGTTCGTGCTAGGAGGATTGGACAAAGTTGCCAGCATGTATTTTTGCTTGCGGATGTTGTCCAGTAGGTTGTTGTATTTCTCAATTTGGCTTGCCAGATCGCCGTATTGAGAGGACAGGATTGTGTATTCAGCACGGATTTGCTGTTGCGATTGCGCGAGAAGCTCTAGTGCCTCTTTCTTGTAGGGTGATTTGCTGTTAGCCATCGCAATGCGAGCTGCGCGGAAGAACTCTTCCGAGAAGCTATACATCATGGTCAGGGCTATCGCTCCTGATGACTCTGTTGCGAACAGGTTAGCGCCGTCCTGTGAAAGGACAGACAAGTTACGAACAATGGTGCCAATCCCTCCGGGGAGGTTAGAAACAAAGGCCTTTTCTGGGTCGGTTAAGGTTCCAGAGTTCGTTGCGTATTTGTAGATCACACCAGGTGTAGAGCTTGTTCCTAACAGCATATCGGTGATCTGGTTCTTGATACCTTTGAGCACGACAGTTTTATTGCTGGAGCCAGCACTCAGGCAGTTGGTCGTATCAGAATCACAGGAATAGATCTCAACAGAACCGCCTGAAATCAGGTCTGACAAGGTGATCTTGTTACCTGGTAGGGTCGTCAGAGGGGTTGTTTTCGCACCAGTGCCGGTTGAGTTCGGGTCGTTTACCAGATCACCAATGATGACTGTGCCGGTTAAAGACATGATCGCTTCAAGAAGGGTGTTATCCCCGTACTGGAACCAGGTGTTGGCGTTGTTGCTCTTGAGTTGCTTCCAGACGATGTTGCCAATCATCTTGTTGTATTCGTCAGGTTTGTTGGCTTTCAGTTCTTCCAGAGGACTCTTGCCGCTGGTTTCCTGCTTGGACCCGAAGAAGTCTTCATACAGGCCGGAAGTTGTCGCGGTTATAGAAGCATCAGTTTTGTGTTTAAGGTCCATGCCGCTGGTTAGGTCGTTCACGAAACCTTGAGCGAGCTGGCAGGAGTTGCCCAGATGTTGGTTGAGCGCTTGCACTTTCTTCTGGAAGTTCTCTATCCACTTCGCTCCGTCCGGGAAAACGTTATCGAGCGCAAGCTGGAAGGCATAGCCCTTGGCGTTGGCTGCTACAGCCCGAAGGAGTTGGACAATTTGATCCGCGTTAATGAAGGAAAGCGAACCGCCGAACAGATCTACACCACCGCAACCAGCTTTCCATGATGGAGGGGCAAAGCTCACCAGGTTCTCGTCGAAGATTCGTGTCTTTGCAGTGAACCGGCCACCAGCTAAAACGCCACGTCGTTGGCTTTCATAAACCCCAGGTGGTGTTGTGTTGCTCATTTCATTGAAGAGTTTGTCCATCTGTGATTGGAGGCCGTTAGCGGCTATCGCCCCTGTCGGTGCCATGACGAGACTGGCCGCCACACTCAGGGCAAGCAGGCTCCTTTTTAATGTCTTGTGCGTGACCATCTTAGTTCTCCTGTAATTTGTCCCGGATGTACTTCATGAGTTGTTCCGGTGGCACAAAGTTGTCTTTATCGCCGCTCGCTTGAGATAGTTGTTTGAGGTCAGAGCCCAGCTCTGGTGAGGCCAAGCGTTCGGCTATGTTGTTTTCTAGGTTGAGTACCGGACGTGTACGGTTAAACTCTTCGTCTGTGACCCAACCATTGCGTTTTGCTGCGACCAAAATCCTGTGATTCAGCTCAGGAAGAGACATTGGCCCTTGTCCTATAGGAGCGAACTGACCGTCTGGAGATGCGAGGTAAACAGCAGGGAAAGTTACGATACCAAGTTGTTTGGCATGGCCTTCATCGGTTTTGTAATGGGGGAAAAGCCCACTGGGGAGTGGTTTGCCGTCCATAGATACAGGAATGATCGAGAATCCTTCTCCTTGTTCCAACATCTTGATGAGCGGTGCTTGCAAGTCACTGTAGTCATCGTCGGACTTGTAGAAGAAGAATATCCCTACGCGTTCGGCTACGCTTTTGAGTAGCATGTTTTTGGCGTTACCAGCGTCACGATCAACTTGTTGTGAGGCAAACGTGGCAGCAGGACGTCGAGTAATTTCATCCAAGAAAGGATCACCTACGACCGCCAGCTCTGTAGCATCGGAAAATTGTTCAGAGCGATCTATCGCAAATCGTTGCAAGTAGAGAAACGTCCTGACGTTTTCAACGGTAGGATTGTTCCAAGCAAGGTCTTTGTACTTGGGTAAGTTTTCCCGGAACCATTCCGCTGAGAACATTTCTGGGCCGCTCGGAAGCGGAGCAGCAGGCTTAGGCTGTGTAGGCTTCGCTTCTGCCACAGGCTTTGGTTTGGGCTTTTCGGGTTTTTTCTCTGGTTCTTTGGGCTCTTCCTTGTACCAGAACCAACCCTCTTCCTTTCGCTCATAAAAACCAGGTCTTGTGCCATCTTGAGCCCAAGCCTGGTGTGATGCCCCCAGCGTGAGCGCTGCAAGGAGCAGTAAATTCAAAGGTGATTTTTTCATAGTCTCACGCACGTATTTTCCCATGCTCGATATGGTAGAGGTGGGAGGCGTGAAATTAGGCAGGTGTAAGCGCCCATTTAGGGCGCTTAGAGCGTTTTATTTGTCAACTTTCACATGTGAAAGAATTGACCAAACTATTTGGTCGTGTCCTCTTCAACTTCTGTCGCTTCTGCGGCCATCTTCATCTGCTTCTCGACCATGCGTTTTTGGGTGATGTAGCGGATAACCATCTCGACAGCGCTGTTCAACGCAAGGATTCGCATCGCTCTGGTGGATGCAACGTAGAGCAGGTTTATTTCATCGTCACGGGCCATTGGGTCGAGCTCTGGGTCCAGGACATCCGGAAAGTCGTCATAGAGCTGAACAAAGTCCCACTCCAACCCTTTGCACCGATGAGCTGTTGAGACCGTAATGTCAGCCCCAAACTCTTCTTTGACTGTATTGCGTCGTAGAGTGGTGAGTCGTTCAGGGATTTCATCGTAGCTGTTGATGATCTTGACAGCCCTCATCATCTCAGGGTCTTTGGTCGCCTTCGCTACTTCTTGATACTCGAAGTAGTCTTCATACTCATCAAGCAGTTTCTTATTCTTTACCCGGTCTGGCTCTGCCATCGAAAACCAGTACAAATCCTGGAGCTCATTGATCTGGTAAGCGTCGATTCCACCGACCCAGAATACCTGCGCTCCGGATTCGGTCGCAGAGAGCGCCGTCTCTATAACCCCCATGACGGTTCGGTGAAGTATTGCGCGGTGGCCCACGTCACCTGGTAAAAACATGAGTACCTGATCTGCTGGTCCCCGGCCAACAACAGGTCGTGTTTCACCTTTGAGTTCAAGAAGGGCGTTTGCCACCAGCGAAACGTTGGGGCCAAAGCGGAAGCTATGAGTGAGATAGAGTTGGTCGGCGTTCATGAGCTCTTTGCTATCAAGGGCGTTGTTTGCGCCTCTGAACCTATAGATCTGCTGGTGGCGATCTCCAACCAGGATTACCTTGCAGTTCTGCTGTAGGACGATGCTACTTGTTACGGGGTTAGCGTCTTGTGCCTCATCAAAAAGAATGGTGGTGTACCGGCGAGACAGATTCGGCATCCCGAGCTGATACTGTTTGAGGTAGCAATCGTGTACGGTCGGGAACGGATCTTGAACGTTTGTCATCCGTTTCCATATGAGCTCAGCACCTTCGACCACCTGGATTTGGTATCTCTCCTGTTTGGACGTAAGCACTTTACCCGTATCGGCGCGAGCAAAATGCGTATAAAGAATCCGCATGTCTGCACTACACATAAAGGCGTTGAGCGTATCGAGAATATCTTTGGCAAACGTCCAGTTCTTGGTATTCACCGCTTGGGCAATATCGGTGAGCCTTAGGTTGCCGGAGAGTTTGTGCTGGTAGCCCCTTCCTATAGTGGCGTAGGCAAGCTGGTGGGACGTTTTGCAGTCTACGTTTGCAGGAAACTTTTCTCTTGCCTCGTCGCGGATAGCCCTGTTGTATGCCAAGTAGAGGATACGTGAATCGAGGTTGTTGTGGGCGTACTTCACCAGTGTCGTGGTTTTACCCGTTCCAGCGTAGGCCTTAACGACAAGGCGAGGCCCTTTGTACTGAGTGATCAGTGATTGTTCTGGTGTGTCAGGAGGAAGTTGTTTCATGAGGCCCCCTACGACAAACACATCTGGAGAGTGATGCGCTTCTTTTGTGTCGAGAGGAACGTACTGATCCGCTTTTCTTCTCGGGGGAGGGATACTTCACAATCCAGATCTGTCCACCAGTCTGGGGCTTTACCTTGAGCCACCTCCGTAACCCAACTATGGAGACGGTGTAACCAGCGATAGTCGCCAATAGATGAGGTGGCTAGTGTCATAGCCTCCTCAATCTTGGTTTGAAGAGCCGCAGCTCTGTGTCGCCACTCTTCTGAATATTTAGCCTTTCGCGCCATCAGTTTTCCTCTTTCTTTTTCCCTCCCTTACCAGCTTTAGCGAGCTCTTGCTCCAACCCAGAAATTTTGGTCAGTGCATCATTGAGTCTTTGTTCGAGGCTCTTGGCCTGCTGGTCTTTTTCCTGCAACTGACCAGCCATCATGCCTTTGTCTTGAACAAGAGCGCGAGCTTCTGCTTCGGCGCTGGATAATTTGGCGTCCAGCTTTTCTACCTCTCCAGATAGGCGCTGGCACTCTCGTTCAGCGGATTCGCCATGAGCTTTGGCTGTGGCAAGGGAGTCCTGTGATTGGGCCAGTTTGGCCTGTACATTTTCGAGCTGCTCTTTCAACGATGTTTTTTGTTCCTGAGCGGCCCGGAGCTTTTCTGTCTGCTCTATACTCTTGCCTTTTTGCTCCTCCAACTCACCCTCTGTAGTTGCCAATTTTTGGCTCAAAGAGCGATTTTCGCTTTTAGCTTGCTCCAGGTGATCCTGTGCTCGGGTCAGATCTGCGGCTTTCGCCTCCAGCTTGCCCTCCAACTCAACGATCCGCTTTTCCAGCTTATCAATGTCAGCCAGTGAGCGTTCTAGCTCCGCAGACTTGAGGGATAGCGAGTTTTCTGCCTTACCAAGGGCCGCATCGAGCTCTGATTTTTTGTTGGTGAGAGCTTCAAGTTGTTCTTCCAGTAGCTCAGCCCGTTCGGTGGCATCATTTGCCATGTCCACGGCTTGCTGCATATCTTCCTGGTACTCAATTTCTTTCTGTCGTAGCAGTTCACGCTCGCGCTCAAGCTGTTCATCGGCGCTTGCTTTGGCTACCGTATAGATCTTCTGTAGGAAGAGCTCAGCATCGCTCATAACCGATTCTGGAAGGACTACCTCTACCAGCTCTTCATCGAGGGAGTGTTCCTCTGACCACTGTTTGAGATACGTTGAAATGGTGGTAAAGCTCCCCTTGCCAATGATGTCTCTGATAGCGATGACCGTTGGGCGTTTACCGGCGTCCTTGAGCTTTTGGGCCGCAGCCGCTACATCGTCAAACTCAACCAATTTTCTTGCCATGAGAACGTTCCTTTTAATTTGTAATGTTTACGATAATTACGATAATACGGTAATTATCATAATTATATATCATGCTGCTGTCGATTGGAATTGTTTGTGTGGGACAAAGCCCTTCCGGCTGCGGAAAAGCCTTGTTACGCGGTCACGCTGATTCATCCAGGGAAGGATTCGATAGTGACTCCACCGAAGGTGCCAAGGATTTCCGATGCCGCTTTATCAGATCGAGTTTTGCGTTGTTCTGAGGCGTCAAAGTTACGAAGCAATTTGAGCTGAACATCCTTATCCTGGAGCACGATCAGGGGCATTGGCGCGGTAACGGTTTTGAGTACCCCTGCGGCCATGACGTTTGCCACCGGTTGAACCTTTACTTCCCTTCGCTCCCGGAGATAAGGCTCCGGGGTGCTGGCGATCTTCTGGATAAGCTGCTCCAGGGGAAGTTGATAGTCTGGCCCAGATCGCTCCAGCTCCTCTCTGATGCGTTGCAAAAGCTCCTCTTTTACGGGCTTCTTCAAGGAGTCCTTCCGTTGCCAGGTGAAGCGGATAGAGTCGATGTCGCCATTGGTATAGCACCGAATTTGTCTGTAAAGGTGGAGAGTCATGACACCAGGGCAGTCCGCTCGAAGTGCTTCAAACCTCTCTTGCCTGGTGGGGTACGTCGAGATAATGAACTCCTCGATACCAGCTTTGGCCGCGTTGATGCGTTCAACCGTCGCCGCAATTTCGTCAGCTACACCAATCCTGGAAGGGGAGAACCAGAGTACCCCCACGGTGCGCCTGGCAGACTTCTGCGAATAGTCTGGGTTGATGTGAAGATCTCTGTAGCTGTGCGCTGCCAGCTCAAGAGCTTCGCGCCCAGTTTGTTCAGTTACGACAATCTTGTTGACGGGCTCGTTCTCCATTCCTTTTCCGGTAGGAGGGATGGCCGCAACTTTTGCGTACCGTGGCGGTAGTCGTTTGATAAGAGAGGACAGGTTCGTTAAGTCGCGGCACATGGCCGAGAATTGTTCTGATATGAAGTTTTTAGCCATGCTGCCGCCTATGTGTGGGTTTGTTCTAACAGTTCATTGGTTACATAGTAGACAGATTTAGACCATCATGCAATGAGGGGGAGGGGCAAGAATACGCCTCCGCTTCGCGTCGGCGGGTGCCCTGTTTGACCTTCGTGTGTGAGATTAGATTGAGAAAGAGAGAGAAAAAGAGAGAAAGAAGAAAAGCGCGGGGCAAGCCAGAAATGTGGCTGAGGGGGACTGCTGGGGTGGGGCTGGCACCCTCTATACCCCACTTTGCATGATGGTCTAACTTTGTGGTTATAGGACGACTTTTAGGGTGCCTAGATTTGCTCGATTAGGACAAATTTCGGTCCATCCACGCTGATTGGCGTAGCAGCGCGATGGCATCAGAAGGGGTAACTTTCCATGCGTTGGAAAGCTGGCGAACTGCGAAGACTGCGAGCTCCATTCGGTCGTCATCATTGATGAAATTCTGGAGCTGGTTTCCTCGCTCACTAAGGATGATCGCAACACCGGCCTTGCCGTTGTTGTAAACCGCAAAGCTCTTATTCTTCGCGTCGCCGTGATAGGAACCCTCAGCCTTGCTACGCAAACCAAAGAGAACGCTGCAAAACGCCGTCAGTTCGCCGCGAGTGAGCTGCACCGTGATCTTGCTTTTCCAGTCTGGGCTGGACCCCGATGCCCTGATCGGCGCAATCTCGATGCTGACCGTAGGATATTCACCTCTGGTTAGCGTGTGTTGCACATTCAGGCCGGTGCGTTTCGCGGGGTCCTTCTGCCAGTCTGAGAAAAATTTGAGGCTTTCGCCGTAGGATTGTTCTGTCATTCCAAATTACCTTTGCTTTGAAGCTCCTGGAGCTGGACCACGAGGTCACGTTGGACTTTGGCTATCTCTGTCACCAAGTCGGCGGTGGCAATAGCGTCGGTCGCTGCTGAATGGGCTCGACCTTTCCAGCTCACACCTGCCTCGCAGGTGGCATCCGCAAGTGAGATTGTGCCGTGCCGGTTGGTTGAGCCAAAGGCATCAGCCGCCAGCTTCATCGCGCACAGACAGTTCTGCTCTTGCCACCAAGAGAGTTGGTCTCCAAATGCACTGGCTGTTTGCCTCAACATCCTACTGTCGAAACTGGAGTTAAATATCACCAGATGACGGCCCGACAAAAGCCGGGCGAGAGCTGGCGCAACTTGAGTCCACGTAGGCTCATTCGACAGCTCAGTCTCGGTGATGCCATGAACACCCATTGCCTGAGGGTCTATTTCCACGGTTGGCCGTAATCTGGTGCAGAGGAGAACCGCGCCTCTGATGTCAGTAACAGCCAGCTCGATCACCTGGTCTCTTTCACCAAGTCCGGTCGTCTCGGTATCGAGAACCAGAGGTTCCAGAGCGACCCACCTTTGTGCCATGACAGAGGCCTTTGCCAGGTTGCTACGCATTCTTGCCTTGACCGAAAGGATGGATTGCGCCCTTATTTGCTTTTGTGATGCCGGTGAACAACCCCTTCTCCGCATTGGTTGGCAATCTGCTATCCGGTACACTCCAAATTGGCCACCATACCCGTTTTTGTAGAACGAAACTGGCTCTACTCCTGGCTTAGGCTTCATCCGAAATTCGTCCCTGAGCCGTCCTTTTGAAAAGCACCTATCGGCTTTCATGGCTTCGGCTCTGGCAAGTTCGAGTTCTTCATCATTCATGCTGTTAATCCGCTATATCGAGGCGTTGGCTCGCTCTCTTCAAACGCTCATCGCCGCGTCTGTCATATTTCTGGGTAGTTGCAATGCTTGAGTGGCCCATTGCGTCCTTCACGGTCACAATATCCTCACCGTTATCCAGCATCGAGGAGGCAAAGGTGCGTCGCAGGTCATGGGGCGCAAACATCTCCAGACCGGCTTCAACTCTTCTGGTCTCCAAGATGTGGTAGATGGCCTGATCCGACATCCGCTCTCCAGTCACATCATCAAACCGCCTGATCCTCGGGAATAAAGGCCCTTCATGCGTTCCTCGAACCTCTTCAACCCACTTATCCAGTCTTTTCCATGCGCCACCAGGCACATACGCCATTCTCTCTTTGTTGCCCTTGCCAAGAACCTTGAGAGCGCGGTCCTTGTAGATCATGCTTCCCATGTCCAGCGCAACGATTTCCGAGCGGCGCAAGCCACACCCGAGGAGCACCCCGAGAATGGCCGCATCCCGAAGCCCTTTGGCGCTTGAATCACTTTCACATGTGAAAAAGAGGCTGCGAATCTCATGGCGTTCAAGTGCCCGCCCTTTAGGAAGTCGAGATCCACGTACTGAACGGACTTGCTTAATGTGCTGGAAGCTATCCGTATCAATTTGCTTCATCGTCCAGGCTTCAAGAGCCACCCCTTTGAGCGCTGACAGGTAGGTGTTGATCGTTGCCGGAGCCTTCCCTGCATCCCCCAGCATTTCCAGCACCGCCAATATGTGGTGCCGCCTCATTGAGCTCCATGCACAGTCACGAAGGTTCTGAAACCCGATCATCTTGGCGACAATGTTGAGGAATGAGCTCATGGTCTGCCTGCTTCGCTTTGACCCGAGGCTCACCAGATAGGCGACGGCGGGGTTGTCCTGGATGTTCCGGAGCGAGCTCGATGACGGCAACAGTTCACCGCGAATGCTTTGTTCTGCCGGAACATTTACTTTCGCATGTGAAACTAGCTCTTCCTTGTCATTGTTTGTGTCGTGCAAAGTCACCTCCTAAGCCCGACCGCAACGAGAAGAAAATCCCATATTTTGAGGTGAAGAGGTAGTTCCTCCTCCATATGTTGCGTTTCGTAGCTTTGCATCAGTGGTTCAAACTTGGTTGGATTGCACAGCAATTCGTAAACTGTTCGGTTGGGCTTGGTGATCGGCTTATTCGGAGTGAATCCATGTTTGTTCTGGAGGTACAGCGCTACCGCGCCACTTCTGGATTCTCCGTAATAGCAATGAACGAAGATCTGATCGATACCGCTACCAACCAATCCATCCAGGAAGGTGGACAGCTTTTCAGCCTGGGATGAGTCAATGTAAGAGGCGTAATTCATCCGGAACGCTGCCTTCATCGTGTGGATGGTGTTCTCAGAATAGCCGCCGTCATAGAAGCTATCGCGGTACAACTGCCCCCACTGTCCGAGAGCGGCAGGGGACTTGTCTGGGTCAGTTATGGAGATCATGGCCGCACCGGGAACCGGCTCCAGTCTTTCGGCCTCCGCTTGACTAATGAAAAAGACTTTTTTGCTAAGCATGCCCCATCATCCCCTTACAAGGATGTGTTGCGAGTAGCTCATGCGCCTGACTTTGCCCCTCTTGAGTATCTACAGGAGCGGTCGTATACACACCTCCATGCCGCAAGTCCACAATACTGGTCCGACAGCAAGAACCTACGTTCTGAACTTTATTGTCCGAATCCAAACCAGCAAAAGTATGGCACGGTCCAGGGAATGGTTTCCTGCAAATAGAGCAGCGCTCAAAGTTCTTATCGAGGATTCTCTTTAAAACTTTCTCAAATTTGTTTTTGTTTAACATCGAGTTCTCCACACAAAGTTACTGGCCGAGCATCCCAGCCAAGGTGGTCTGCTGGCCTTCGCTACAAGGTGCAAATCCGGCAAAAGCACCGGCATTAACCTTGAGCTCATCAAAGCGTCCATCGGTGTCCCGGTAGTACACCTTACGTTTTCCAATTCCACCTTCGAGGTTTGCGGCCAACCAGGCGATCACTGCATCAGCATCGTTCGTAACTGATGCTCCCTGATCCAGATCGATAAGTACCAGGTGGGTGTCCGTCTGGAGTGCCACTTCAAAGGTCGCTCTTACATCAAAAATCACTGGTCGCGCTCCTTGTAAAAAGTGGGCATTCAGCACCACCTATCCTATTCCAAAAACTCTACTTTTTCAAAGGTACATTTTAATAAGTAGAACAACAGCAAGAAGAACTTAAATTTATTTACCGTAATTATCATAATTACGGTAATACGGTAATTTTACAGATTTAGATGGAATGGTATAAGATGTCTCGCTGGAACATACTTGCTGAAAAAACGCTTAACAACGATAGTGAAAACATCATGTACAGGTGCGAGAGATAATATGTATAAGAGCCTTGAAGATCTGATGGCGGGTATTTACGAGATGGCAGCGCCAGATGGCATCATCTGTAACGAGGTTTCCAAATTCCTTGCGGCCAACCAGGTCAAGCCGGAAGACATAAGCTCTGGGATCTGGTTTTTCCTGTGGCTGAAATCAGCTCCCAAGGATGCGAAGCCAATCCAAAAAGAAATCCCCGGATTTGGAGTTGTTCTCAACATGCCGACTTATGGCGGAACGCTCAACGAAGCAATCACAGGGTTGATCGAGAACGAGTGCCGTCAAATAGAGCTCGCTGAGGGACATCCGAGCCTTGAGGCTTGGGTTGAATCAGTATTAGCCGGTCGAGATGACGGAGAGGAAAATGAAGCTGCGGCCAATATCGTGGATCTGCTTAACATAGCTTCTGGAGGTTTGCCCGGCCTTCACCAACCAGTTGTTCATGTAGTTGATGGTGTAGCTTTGGCTCAGGCCATCGGTCGTGATCGAGGTCCTGTTGCCGGTGGCGTCATAGCCATAGCCCAAAACGCCATAGATCCCCTCAGCAGAGGTGATGCGGCCAACCGCGTCATAACCGAGTGACTGATTGACTGATGAGCTGAGATTGTCGTCTATGGCTGAAATCAACGAGTCTGGCGTGTACCGATAGACCAGCGAATGCACCCTAGCAGCGTCGATGCCGGTGACACGGTAATCGAGATCCAGAGTGCGGCTTTCTGAAATGCCGTTCCCTCTGACCATACTGGTGACGGGGCCAAAGGGCGCTCGCTCAATCTGGCTTGCCAGGTTTGTTGTGGTGCCTGCTTGTGTCGTTGTCACCTCGATGACGTCACCGGCTGAGTCACGGGTGTAGGAGACCTCACGGCCACTGGGATACGTGATCTTCGTGACGAGGCCTGCACCATCGTATTGGTACTGGGTAGTCAGGCTCTGCCCGTGGGTTTCCCAGGTTTCGTAAGCCAGCCATCCTTCGGGGGTGTAGCCAAATCTCCGGACACCGTTGCCATCATCGACTGAGGTCAAGCGGCCTATGCCGTATGGTGAGGTTGCTTCGTCGTACCCGTACAGAATTGGCGATTCGCCAGCGACATCGCTGGAGGTTTCGATGATCCGGTTCAGCGCGTCATAGCTGTAGCTTGTGGTTTGCCCCTTGGCCGTTTTGCGCGTTGCCACGTTACCGGCTTCGTCATAGGTAATGTCGGTGGTGCCGGTGTCCGGGCTCCGGACCTGGGTCACTTCGCCAAAGCCGTTGTAGCTGTAGTAGGTCAGGCGCGAACGAGGGTCGGAGACACGGTAAACATCGCCGGTATCCTTGTAGAGCACCTGCGTGACCTTCCCGAGGGGATCGGTCGTTTGTGTCCGGTGATGGAAGCCGTCGTACTTGTAGGAGTGTGTGTTACCAGAGGGACTGGTCTCCTGTATCAGGTTTGCCACCACATCGTAGGAAAACGATGACTGATTGCTATAGGCGTCGGAGACACTGGAGAGCCAGCCGATTTCGTTGAAGATCCGGCGCTCTATCCAACGGGTCTGGCCCAGCGCATCGAGCAGTCGCTCTTCTACTGGGTTCCCGAGGTCATTGAGCTCAAGCTCGCGCCGGTTGCCCTGTGCATCTGTTTCCGCCACCAGCCGATGTGCAGCGTCGTACTCATAGCTGACGGTTGCACCATTTGGCTTGGTCAGCGAACTCAGGAGGCCCACAGCATCATAGTTGTAGACCGTGGTTCCTTCTGGCCCAGTGGAGCTGACAAGTCTTCCTCTGGCGTCATAGGTGAGGGTTTGGGTTACACCATTGACACCCTGAATGGTCCCGGCGCGACCGTTCGCGTCGTAGTCACCAAACTGCGTCACCTGCCCCAGCGCGTTCGTTGTCCGGATCAGGTTGCCCTGGTCATCGTAGTCAAATGTCGTAACATCGCTGACGTCGGTGCGCGGACCATCAACCGAGGCCAACAGGCTCGGCTTTCCTGTACCAACAGGGGCATAGGTGTAGGTCCATGTCCGGGAAGCGCCCGAGCTGCGATCAGTGACCTTGCGGCTTATCACCCGGAGATGAGTGTCGTAGGTGAGCTCAGTGATCCTGGTTGGTTCTGTGATTTTTGCCGGGAGCGACTTGGAAGGAAGCCAGTCGGTCGTAACCTTACCCCCGTCCTGGTCTATCTGGGTGGTTTCCAATCCCCGGTCGTTATGGGTGAACGTGCGCTTCTGCCCAGCGCGGTCAGTAATGCTGGAGACGAGGCCTTTGCTGTCGTAGACGTAGGTTTCCTTGCCGCCCACAAAGCCGGTACACGGCGCACCCTCAACCACATCAGGCTTGAGCATCCCATTGTGGCGACTGTAGGTGTATCGCTGAACGTGGCCGAGGGCATTGGTGACAGAGACGCTTCCGTCAGCGTTGTAGCTTACCTGAGTTTTCTCTGCGCCCCCGGCGTGTTCGCTTAGAACCGCTCTCCCCTGAGTATCATATCCCCATGTGGCGAAACGGTTGCCGTTCTCGTCCACCAGCCCAGAGAGCAAACCCGGTGCATTCGGGTCATCGTAGAGATAGCTGCGGCTCGTATTGTCCTGGTAGATCACTTCCGCCAGCTTGCCAGCGCTGTTGTACTGGTACTGAATACTGCCACCAGCAGGATCGGTGACACTGACCATGCGGCCATCTTGATACTGGAACTGGATGGTGCGGCCAAAGCCGTCAGTGATCGAGGATAGCTCTCCGTTCAGATAGCTCAGGGTGATGTGATTGCCGTTGGGCTTCTCGATGCCGGTCAGTCGTCCGGTTTCATCATAGGCCTCGACTACCCCGTCAGATTGAGTGTAGCGCCAGCCGGTAGCATCCTTCGTCAAGGTATCATCGGTTTTCCATGTTGGCACCCAGACAGAGGACGAGTTGTAGAACGCGAGTTGTTGCCCTTCTGGCCGGTGCAGGACAACCATGTTCTCACCGTACTTCGAGGCGTTGACCTCGACGCTCCGCGAGTAGGTATGCCGCCAGCCGCCGAGCTCTTCATCAGGAAGGTGGCTATTGTAGTATCTGGTGAATGTGAAAGGGTCGGAGCCTCCGCTTTGATAATCCAGTTCAGCCTGGAACTTGTTGCCGGTGCCAAGATGGATAGGGTTCCCTACACACATGGTCGTTGTTGGTAAGCCGAGATCCCTGTCCAGGAACGGTGTTTTATCCATCTCACCCGGCAGAACATAGGTTGAGCGCCAGTAGACCGTAGCTGGGTCGCCAGTGCAGGTAGTGGGGTCATAATCGCCAGTAGCACCTAGATACTTAAAACAGATCCTGGAGACATAACGGCCATCACCATAACTGGCAACCGGATAAAGCGCATCCCCAACTGGCGTTCCCTTCCCTTGCTCCTCACCAGAGCGATAATTCTTCATGAAGGAATGCGCGTCTATGATGGTGTTGAAGCGCATTTTGTCTACTTCGGTGCTCACGGCTACAACCCGCCATTGTGCAAAAGCAACGCATGGCAAAGTTGCGAGCACCACAACGGCCAATGACCGCAGGTTTCGCATCAGTAAAAGGGAAGGTCTCGATCTCATTTACAGCTCCAGTTTTTATGCTGGAGCTATTTTCAGGTGGGAGAGTCGTTATCAACGACTGCGTTATTGCCCTTTTAGGGTATGAATACGTGATTTGGAGAGGTTGTGTATTCAGAACAAATGAGAAGCAGGTTACTCATTTCGCTCAAACACTGTGACAAGAACACGTTTTTGGTTGTCGTCGTTGATCACCATCAGGTACTTGAACTTGGAATCTCTATGGCCCCAGACTTCCACGTTATCTACGCGGCCATACTTTCTGGCTTTATGGCGAGCCACTTTCTCGTCAAAGGGCTGAACCTGTAACTCTGGATGCTGGAGGCGGCCAACAAGTGAGGCCCACGGTTTTTTAGGGTCTCCAGAGGTTATCCGGGCCTGATACTGATCGATGGCATGTTGAGTAACCAGGACGGGGCCAATGGCAGGTGTAGATATTTCGTCATGGGTCTGGGTATAGGCTTGCTTGTCCACATCGAGGAGCTCAATGTTGCCCTCTCCCGGCTCATCCATAAACTCCATGCTCTGCGAGACTTCAATAGTAGCGCCCTTTAAACGCCCAGTGAGGCAAGCCGCAAACTTGAAAGCAAAAGCCTTGGTGGATTTGCCCAGCGCCAGCTTCTTGATTGCACCTTTGGATACCACCAGCTTGTAACCAGCACCAGCACCTGGCTCTCTGCAAAAAACCTGTTTGTCCAGCGCCAGATAGCG
This sequence comes from Providencia sp. PROV119, assembly GCF_028482435.1. NCBI lineage: Bacteria > Pseudomonadati > Pseudomonadota > Gammaproteobacteria > Enterobacterales > Morganellaceae > Providencia > Providencia sp. PROV119. The sequence continues at coordinate 98,178 of NZ_JAMPQL010000022.1, forward strand.
AATGGCTACGAGCTCAGCCAAAAGATCCGCTTCTTCGTGGTCAAAATCAATATGGACATCAAGGATGCCTTTCCGTTTTGTACCAACGCGCCAGAATACAAGGGCTGAATTATTTGAAGTTTTCTTCGAGACGGTAGTCAATGTCATCATGGTCTATTTCTCCATTGTCGGGATAATGGTCGGCATCGCCGCCAGCCCCCCTATTCGTTTGGGTTCATTTAGATGCTATCACGGGTTTTAAAAATGCAACCCCTAGTGTCACTCTATTTATGGTCCCATGTATTTTTATAAGCTCGGGCTAGGCGTTTCTCGATCACTTCTGACAAACTGCAACCATCGACTTCTGACAACCGCTTCAAAATCCTGTGGGCTTTATCGCTTATAGTTATGCTTTTACCAACACCATATCCCCTTCTGCGACGTTGCCTAATTGATGTCCCGAGTTTATTGATTTGCTCTGCTGTCAGGTATTTATTAATCCATTCAGTGAGTTCTGATGGTGATCGCCCTATGCTGTTCAGGCTGTCCACGGCTTCAAGTTTCTTATCGAATGGGACGTCACGCCAGAAAGCTGGGCGCGAAGCAGCTCTGAGGAGATAGATCGCCGTAGCCTGAGCATCTTCATTGGATACTTTCAAAAAATCACCTTTTCCGTTACATGTCACACTTACCTTATCGTGACATGTAACACCTCAAACTGCAAGTATAAAAAAAGGCCAGCTATTGCTGGCCTTTACGTTCATTGTCGCAGTTACTCTTTAGGCGTTGTGATGCTTTTTTTCCTTCTGTTTCTCATGGTAGAGATACAGACTGCCGCCAGTGACGACAGTGAAAAAAATGAGCAACCCCAACATGCCTAATGTGAAAGCGTCCATTTGACCCCCTTAGGAATTGCTGACCTTGGTTAAGATTATACCATAGATCCACAGGATAACCCCAATGACCAACACCAAACCGGCTTCTTTGACGGTTATAGTGTCCCCAGATACAGCCAATCCTAC
>NZ_JAMPQL010000023.1:0-119743 GCF_028482435.1 Providencia sp. PROV119
TTGCAGACCGCTCATGATAAAACGGGGATGGATCAAGTAATCGCTCAGCTCAAACAACATCCGGTTTTCAAGTCAAATAAAGAATAATGAATATTTGCTTGTTGTTTGCGTAGCTGGCGTGAGGCTCAATTTTCGCTGATTATCTGCCTGCTTTATCATAAAGCAGGCACCACGCGAGATGACCATTTTGTGATGGTAGTCTGACCGCATACGCAAATTGCTGATTTTAATCCCTTGATGGCAAGCGCATGTTTCTCCCTTGAAACGGTGAATTAAACCGTATTATCAAAATAGAGAAGCAGTAAAAAAGGATTTTACGACTTTTTTATGACAGTTTGTCATGGTGGTCTCAATATAGAGATATTCTGCTCTGTATTTCATTACTCATTGATTTTATGACTGATTTTGTTTTTTAAGCTGCTGTTTTTTTTCGATAGCTAGACGAAAATCGTCAATTGTCATAAAACTGTCATAAATCAGACATGTTGTTGTCATCAAATTGTCCTATTTTTCCTACCGTGACATTTCACCAACAATTTACTACTTAATTGTTTCTATACATCCCCGGAGGGATTATGAAAATGATGCGTACAACCTTAGCTAGCGTAATGGCAGCAACCCTTTCAATGACTGCAATGTCTTCTTTTGCTGCCACAAGCTTAACTGGCGCGGGTGCAACATTCCCTGCTCCTGTTTATGCTAAGTGGGCGGACTCTTATCAGAAAGAAACAGGTAATAAAGTGAACTATCAGGGGATTGGCTCTTCTGGTGGTGTTAAACAAATTAATGCAAAAACGGTTGATTTCGGTGCGTCTGATGCGCCATTAACCGATGAAAAATTGAAAGAAGATGGCCTATTCCAGTTCCCAACCGTAATCGGTGGTGTGGTACTGGCGGTTAACGTAAAAGGTATCCAGTCAGGTCAATTGACATTAGACGGTACAACATTAGGTGATATCTACCTCGGTAAAATCACCAAATGGAATGATCCTGCCATCGCTAAATTGAACCCAGGTGTTAACTTACCCGATCAAAACATTGCAGTGGTAAGACGCTCTGATGGCTCAGGTACAACGTTCGTATTTACGAGCTACTTATCAAAAGTCAGCTCAAGCTGGAAAAATGATATTGGTGCAGGCTCTACAGTAAACTGGCCGAAAAACAACGTCGCAGGTAAAGGTAACGATGGCGTTGCAGCTTTCGTCCAGCGTTTACCAGGCTCTATCGGTTATGTGGAGTATGCCTATGCGAAACAGAATAACCTTGCTTATACTAAACTCATTTCCGCAGATGGTAAGGTTGTTTCCCCAACAGGTGAAAGCTTCAGCGCAGCAGCGAAGAAAGTTGACTGGTCTAAGTCATTCGCTCAAGACCTGACTAACCGTAATGGTGAGAACGCATGGCCAATTACCTCAACCACGTTTATCTTAGTTCACAAAGATCAAGCGAATGCAGAAAAAGGAAAAGCTGTGCTCGATTTCTTTAACTGGGCTTATGAGAAAGGTGGTCAGCAAGCAGAAGCATTGGATTATGCTATCCTTCCTCAAGAAGTTGTGACAGCAATTCGTGCAGCATGGAAAACAGAAGTCAAAGATAGCCAAGGCAAACCACTGTTCTAATCAGTGAGCCTCGGGTTGGTAATGGTAGGCGGATGCTTAGGATTAACATCCGCCTTCTGACGTAGTAACTAAATCCTACTAAATAAAGTAGGTGTAGGATGAGACAAAGCGCATGGCCGAAAAAACAACGGCATTTAAAGCACCGAGCAAGTCAGGCGATGTGATATTTGGCGCATTAGTCAAAATTGCCGCGCTAATCACTTTGTTAATGCTTGGTGGCATCATTATTTCCCTTATTTTTGCCTCGTGGCCGAGTATGCAAAAATTTGGGTTTTCGTTTTTATGGACTAAAGAATGGGATGCTCCCGCTGAGGAGTTTGGTGCGCTTGTGCCTATCTATGGCACCATCGTCACATCACTGATAGCCCTGATTATTGCAGTACCCGTGAGCTTTGGTATTGCTCTTTTCTTAACTGAACTTGCACCTAATTGGTTAAAACGCCCATTAGGGATTGCGATTGAGCTTCTCGCTGCCATTCCTAGTATCGTTTATGGTATGTGGGGGCTGTTTGTTTTTGCGCCGCTGTTTGCGGAATATTTTCAAGAGCCTGTCGGCAATGTGATGTCGAGTATCCCAATTGTCGGTGAGCTTTTCTCAGGTCCTGCATTCGGGATTGGTATTTTGGCAGCAGGTATTATCCTCGCCATTATGATCATTCCTTATATTGCCTCTGTCATGCGTGACGTGTTTGAACAAACACCTGTCATGATGAAGGAGTCAGCATATGGTATCGGTTGTACCACATGGGAAGTGATCTGGAATATTGTTCTGCCTTATACACGTAACGGTGTGATAGGTGGGGTAATGTTAGGTTTAGGGCGCGCGCTTGGTGAAACAATGGCGGTGACCTTTGTAATTGGTAATACGTATCAACTGGATAGTTTCTCGTTGTTTATGCCGAGTAACAGTATTACTTCTGCATTGGCGAATGAATTTGCCGAAGCGGAAGGTGGTCTACATACCGCTGCGCTGATGGAACTTGGGTTAATTCTATTTGTTATCACCTTTATTGTTCTGGCGATATCAAAACTCATGGTTATGCGTTTAGCGAAGAACGAGGGCCGTTAATATGTCGACATCCGATAATATTGTCGTTAATCAAAAAGAACGAGCCCGTCGTCAGGCATGGCGACGCCAAGTTAACCGAATCGCTCTGTTTGTTTCGATGCTAACGATGGCATTTGGGCTGTTCTGGTTAATTTGGATTTTGTTCTCAACCGTTACCAAAGGGTTCGATGGCATGTCATTGAACTTGTTCACAGAAATGACTCCTCCACCGAATACGGAAGGGGGTGGCCTTGCTAATGCTATCGTAGGTAGTGGGCTGTTGATCTTGTGGGCAACGGTCGTGGGTACACCGCTTGGGATCTTAGCAGGGATCTATTTGGCAGAGTATGGCCGTAAATCATGGCTAGCTTCTGTAACGCGTTTTATTAATGACATTTTGCTTTCAGCACCATCGATTGTGGTGGGGCTATTCGTCTATACCATTGTGGTGGCGCAAATGCAGCACTTCTCTGGCTGGGCTGGCGTTATCGCATTGGCGTTGTTGCAAATTCCGATTGTTATCCGTACCACTGAAAACATGTTGAAGTTAGTGCCGGATAGCTTACGAGAAGCCGCATATGCGCTAGGTACGCCAAAATGGAAAATGATTTTATCGATTACGCTTAAAGCATCTGTCTCCGGGATCATTACAGGTATTTTGCTGGCTATTGCTCGTATTGCGGGGGAAACCGCACCATTACTGTTCACATCACTGTCGAACCAGTTCTGGAGTACGGATATGAATGAGCCAATTGCTAACTTACCCGTCACTATCTTTAAATTTGCGATGAGCCCGTTCTCTGAATGGCAACAACTGGCATGGGCAGGGGTTCTATTAATCACCCTATGTGTCTTGTTAATTAACATCGTCGCACGTGTTGTGTTTGCTCAGAAAAAACACTAACCCCGGATTGAATAAAGATTTATAGAGAGAAGTTGCCATGATTAATGCAAATGATATTGCAAACAGTAAGATTAAAGTACGTGACCTTAATTTTTATTACGGGAAATTCCACGCATTAAAAAATATCTCATTAGATATCGAAAAAAATAAAGTCACCGCCTTTATCGGCCCATCTGGTTGCGGTAAATCGACCTTACTGCGTACCTTCAATAAAATGTATGAGCTGTACGGTGAACAGCGTGCGGAAGGTGAAATCTTACTTGATGGTCAAAATATTCTGACAGACAAACAGGATATCGCTCTGTTACGTGCCAAGGTCGGAATGGTATTCCAAAAACCAACGCCATTCCCAATGTCAATCTACGATAATATTGCATTTGGTGTACGCCTGTTTGAAAAACTCTCTCGTGTAGAGATGGATGAGCGCGTTCAATGGGCATTAACCAAAGCGGCTCTGTGGAATGAGACCAAAGATAAATTACATCAAAGTGGTTATAGCCTATCTGGTGGTCAGCAACAGCGTCTATGTATCGCACGTGGTATTGCTATCCGCCCTGAAGTGTTATTGCTTGATGAGCCGTGTTCAGCTCTTGACCCAATTTCAACAGGGCGCATTGAGGAGTTGATCAGCGAACTCAAATCTGAATACACCGTGGTGATCGTAACTCATAATATGCAACAGGCTGCGCGTTGTTCTGATTATACGGCCTTTATGTATTTGGGTGAGCTGATTGAGTTTAATAATACAGACAAGATGTTCACCACACCTGAAAAGAAACAAACTGAAGACTACATTACTGGTCGTTACGGTTGATATGGAGCCGACTATGGATACGCTGAACCACAACAAACATATTTCTGGGCAGTTCAATGCTGAACTGGAACATATCCATACAGAGTTGATGACAATGGGAGGGCTGGTTGAAGAACAGCTCACCAAAGCTATCACAGCGATGCATAATCAGGATGAGGCTCTTGCGCGCGAAGTTATCGAAAATGACCATAAAGTCAATATGATGGAAGTGGCTATTGATGAAGAATGCGTGAAAATTATCGCAAAACGCCAGCCGACAGCGAGCGATTTGCGACTGATTATGGCAATTTCTAAAACGATTGCCGAACTTGAGCGTATTGGTGATGTTGCCGATAAAATTTGCCAAACTGCATTGGAAAAGTTTTCTCACCAGCACCAGCCGTTATTGGTGAGCCTCGAGTCATTAGGTCGTCATACTGTGCAAATGTTGCATGATGTCTTAGATGCCTTTGCACGCATGGACTTGGAAGAAGCCATTCGGATTTATCGAGAAGATGAAAAGGTAGACCAAGAATACGAAGGGATCGTGCGTCAACTGATGACGTACATGATGGAAGACCCAAGGACTATCCCAAGTGTACTGACTGCGCTGTTTTGTGCTCGCTCTATTGAACGTATCGGTGATCGTTGCCAAAACATCTGTGAATTTATTTTTTACTATGTCAAAGGCCAAGACTTCCGTCATGTAGGTGGTGATCGCTTAGAAAAGATGATCACTAAGAAGGAATAACGAGGTAATGCCGCCAAGGGGCCGCCTCACGGTGACTCCTTGGTACAAACTTTCTTTTTCGTCTGGGGTGATACCCGCTCTAGTCAACCTTTAAACATTTCCGTTTTTCCTTTTCGTTATAAGAAAAGGCTATTCATGGTTTAGACCATAATTTAGGGCGTCTCCGATGGTGTTTGCCCTTTTTTTATATCCGCATTTATATATTCTTTTTTGATATAAATATATTAACTAATAGTATTTCAAGAAATAAGCGTTCCTTGATAACTTGGGATGGTCAATTTACATAAGTTTACCGTCAGAGGTGTTCAATGAAAGCTCGCGTTTTAACTACCGCACTACTTGCAGGCCTTGCGCTGGTGGCCAATGTCGCCAATGCAGATAAGCTGGATGATATTAAGCAAGCGGGTGTGATCCGTATCTCTGTTTTTGACAGTAACCCACCATTTGGTTTTATTGACCCACAAACGAAAAAACTCGCGGGCTATGATGTTGATATCGCACAGGCGATAGCGGATGACCTTGGCGTCAAGTTAGAGTTGCGTCCAACCAACCCAGCAAACCGTATTCCACTACTGACTTCAGGTAAAGTCGATTTAATTGGGGCAAATTTCACTATCACTGATGAACGTGCTAAGCAGGTTGATTTTTCTATTCCTGATTTTGCAACAGGGCAAAAGTTTATTGCGCGTAAAGGGGTATTGAAGACGCCTGATGATATCGCACCTTTACGTATTGGTGCCGACAAAGGTACCGTGCAAGAAGTGACATTACGTGAACGTTATCCGAATACAAAAGTCATTTCTTATGATGATACACCACAGGCATTTGCGGCTTTACGCAATGGTAACGTGCAAGCAATTACCCAAGACGATGCAAAATTAGTGGGATTACTTGGTAACTTACCTGAGAAAGTCAAAGCAGATTTTGAAATCTCTCCATTTAGCATCACTCGCGAATATCAAGCGGTTGCTGCCGCTAAAGGTGAAACACGTTTAATCGAAAATGTGAATAACACGTTGTTGAAGCTTGAAAAAGAAGGCAAAGCAGAACAGATTTATAACCGTTGGTTTGGCCCTGATACAAAGGCCGCTCAACCTCGCGGTGAGTTCAAATTTGCACCACTGGATCAGCAAAAATAATAGGCGTTCTATTTCGCCGATTCCATGCTCACTGGTCGATAAGCATAGAATAAATAGCCCCGCATATTATCGCGGGGTTCTTAGTTATAAAAGGCAGCACTTATGTTTGAAAAATTAACGAGCGGCGAGTTTCTTTCTGAGCATTTTTTAGCTCCCGAGTATTTGGAATGGTTTGGTTATGGTTTTTTACTGACCCTCTGGATCTCCATTTGTACCATTATCGCTGCAACGTTATTAGGTTTTGTGGTTGCTGCGGCAAGGGATAGCCAAATTGCTCCGCTACGCTGGATTGTCGGAGTGTATGTTTCCGTTTTTCGCAATACCCCGTTGTTGGTACAACTCTTTTTCTGGTATTTCGCTTCCGGTGAAATTTTATCATCGGATATGATGGCGTGGCTTAATACTCCCCACGAAATCACATTTGCGGGGATGGCGCTCAGTTGGCCTTCGTTTGAATTTTTAGCGGGTTTTATTGGCTTAACGTTGTATACCGTACCATTTATTGCCGAAGAAATACGCTCCGGTATCCGTGGTGTACGACAAGGCCAAAAATATGCCGCTTTTGCGCTGGGTTTAACAGGGTGGCAAGCGATGAAACATGTGGTGCTACCCCAGGCCGTTAAAATAGCCATGCCACCTCTTCTTGGGCAATACATGAATGTCGTTAAAAACTCCTCTTTAACCATGGCGATTGGTGTGGCTGAGCTATCTTATGTATCACGTCAGGTTGAAAGCCAAACACTACAGACATTTACGGCATTTGGCCTAGCCACTGTGCTGTATATTGCGATTATCGCGGTAATGGAAGGTTGGGGGCAGTGGCGAGCGCAACGTAATTTAGTGGAGAGTGTGTAAGATGGATTTTTCAGTCATTGAGCAAAACTGGCAGTACCTTTTGTTTGGTGCGTTTCCAGATGGCCCTATTGAAGGTGCCGCATTAACATTAATTATCAGCTTGGTCGCGGGGGCAATGTCGATTGTATTCGGTACGCTTGGTGGTGTTGCCTTAGCGATGTTACGTGGTTTCTGGATGAACCTGTTCGCTGCTGTTTTAGGCTTTTTCCGCGCCATTCCCGTCATTATGCTGATTTTTTGGACTTATTTCTTTTTGCCCGTTGTGCTCGGAACCGAAATACCGGGTATCGCCTCTGTGATTTGCGCTCTCGCCTTAATCACGTCGGCGTATTTGGCCCATGCGGTTAAGGCGGGCATTTTAGCAATAGGCAAAGGGCAATGGCAGGCTGGCTTATCGTTAGGTTTTAGCCGTTGGCAAGTGCTTTGGCAAATAGTTTTACCCCAAGCATTACGCATGATGGTGCCATCGTTTATTAACCAATGGGTTGCGCTGATTAAAGACACGTCTTTGGCTTACATTGTGGGCGTTGCTGAACTGTCATTTTTGGCAACACAGGTGAATAACCGTGAAATGGTTTATCCACTCGAAATTTTCTTATTTGTCGCGTTTATTTACTTTGTCATCTGTCTGACATTAGAAATTGTCGCCAACTTGATAGCAAAACGTTTAAGTCATCATCGTGGGGCTAAACCATTTGCTGCGAAGCGGTCATTACTCTTTTGGCGTAGGCAGAAGCTACTCGCCTTATCGTAATCATCATAATGTGGCGGTGCAAATGGCGCCGCCACGATCACGCAAAAATTTCTTTTTTCTGTAAATTCCAATTCATCTTGCTGTATCAGTAAGTTAACGCACTTTTGAGTATTATCATCACGCAAACGTTTTCTTTTTTTCATTTTAACGGTAACACTCTCGATTTGTTTGTTGTAGGATAGGGCGAAAAAAACTTTTTTTGGGCGCAATATCTAATGAGTAATCAATCTTCTGGCTCTGTGCAACAACAGGGTCTGTTCCAACGCGTGTTTAAATTACAAGAACACGGAACAACGGCGAAAACTGAAGTCGTTGCAGGTTTTACAACCTTCCTCACAATGGTCTACATTGTCTTTGTTAACCCTCAAATTTTATCTGTCGCAGGGATGGACATTAAAGCCGTATTCGTAACGACCTGTTTAATTGCGGCTATCGGCAGTATTTTGATGGGGTTATTAGCAAATCTACCTATCGCGGTGGCGCCAGCAATGGGGCTAAATGCCTTTTTTGCTTTTGTCGTCGTTGGTGCGATGGGGTATTCATGGCAAGTTGCGATGGGCGCTGTGTTCTGGGGCGCTGTGGGGCTCTTTATTCTAACGCTCTTTCGTATCCGTTACTGGATCATTGCAAATATTCCATTGAGTTTGCGTGTGGGGATCACCAGCGGTATCGGTCTATTTATTGCCATGATGGGGCTGAAAAATTCAGGTATTATCGTGGCGAATCCAGACACTTTAGTCTCCATTGGTAACTTCACCCAACATAACGTTTGGTTAGGTGCTCTGGGCTTTTTCATTATTGCAATTTTAGCTGCCCGTAATATTCATGCAGCAGTATTAGTTTCCATTGTGGTCACTACCTTGATTGGCCTTGCATTAGGCGATGTGAAGTTCAACGGCATCTTCTCTTTGCCACCTAGCATCACCAGTGTAGTGGGGCAAGTCGATATTTTGGGATCACTGGACTTAGCGCTGTCTGGGGTCATCTTTGCTTTTATGTTGGTTAACTTATTCGACTCATCCGGCACAATGATTGGGGTTACGGATAAAGCTGGCATTACTGATGCTCGCGGAACATTCCCGCGCATGAAGCAAGCACTCTATGTGGATAGCTTAAGTTCTGTTGCCGGCTCTGCAATGGGAACATCATCGGTAACCGCTTATATCGAAAGCTCTTCGGGGGTATCTGTTGGTGGGCGTACTGGTCTGACTGCCATTGTGGTCGGGGTGTTATTCCTATTGACCATGTTTATTTCTCCTTTAGCGGGTATGGTTCCTGCTTATGCAACCGCGGGCGCGCTGATTTATGTTGGCGTGTTGATGACATCCAGTTTAACGCGTGTGAAGTGGGATGATTTGACGGAGTCGGTGCCTGCATTTATTACTGCGGTCATGATGCCATTTAGCTTTTCGATTACAGAAGGTATTGCATTAGGCTTTATCGCTTACTGTGCAATGAAGATCGGTACTGGTCGTTGGCGCGACTTAGGGTTATGTGTTGTTTTAGTTTCCATTTTATTTATTTTAAAAATGGTTTTAGTCGACGCCTAATCACCTTCCTTATCTAACGGCTCCCTTCTTGGAGCCGTTTTGTCATCAAATACTCTTAATTGCTATCAATTCGAGCTATAATCAATAAGACTGACAAGCAAAATGCAAAAAACCGTTTTAATTGCTGCTCAAGTGCTTTCACAGCTTGAGGGATTCTGCTAGATTCCGCAGCAGAAACTGACTTATCAAGGTATCAGACCATGAATTCACCAAAAAAACCGGCAAGTAAAACCGCCAGCAAAACCAAGAAAAAGTACCGTAAAACAAAAGAAGAGCTTAATGCAGAAGGGCGTGAGCGCAAACGCCAGAAAAAGCATCGTGGTAATAAATCAGGGGCGCGTTATCAAGAAAAATCAACGAATAACAAGTCTGGAAATCAAAATCAGGCCCTAGACCCACGTGTGGGTAGCAAAAAACCGATTCCGTTGGTTGTTGATGATAATGCGGTGGTAACACGCTCAGCGCCCGCTAAAGAGCCGGCAGTAAAAGTTAAATTATCACCAGAGCAAGAGCTTGAAATGCTTGAGCAGGACGATCGTTTAGATAGCTTGTTGGCGCGTTTAGAAGATGGTGAAACGGTGACAGCGGAAGAGCAGGCGTATATTGATACTTGTTTAGACCGCATTGATGAGCTGATGTCTATTTTAGGTATTGAACTGACCGACGACGATGAAGAAGAAGACGAAGATAAACTGGATGACATTATGCGTATCCTGAAAAGTAAATAATCGTTTTTCTATCTCCTCCGGTGCACTGCCGGAGGAGGTTTTGGTTAAAATTCATTCAAGTCATGTGACTTTTGGTGCTGCATCAACTCTCTCTTGCCAATCACAAGTTATAATTTCTTTTATGTTATTATGTCGTGTATATAAGTTCGCCAATAAAAAAACATAAGATACAGCCTGTAAGTAGGTATTCGGCGCAATTGAGGAATGTTAATGTCAGAGCAAAATATCGTTTGGGATCTCTCTCTCATCCAAAAATATAATTATTCAGGGCCACGCTATACGTCATACCCGACAGCTTTGGAATTTAACCAAGAGTATGATGAGAGTGCGTTTGTGGCTGCAACTCAACGCTACCCTGAAAACCCATTATCGCTCTATGTTCACATCCCTTTTTGCCATAAGCTTTGTTATTTTTGTGGCTGCAATAAACTGGTGACACGGCAAAAGCATAAAGCAGATGAATACTTGCAGGTCATCGAAAAAGAGATTATTCAACGTGCAGCCTTATTAAAAGGGCGAACCGTTACACAGATGCATTGGGGCGGCGGCACACCTACTTATCTCGATAAGGCTCAAGTTAGCCATTTGGTCGCTTTGCTCAAAACACACTTCCATTTCTCTGATGACGTTGAAATGTCGATAGAGGTAGACCCCCGTGAAATTGAACTGGATATGATAGATCATTTGCGCAGCGAAGGGTTCAACCGCCTGAGTATGGGGGTGCAAGATTTTAATAAAGACGTTCAGGTTTTAGTTAACCGCGAACAAGATGAAGATTTTATTTTTGCGCTCATTAATCGAGCAAAAGAAACGGGGTTTACATCAACCAGTATTGACCTGATTTACGGTCTACCAAAGCAAACCCCAGAAAGCTTTGCTTTTACCTTGAAAAAAGTGATTGAACTGTCACCGGATCGTTTGAGCGTGTTTAACTATGCTCATTTACCTAACTTGTTTGCGGCACAGCGTAAAATTAAAGATGAAGACTTGCCAAATGCTGAGCAAAAACTGGATATTTTGCAAGAAACCATCGCGACCTTAACCTCAGAAGGCTATCAGTTTATTGGTATGGATCACTTTGCCAAACCACAAGATGAGTTAGCCGTTGCACAGCGTGAAGGGATTTTACATCGCAACTTCCAAGGCTACACCACTCAAGGGGATTGTGATTTATTAGGATTGGGCGTATCGGCGATCAGTATGTTGGGTGATAGTTATGCGCAGAACCAAAAAGATTTAAAAACCTATTATGCGCAAGTAGAAGAGCAAGGGCATGCTTTGTGGCGTGGGTTAGTGTTAACCAATGATGACTGCTTACGCCGAGATGTGATAAAGACACTGATTTGTAATTTCCAACTTCATTATGCGCAAATTGAGGCGCTTTATCCTATCGAGTTTAAACGCTATTTTGCAGAGGATTTAGCGCTGTTAAAACCGATGGAAGAAGATGGCTTAGTCGAAATAACAGAAACCGCGATTAAGGTGACTCCTCAAGGGCGCTTGCTGATCCGTAATATCTGTATGTGCTTTGATGTCTATTTGCGTAATCAAATGCGTCAACGCCAATTTTCTCGTGTTATTTAAATACATGGCTCCATATTACAATGGAGCCGTTTGAGTATTTAGCGTTCGATTTTCTCTAGTAACTGGTAAGTCGCTGTAATGCGCTGAGGAATAGGTATCCATTTATTGGATAGCATAACAATGGCAATCTTCTCTTCTGGAATAAATATCGCGTATGTCGCAAAGCCATTGCTAGAGCCAGTCTTGTTATAATAAGCGCGTACTTCTGGCGCCATGGCTGGCTTAATCAATTCCACTTTTTGTGGTTTGAGAGCCATATCATCACGGTTGCCTTGCAGTAATTGTGAAAGCGACACCGGCCATGGATAGCTTTCCCACATCATATCCTGCACAAACGAATCGGTTAGGTAAACGCCAGTATGGGTGTTTTCAATCGCTTCTTGCCAAGTTTTCGCCACTTTAATGGATTGCATATTGATTTCTAAATAACGGATCAAATCTTTGGCATTGGACTTTAGGCCATAAGCCTCTGGACCAAGGATTGCTAGGTTTAAGCGAACAGGCTGATTTTGCTTATTGTAGCCTTGTGCGTAATATTTCTCTTGGCTTTTGGGAACATGGATGTAAGTATGTTTTAAGCCAAGTGAAGGCAGCATCAATTTTTCCATAGCCTGAGAAAAAGGCATATTAAGTTGCTTTGCCGTCACGATACCAAGTAACCCAACCCCTAAATTTGAATAAGAACGATATTGTCCAACCTCATTGTCAGGAAGCCATTTTTGATAATACGCCATTAATTGATCGTTGGTTTTGATATCGCTAGGTACAAATAGCGATAACCCTGATGTATGGGTGGCTAAATTCATCACGCTAACATTATCAAAAGCACTGCCTTTTAATTCAGGTAGGTAATGACTGACACTTTGGCTAAAATCGAGTTTTCCTTGAATTTGCGCATAAGTTGCCAGTGTTGCGGTAAAGGTTTTTGATAAGGAGCCAATTTCATACAGCGTCCTATCAGAAACAGGAATTTGGGTCTGTTTTGACTGAACACCGTAATGGTAAATAGCTTGTTTGCCATTCACTGAGATGGCAACAGACATACCCGGGATCTGTTCTTGTTTCATCAGGGGCTTGATAATGTCATCGACCTCTTGCTGTGTAAGGGCAAAGGCGGAAATCGATGTCATTGCTAAACTTAAGGCGATAAAAAGCCGCCCCTGACGAAAAATATTTTTCATAGAGTTATCCATTAAAGTAAAAGTTTTAGTTATTGATAATTAAAATTCAGGTATTCTAATTTCCACATGCCTTAGATGCTGAGGCATTGATTAATACCGTATTGTCCGATGATGAGCAAAGAGTATGCCTATTTTAAATTCTGATTTGAAACGATATAAAATTCGATGAGGTAAAAGAAAAACTTATGTCAGGGAATTATCGTCATCGTCTCCCTTTGAATGCGTTGAGAGCATTTGAAGCTTCAGCGCGGCACCTAAGCTTTACAAGAGCAGGGCTGGAGTTGAATGTGACCCAAGCCGCTGTGAGTCAGCAGGTACGTTTGCTGGAAGAGCAGCTTGGACTTGAGCTATTTATTCGCTTACCTCGGGGGCTGGCTCTGACCGATGAAGGGTTGGCTTTACTTCCTGTACTCAGCCGCTCATTTGACCAAATAGAGTCATTGTTACAACAATTTGAAGATGGGCATTACCATGAAGTCTTGAGTGTCTCCGTTGTCGGTACGTTTGCAGTAGGTTGGTTATTACCACGCTTACCCGCTTTTGCTGCATTGTATCCTTATATCGATTTGCGCATCATGACGCACAATAACGTGGTTAATTTAGCAGCTGAGGGGGTTGATTTTGCGATCCGTTTTGGGGAAGGATTGTGGCCATTAGCAGAAAATACGGCGCTGTTTTCAGCGGCTCATACCGTACTGTGCTCTGAAAAAGTGGCCAATAAGTTAACTCATCCATTAGATTTAAAAGATCACAGTTTGATGCGCTCTTATCGTAAAGACGAATGGGAAAAATGGCAGATAGCAGCAGAGCTTGAGCCATGGCGAGTGAAAGGGCCAATTTTCGACTCTTCGCGCTTAATGGTTGAAGCTGCGCTGTTAACGGATGGCGTGGCGCTGGCTCCAAGTTGTATGTTCGAGCACGAATTGAGCGCCGGTACATTGGTTCAACCGTTTGATATTAACGTCACTTTAGGGGGATATTGGCTGAGTCGATTGAAATCACGACCGATAACCCCTGCAATGGCTATTTTTCGTCATTGGCTACTTGCAGAGGTGCAGAAATAAGCCTGTGGTGATTTACTCGATACCCAACTCTTTTAATTTGCGGGTGAGAGTATTTCGCCCCCAACCTAATAAACGAGCTGCTTCTTGTTTGTGCCCATTCGTATATTTGAGGGCGCAATTTAGCATGGTATGCTCCATTAGAGGAACGGTTTGAGCTAATAAGTTTTCTTTACCTTCAGCTAATGCACTGTGTGTCCATTGCTCGAGCAGTTCAAACCATGATGGATGATGACTTGTGACAGACTGACGTGCTGCTGGCTCTTCGCTAGCATCGTCCGGTTGTGGGCTATCCAACAGGTCTTCTGGTAAATCTTGCGGTAGAATTTCTTGGCTAGCCGCCATAACTGTTAACCAGCGACAAACGTTCTCCAATTGCCTCACGTTACCGGACCAATGATAGCGTTGTAGAATATGTTCACTATCTGGATGTAGTACCTTACTATCAACACCTAGCTCTTTGGCAGTATTTTGTAAAAAATAATGGGCAAGACGTGGGATATCTTCTGTTCTTTCACGTAATGGTGGGAGCTGTACACGGATGACATTTAAGCGATGAAATAAATCCTCACGGAATAGCCCCTCTTTAACACGTTTTTCTAGATTTTGGTGTGTTGCTGCGATAATACGCACATCGACTTTTACCGGAGTATAACCGCCGATACGATAAAATTGCCCTTCCGCAAGAACTCTCAATAGTCGTGTTTGTATATCTAGAGGCATATCGCCAATTTCATCAAGAAATAGTGAGCCGCCATTAGCTTGCTCGAAACGGCCTTGCCTAACCTGTGTGGCGCCAGTAAATGCCCCTTTTTCATGACCAAATAGCTCTGACTCAATGAGATCTTTAGGAATAGCCGCCATGTTGAGAGCAATAAAAGGGCCGTTGGCACGGGGGCTATGCTGATGCAGTGCATGTGCAACTAATTCTTTACCTGTACCGGACTCACCATTAATCAGCACACTAATGGATGAGCGAGAGAGGCGACCTATGATCCGATAAACCTCTTGCATAGCAGGAGCTTCACCTATCATGGTGGAAGAGACACTCTCCGTTTTCTGTTTCGAATCACGTTCGAGGTGGTTTTGTTCTCGGCTATGGCTCAAGGCGCGTTCGACTAAAGCGACGGTTTCATCAATATCAAAAGGCTTAGGTAGGTAATCAAAAGCCCCCGATTGATAAGCATTTACCGCTGCATCAAGATCAGAGTGTGCCGTCATAATAATAATGGGAAGCGATGGGTGCGACTGCTTTAGCCGATTAAGTAAGGCTAAACCATCAATACCCGGCATACGAATATCTGATAACAAAACATCAGGGCAATCATGCTCTAAAGCGGCAAGAACAGCATCGGCACTGTCAAAGCAGGTGCAATGAAAAGAGGCACTATTTAAGGCGCGCTCAAGCACCCAACGAATAGAACTGTCATCATCAACAACCCAGATTTTTCCCTGCTGCATTGTTATCCCCTATTTTTTAATTGGTAGATAAATAGAAAATTCGGTATGACCGGGCCAACTGGTAAATTCAATTTTCCCAGCGTGCTGATCCACTAAACTGTGAACGATAGATAAGCCTAATCCTGTTCCGCCCTCGCGACCACTTACCATAGGATAAAACAACGTATCTTGGATAGCGGGTGGAATACCTGGGCCATTATCTTCAACATCAATACGAGCGGCTAAGCGATAACGCTCCCCTTGTAACATGACCTGAAATGCTGTGCGAGTGCGTAGCGTTATTGTGCCACCCGTATCGGAAAGTGCTTGTAACGCATTACGGATAATGTTGAGTAGAACCTGTTCAATTTGATCGGGATAGTACTCAAGATCAGGCAAACTAGGGTCATAATCGCGTATTAACGTGATATTTTCGGGCTTCTCTAATGACACAAGGCGCACGATATTTTCAGCGCTGTGGTGAATACTCTGTTGCGTTTTTGGCCCAGGGTATTGGGGGCCAAGTAATCTATCGACTAATGCCCTTAATCGGTCGGCTTGTTCAATAATAACTTGCGTATATTCATTCAGTTTTGGGTCAGGTAATGCCCTTGAAAGCAACTGTGCAGCGCCTCTTAAGCCGCCTAATGGGTTTTTTATTTCATGAGCCAAACCCCGGATCAGCTCTCTTGCTGCCAATTGCTGAGCATTTTGTACCTGCTCTTGGCTGAGCCTGCGTTGGCTATCTAATTGAGACAGTTCCAACAAAATAAACTGAGCAGAGAAAGGCTGTGCACTTAACGACATAACATGGGAATGATTATTAAAAACGAGCGTAACTTCGTTATCGGTGAAGCTATGGCCCTCTTTTAAGCTATTTAACATTAGCTCATCATTTAAGGAGCAATAATTGCAAAGTACAGGTAATGGGGTGCCATATATTTTACGTTGGCTTTGGGCAAGTATTTGTAAAGCCGCATGATTGGCATAATGGATCACAAGGTCATAATCAACGATTAGGACGCTGTTTAACAGTGAATCAAGAATATGTTCCGGTGCTGGCAAATGTTCGGCTTTCATGTAATTCTGCTCCTGCACTATTTTGGTGCATTATACTTGATTTACCCAACAAAGCTGCAATTTGAATAACGGTGCCGTAAATAAAATGATACCACTGAAAGTAGGAGAAAAGGCCCCATCAGAGATGGGGCAAATGTTTCACGGCAACAAAGACTAGCAGTGGAACGGCGTGTTACACACTGTAGTACATTTCAAATTCTAATGGATGCGGGGTCATGCGAACGCGTTGAATATCGCTACGGAGTAGTTCGATATAGGCATCAATTGCATCGTTGGTGAATACACCACCGCGAATTAAGAATTCACGATCTTTATCTAGCTCAGCCAAGGCTTCTTCTAGTGAACCAGCCACTGTTGGGATCTCTTTTGCTTCTTCTGGTGGCAGGTCGTATAGGTTTTTATCCATGGCGTCGCCCGGATGGATTTTATTGATAATGCCATCAAGACCCGCCATTAATTGCGCAGCAAACGCTAAGTACGGGTTGGCTGCTGGGTCAGGGAAACGCACTTCAATACGACGCGCTTTGGTACTTGCAACCACAGGGATACGAATAGATGCAGAGCGGTTACGTGCAGAATAAGCCAACATAACTGGTGCTTCAAAGCCCGGAACCAGACGTTTATACGAGTTGGTTGTTGGGTTAGTGAAGGCATTCAGTGCGCGTGCGTGTTTGATAATGCCGCCAATGTAGTAAAGCGCCATTTCTGACAAACCACCGTATTTATCGCCTGCAAATAGGTTAATACCATCTTTTGACAGTGACATATGGCAGTGCATACCTGAACCGTTATCACCGACTAATGGCTTAGGCATAAAGGTCGCTGTCTTACCGTAAGCATGGGCAACATTGTGCACGACATATTTATAAATCTGTGTTTCGTCTGCTTTTTTGGTCATTGTATTAAAGCGGCATGCCACTTCGTTTTGACCTGCGGTAGCCACTTCATGGTGATGAGCTTCAACGACTAAGCCCATTTCTTCCATGGTGGTACACATCGCAGAACGGAGGTCTTGTGAAGAATCGACGGGGGGAACTGGGAAGTAACCGCCTTTTACACCCGGACGGTGGCCTTTGTTACCGCCTTCATATTTTGTACCAGTATTCCAAGCCGCTTCAATATCATCAATGTGATAGTAGCTGCTGTGCATGCTGTTACCAAAACGAATATCATCAAAGATGAAGAATTCAGGCTCTGGCCCAAACAGCACGGTGTCAGCAATACCGCTGGCACGTAAAAAATCTTCTGCACGTTGAGAAATAGAGCGCGGGTCACGGTCGTAACCTTGCATTGTGCCTGGTTCAAGAATATCGCAACGAATGATCAAAGTTGGGTCGGCAAAAAATGGGTCGAGCATTGCAGTGGATGGATCTGGCATTAGCACCATGTCAGACTCGTTAATGCCTTTCCAGCCACCAATTGATGAACCATCAAACATTTTACCTTCTTCAAAGAAGTCTTCGTTGACTTGATGAGCAGGGATGGTGATGTGTTGCTCTTTACCTTTGGTATCAGTAAAACGCATGTCAATAAATTTTACTTTGTGCTCTTCTATCAGCGATAAAACGTGTTCTGCGGACATCGTCGGCTCTCCTGGTCAGGTCGGGTCTGCAAAATAACCACATACAGTTGCGTTACTTTTTGCAATTATTTCTGGCTTTTCAGCATCAGTTAATCAAGGTGTAACTTCTCACATAAAAGTATAAGCGAAAAACGTGCCAACTTTTTAAAATAGCCTAAATATGGAGTGTTACGCCGTTATGACAAATTAGTAGGAGAGTACATGTGAATTACTGCACCAATATGGTGCATTTTCTGTGTGGAGTGCACCATATTGGTGCTTTAGTGATAAAAAGCGAGGATTAGCGGCCACACAAAGGTTTTGCCGTACCAAAGTAAAGTCATTATTAATGGCTAGTAGTGAGGGGGAGCTTTGACCGTTAGCCCTGTGCTTGACGTCAAAACACAAGGCCATTTAGATAAAATAAATGATTAACCAACCCGCTTTTTATTCATCAATGTTATCAGTTAATAAAATGTTGACTTGCTCAATTTGCTGTACGGCATCATTGATGATTTGCGCAATTTGACGAGTTTGTTGTTCACTTAATTGTTTTAAAACCATTTTATGGCGCAAGAGCGCTTTAAAACGGCTGACAGCCATTTCGATTTCTTCAGATAAATTACCGCCGTGCTGCATATCACGCGCTTTGGCTAATTTACGGAAAATAATGGTTTCTGTCTCTTGATTCGCTTTTAAATGTGCTGCACCTTCTGCCGTGATTTTGAAACTTTTACGGTTACGTTCAACCACTTCTGACTCAAGGAAACCTTGTTCTTCGAGTAGTGTTAGCGTCGGATAAATAACACCTGGGCTTGGTACATAAAGGCCATTTGAGGCTTCTTGGATATCTTTGATAATTTCATAGCCATAGCTAGGTTTTTTAGCCACTAATGAAAGTACCATAATGTGCAAATCACCATGATCAAATAAACGGCGTAATCCACGACCTCTATGGCGACCACCACCCTGCCCACGTCCCTCACCGCGACCATGGCAACCTTCGCCATGACCATGACGACCTTCGCCGTGGCAACATTGGTGTCCATGACCGTCTTCATGGCGTGAATGATAAACATGACGGCAACAATGAATTCGCATATAATTCTCCTTGATTAGATATATCGAATTTACGAGAACAAATATAATTAGATATATCTAATTGGTCAATTTAGATATATCTAAATTACAGAAAAAAGCGTGAAAGAGGGAGTTAGTAGAAGAATTTCTATTTTTTATTCTTTTTTACGGCTGTTAAAATTTAAAATATAGCGTATTATTCTGTTACTTTGTGATTTCTCAGTATTGATACCAGTTATTTTTTGAGATATTCCGTAGTTGTTACGCAACTAAATGTTTTTTAGTTAAAAACTTTTTATACAGTGATGAAATTCACATTTATTCCACTTGCGCGGAAAAACGTGTAAAATAACAGCAAATTAACGTAGAAAGTATGCTTCCTATTTTGCAGTTTTATAGTTAGGCTCTATAAAGCATATTCCTTTCCTGTCAATTAAACGGTAAAAATCCTTGTCAATTCAAAACTTAAGAAATATCGCCATCATCGCTCACGTTGACCATGGCAAGACAACACTGGTTGGTAAATTATTGCAGCAATCAGGCACGTTCGGTGAACGTGAAACTGTGGATGAGCGTGTTATGGACTCCAATGACTTGGAGAAAGAGCGTGGTATTACTATCCTTGCCAAAAATACCGCTATCAAATGGAATGACTATCGCATCAACATCGTAGATACCCCAGGTCACGCCGACTTTGGTGGAGAAGTTGAGCGTGTTATGTCAATGGTTGACAGCGTTCTGCTGGTGGTTGATGCCACTGATGGCCCTATGCCACAAACACGCTTCGTTACCCAAAAAGCGTTCGATAATGGCTTAAAACCGATTGTTGTTATCAATAAGGTTGACCGCTCTGGTGCACGCCCTGATTGGGTTATTGACCAAGTATTCGATTTATTCGTTAACTTAGGCGCAACGGATGAACAGCTTGATTTCCCTATCGTTTACGCGTCAGCAATAAACGGTATCGCGGGTCTTGACCATACAGATATGGCAGAAGACATGACCCCGCTTTATGAAGCAATTGTCAAATATGTTGAGCCACCAAAAGTTGATCTGGAAGGGCCTTTCCAGATGCAAGTTTCACAACTAGATTACAACAGCTACTTAGGTGTTATCGGTATTGGTCGTATCAAACGTGGTACTGTTAAGCCAAACCAACAAGTGACAGTTATCGATAGCGAAGGCAAAACACGTAACGGTAAAATCGGTAAAGTTCTGACTCACTTAGGTTTAGAACGTATTGATTCTCAACATGCAGAAGCAGGTGATATCGTTGCTCTGACGGGTTTAGGTGAACTAAACATTTCAGACACTATCTGTAATGTGGGTAATGTTGAAGCGTTACCAGCATTGGCGGTCGACGAACCAACCGTGAGCATGTTCTTCTGTGTTAACACCTCACCATTCTGTGGTCGTGAAGGTAAATATGTGACTTCGCGTCAGATCCTTGACCGTTTGAACAAAGAGCTAGTGCACAACGTGGCATTGCGTGTTGAAGAAACTCAAGATCCAGATGCATTCCGAGTTTCCGGTCGTGGTGAATTGCACTTGTCAGTTCTGATCGAAAACATGCGTCGTGAAGGCTTTGAGTTAGGTGTTTCTCGTCCAAAAGTTATCTTCCGTGAAGTGGATGGCCGTAAACAAGAGCCATTTGAGCAAGTGACTTTAGACGTTGAAGAGCAGCACCAAGGTGATGTCATGAAAGCGTTGGGTGAGCGTAAAGGTGACCTACGTGACATGATGCCAGATGGTAAAGGCCGTGTACGTCTTGATTATGTTATCCCAAGCCGTGGTTTGATCGGTTTCCGTACTGAATTTATGACGATGACGTCAGGTACGGGTTTGCTGTACTCAACATTCAGCCACTACGATGATGTTCGCCCAGGCGAAATTGGTGGTCGTCAAAATGGCGTATTGATCTCGAATGGTCAAGGTAAAGCAGTTGCTTACGCCCTGTACAGCCTACAAGACCGCGGTAAGCTATTCTTAGGTCATGGTGCAGAAGTGTATGAAGGCCAAATCATTGGTATTCACTCACGTTCAAATGACCTGACTGTGAACTGCTTAACAGGTAAAAAACTAACTAACATGCGTGCGTCTGGTACGGATGAAGCGACAACCTTGTCACCACCAATTAAAATGACTTTGGAACAAGCACTAGAGTTTATTGATGATGACGAATTAGTTGAAGTGACTCCACAGTCTATCCGTCTGCGTAAACGTCACTTAACTGAAAACGATCGTCGCCGTGCGAACCGTTCAAAAGAAGACTAATTTTTAGTTATTCTTCTTGCTGAAGGCGCTCATTGGGCGCTTTCAGATTGCTAACAAAGTCCTAGCCTAAAAGGTTAGGACTTTGCTGTTATGGGGCTAGTATAAATAGTGAGCTAGCCGACATATTCAAAGCCTCTCATTCCCATCATATTAATTCCAAGCTATCGCACGAGATAAACACATTTTGGAAGGATATTTACGTTCGTAAAATCAATCAGTTCTGAGTGATATCTATTATCACACTGCAACTTGAGTAGATATAACGAATAATCAGTCATCGCGCGTGGAGAAGGAAAGATTTTCCCAAAATCACCTTAATTTTGTTAGTCGCAATAAACGAACAGTAACGAAATTATTAGCGACACACATGTGTGACGACCTGAGCGGAATAAGTACAAACTACCGTGCATACAGCGCTGTATGTACGGTAGGGTAAGAGGATGGCGGGAAGCTATCCCACCTTCTATTGATACAGTAAATTTTAAAGGTAATGGGTGACTTATTAAGGTGTCAGTTGAGGATAAACCCCTGGCCCTATTGGTAAACCGGCATAGTACCAACCGACGAGCAGCAATATCCATACTGCAAAGAAAACCAGTGGGTAAGGCAGAATTAAGGTGTAATAAGTACCAAGTTGGGCATTTTTGTAATATCGCTGTAGAAACCCTAAAAATAGAGGTAAGAATGGTGACATCGGTGCAAGTGGGAGTACCGCGGAGTCAGCGATACGAAAGACTATCTGTGCAAAAGCAGGGTGGAAGCCTAACAGCACAAACATTGGCACAAATATTGGCGCTAAAATAGACCAAATTGCGGAGCCACTGGCAATAAACATACATAAGAATGCAGATAAAAACATCAAACCAATAAAGGCAGGTACGCCTGTCATTCCTAAATTTTCGAGTAAATCAGTCAAGCCAATCGCCATAAATTTCCCCATGTTGCTCCAGTTGAAAAACGCAACGAACTGAGACAGAGGGAAAACCATGACAATAAAGCCCGCCATGCTTTTCATGGGGTCAACTAATAGGTCAGGAATATCATTTGGTTTTTTAATTTGCTTGGTCGAAATACCATAAGTAATTGAGACGACAAAGAAGAAAATAATGATGACAGGCACAATACCTTTAATAAATGGTGAAGGGATCACCGAGCCTGTCTGTGGGTCACGAAGTGGTGCACCTTCAGGTACAACCATTAATGCGACGAGTCCAATAAATATTAATGCCGAGAGCCCGCTCATTAATAACCCACGATTTTGTAATGGGGTTAATTTTTCTAAGCGGTCATGAGAAGTGCCTTCCCACTTTGGTAATCGTGGCTCAATAAATTTATCCGTTAAGATGGCACCTGCAATCGTTAAGACGATGACGGATGTAGCCATAAAATACCAGTTATCAATGACACTAACATGTAAGTTAGGGTCGATGATCATGGCGGCTTCCGTACTGATCCCAGAGAGTAAAACATCCGTTGTAACAATCAGGAGGTTAGCGGTAAAGCCGGAGCCTACGCCAGCAATAGCCGCGAGTAGACCCGCGACGGGGTGACGACCAACCGCAATAAAAATTAATGCACCTAAAGGGGGCATAACCACCAAAGCGGCATCTGATGAAATATGGCTGAAAAAGGCGATAAATAACACCATATAGCTGGCGTAACGTTTATTAATCCCTGATGCCATTTTGTACATTAAGGCTTGTAATAAACCCACTTTTTCAGCGAGTCCTGCCCCGATGACGAGCGCTAAGATGGCGCCTAATGGAGCAAAGCTACTGAAGTTTTTGACAATATTAGGCAAAATCCACTGTATGCCTTCGACACTCAATAGGTTCTTTACGGAAACGAGTTCGCCGTTAGCTGGGTTCTTTACCGATAAATCAAACCAAGAAAGGATAGCCGTAGCGACCATTAAGATCGCCAGAAGATAGACAAAAAGAATGAAAGGGTTTGGTATTTTATTCCCAACACGCTCTATCCAACGAAAAATAGCACCTGGGCTCTTATTCATTGATGTTGTGGTTTGGCTCATGATGTTTTTCCTATGTATTTGCAATTATTGTTATTTTTATGGTCTTGATGGCGGGATTTGTGATTGTTATTGACCCGCCAATACAAAATTACTGCAATTTAGACGGCTTAACGTCAGGGGGAATTGGGCAGTGGTAAGGTTGTTGAGCACGTTGACGTTGGAACTCACTTTTTGCTTGTGCGAGTAAGTTCGGTGTTGTGAGTAGATCAACGGCGGTAGCTGCCATAATTTTCCCTGCTAATAGCATGCCTTTATGGGCGATAGATGTTCTTCCTTGCGCAACCAATTGCCATGTATGCAGAGGTGTGCCGAATGCAAAGCAAGGGCTAAAGCATTGTGCCGTTGGTGTGACCCAGCTGACATCCCCCACATCCGTTGAGCCATACATCAGTTCTTTTGATTCAACATAGGGTAAAACTTCATCCGTCAGAGCCTTGTTACCTTGGCGCTCACCCCATTTTATCGCTTGTTCACCACCACTACGCGCGGCATTCAGTTTTGCGTTGTGCAAATCATCTTTGGTTAAGGTGGCATGGATCTCTTCTGCAAATTGGCGCTCTTGCTCGCTGTATTCAGGAATACCGTAATGGGTAATATGCTGATACATCGCTTTTTCAATAGTGCGATTAGGAACATAATTTGAGCATGCTTTATCGAGTCGGATCTCTAATTGTGTACCAGTCATTAAAGCTGCGCCTTTAGCGATATCAATAACTCGTTGATAAATATCTTGAGCTTGGTCTAGCTGTGGTGCACGAACCAGATACAAAACTTCGGCATCTGCTTGAACGACGTTAGGGGAAGCGCCTCCCGTATTCGTGACTGCATAGTGGATGCGCGCTTCTTGAATAATATGTTCACGTAAAAATTGAACACCAACATTCATTAGGCTAACCGCGTCAAGTGCGCTACGGCCTAAATGTGGAGAGTTTGCCGCGTGTGCTGCAATGCCTTTGAAGCGAAATGCAGTTTGAATATTGGCGAGGGATTGAACATTGAAAACACCACTAAATGATTCAGGGTGCCATGTTACCGCCGCATCTACATCATCAAATAAGCCTTCTCTTACCATAAAAGTCTTACCTGAGCCGCCTTCTTCACCCGGACAGCCATAGAAACGTACTGTACCTGGTAGTTGGTTTTCCTCTATCCAAGCTTTTACGGCAAAGGCGGCAGCTAATGCGGCAGTTCCCAATAAATTATGCCCACAACCGTGACCATTACCGTTTTCAATAACGGGGCTAGGATGGCTACAAGCGGAGTGCTGACTTAAACCAGCAAGCGCATCGAATTCACCCAGCAGCGCTATCACAGGGGCGCCGGAGCCAAAGCTGGCAATAAATGCGGTATCAATATCGCCCACCCCTCTTTCTACAGTAAAGCCCTCTTGCTCCAGTGCATCAGCGAGTAGCCCAGCCGAGAAGGTCTCTTCAAAACGGGTTTCTGGATGATCCCAAATCGCATCGCTTAATTGGGTGAAACGTGCGCGATTCTGTTCAATATAATGATTGATGAATGATGTGAATGCGTTACTCATTAGGGTGATCTCCAAATTCAGGTAGCGAAAGCGCAATAGTGGCTAAGGTTTTGACGGCAACAGGCATAACATCTTCATCAAAATCAAAACGTTCATTGTGATGCCCTGCGCTAAGCTCAGTACCGAAAATCATATAGGTTGCTTGCCCACCAAGTGCTTTGGTGCGCTCCATAAAGTAGGTTGCATCTTCTGAACCTGCTGCTTGAGGTTTATCTTTAATAACGGAAGTCAGCTCAGAAATATTGTTCTGTGCTAGACGCATAATGAAATCGACCCATTGCGGGCTAGGATGACTACTTTGTGCAGCGCCCATTAATTTGATGTTGAACTCAACATCTTGCATTTTGGCGGCACCTTCAATGATATTGAGGGCTTTTTGATACATAAACTCATTAATATCATTCGTTTCGCCGCGCGTCTCAACTTTCATTAATGCGTGATCAGCAATGACATTACGTCCAATTCCTGCATTGAGTACACCAACATTGATACGAGAACTACCTTCACTATGCCGAGGAATACCATATAGACCCAGTGTGGCCTGAGCGGCGGCAACTAATGCGTTTTTGCCATCTTCTGGTCTTGCTCCTGAATGTGCGGCTTTCCCTTGAAAAGTGACATCAAATTTAGTGGTCGCAAGAAAACTTTTACTGCCACACACTAATTCCCCTTTAGGCACTCCAGTGCCGATATGTATGGCGACAAAGAAATCGACATCATCCACAACGCCAGCGGTTGCCATTGATTTTGCTCCACGGGTTCCTTCTTCGGCAGGCTGGAAAATAATTTTGATACGACCAGTCAGTTGTGCTTGAAATTGCTTCAAGATATGTGCCAAACCGAGGCCAATGGCGGTATGACCGTCGTGACCACAGGCGTGCATCATATGGGCATTACAAGAAGAGAAGCCTTCTGCGTGTGGACGATGCTGCTCAGTGAGATCTTCATTCAGATCTAACGCATCCATATCAACACGAAACGCCAGTGTAGGCCCCGGTTTACCCGTATCTAACGTCGCAACGATCCCCGTAAATCCTCCTGAAAAATAGGGAAGCCATTTGGTTAGCGCGCCTTGCTCAATGGCTCGTTTTTCTTGCTCTGCCAATTGCTGTGGTGAGGGAAGCCCCATACGATCTTCAGCGTTGATGACCTCCTTTCCTAGTTGTAATTGGTAGCCAAGGCGGTCCAGCTCATCAGCAACTAATGTTGCAGTTCGAAATTCAAACCAACCGGATTCGGCATATTGATGAAAATCACGCCGCCAAATTTGTAATTGATGTGTGATGGATCCAATAGCGTTATTTAAAGAAATCTCCATAATTGTTATCTCTTTTAGTTATCACGATAAAGTGGGAGTGGCTCGGTATAAATACCCAGAACGATTCAATTTAAATAAAATTAAATTTTATTTAATATTTTTAAACTAATTTAATATGCTGCATTTGATTGTTTTAATAATTAAAAAATAGTTAATAAGTAGTTATGTTAATTATTTGTTATTATCAAAAGTTGACTGTACACAATCAAAATAGGGTAAAAAAGATACGATTATCTTTGTCTATATAATTAATGGTTATCAGGGGCTAATATGGCTTTGCCAATAAAGTTGAATCAATTGAGGGCATTCGTTGAAGTGAGTCGCCATGGCAGCATTAGGGCGGCAAGCCGTTTTTTACAGCTTTCTCAGCCAGCATTGACCAAATCCATTCGTGAATTAGAAAGCTCTTTGGGAGCAAAATTATTTATTCGTAGTAATCAAGGGATCTATTTAACGGATTGTGGAGAAAGTTTTTTACGTCGTGCCAGTATTATTTTGGAAGAGTTACGTGTAGGGCAAGAGGAAATACAGCAGCGCATTGGGTTATCCAGCGGTACGATTAATATTGGTGTCGCAGGGAGTATTGCACGTTCAGTGATGCCAAAAGTCATTATTCAATTTCATCGTGACTTTCCCAATATCAAGATCCGTATCATGGAAGGGCAATTATTGACGATGTTGCCGCAATTACGCCAAGGTGAATTAGATTTTACGGTGAATACTTATTACCCCGGTAGTTTGGATGCTGAATTTAATTTTGAAAGGTTAATGCGCAAAGAATATAAGGTGATCATGCGTAAAGATCACCCGATGAGGCATGCTACGTCATTAGAGCAATTAGCAAATTGTGACTGGACAATGCCGACACCGAAAGGCACTTATTATAAGCAGCTTTCTGAAGTGTTCTCCAGAATGGAGAGACCAATGAGCTTTAGTGTGACATGTGAAACATTAATTGGCTGCATGAGCTTGGTGGCACAAAGCGATTTTTTGACGATTGTCTCTGTTGATACAATTGATGACCCTTTATTTGACCAGCAATTTATCGCACTAGATTTGGCTGAAAAATTGCCTTATGCAACTTTTGCGCTGGTGCAACGGCGGGATCATACCTTGTCGCCAGCAGGGGAGCATCTAGCTCGACTGTTTCGAATCTATTGTCATGATAGAGACGATAGCACCCTTTATTAATAAAAAAACAACAAATAATCTGCAATTAGGGCTGTTCAGTTGTATGAATTATGATTAAAGTGAATTTAGTTAATAACAACGAGGAAACGGTATGCTGTATATCTTCGATATGGGTAATGTGATTATTGATATCGACTTTAATCGTGTTTTTGATAAATGGTCAGAGCTGAGCGGTACGCCTTCTGAGCAGATCAAATCACGGTTTACTTTTGGGAATATCTTCCAACAACATGAGTGTGGCAAAATTTCAGATATTGAATTTGCTGAAATGCTATGCGAAGAACTCGGCATTACACTCAGTTTTGAAGAGTTTGCGGAAGGCTGGCACGCTATCTTTATGTCGGTGCGCCCAGAAGTTATTGATATAATGGAGCGCCTACGTGAGCAAGGGCATCGTGTTGTTGTTTTATCTAACACCAACCGCCTACACCTTGATTACTGGCCTGAACATTACCCTGAAATTGCAGCCTCCTCTGATTTCCTCTACCTATCTCAAGACTTGGGGATGCGCAAACCTGATCCAGCCATTTACCAATATGTTCTGGAATCTGAAGAGTTTGACGCGGCAGATGCCATATTCTTTGATGATGTTGAGGACAATATTAAGGCTGCCGAAGCGCTAGGTATCAAAGGTGTTCATGTCGTTAACAAAGACACTGTACCTGAATATTTTCGTACTTATGACTTCAACGCTGAAGTCGAATAATTAATGAGTTATCACCGTGGAGTAACCTAAACCGTTACTCCATATTTTTATAGAGTTACCATGATTGCATTAATACAGAGAGTCGCTCATGCAGCAGTTGTTGTGAATGAGCAAGTTGTTGGTCAAATCGGTTCTGGGTTACTTGTTTTACTCGGCGTTGAAAAAGATGATGACGAACAAAAAGCAAAACGGCTGTGTGAGAAAGTACTTGGTTATCGAATTTTTAGTGATGAACAGGGAAAAATGAACCTGAATGTTCAACAAGCTGGCGGTCATTTGTTAGTTGTCTCGCAATTTACATTGGCAGCAGATACGAAAAAAGGGATGAGACCCAGCTTTTCAGGGGGAGCAGAGCCTGCACGCGCTGAACAGCTATATGAATATTTTGTTGAACAGAGTCGCCAACAAGGTGTGATCACTGAAACAGGGCAATTTGCCGCGGATATGCAAGTCAGCCTGACCAACGACGGTCCTGTGACTTTCTGGTTGCAAGTCTGATTCAACTATTTAGGGGGAGACTATGTACCATCTGCGTGCACCTAAAGATGACGCTGAGTTTGATGCTTATTACCAGTTCCGCTGGGAGATGTTACGTAAACCCTTTAATCAGCCTCTTGGTTCTGAGAAAGATGGCTATGATCTTACTGCTTATCATCAAATGGTCGTTGATGATAAAAACCGTATTTTAGCGATCGGGCGGCTTTATATTAATGCCGATAATGAAGGCGCGATCCGCTTTCTTGCTGTTAATCCTGTGATGCAAGGTAAAGGTTTAGGTAAACTCATCTTGATGGCCCTAGAGTCCATTGCGCGACA
Organism: Providencia sp. PROV119; assembly: GCF_028482435.1. Lineage (NCBI taxonomy): Bacteria > Pseudomonadati > Pseudomonadota > Gammaproteobacteria > Enterobacterales > Morganellaceae > Providencia > Providencia sp. PROV119. Next base: position 29,003 of record NZ_JAMPQL010000023.1, read on the forward strand.
AGAAAGTGTAAAACGCATTGTATCGAGTGTTCGGGAAGAGGCCGTTCCTTTCTTTAGTAAGATCGGCTTTGAAAGTCGTGGCCTTATCGCTGGTGAACTGAAAACACCCGTTCGCCACTATTTAATGATTAAACCGATTGAAACCCTCGATCAAATCCTCCATCGACCCGATTGGTGTGGCGAACTGCAACAAGCGTGGTATAAATATATCCCGTTAAGTGAAAAAATGGGTGTTCGTATTGAACAATATACAGGGAAAAAATTTATTACCACGATGCCTGAAGCGGGTAACCAAAACCCCCATGAAACAATTTTTGCAGGTAGCCAATTTTCACTGGCAACATTAACGGGATGGGGTTTGATTTGGCTACTCATGCAAGAGCACCAACTCGGTGGTGATATTGTCTTAGTGGATGCCAGTATTCGTTATAGCAAGCCTGTTAGTGGCAGGCCAACAGCCGTTGCCGATATGTCACATATGAGTGGCGACCTTGACCGTCTCGCAAGAGGAAGTAAAGCGAGAGTGAAACTTGAGGTAGCCGTCAGTGGCGCGAACAGTGAGGTTGGAGCAGTATTTAGCGGTGTCTATATGGTTTTACCGGTGGAAAAGACCATAAAATCATCTTGATGATAGCGATTGAGAGGCAGGCCAATGAGATGATTGGCCTGCCTTTCTATTATTGCGTAAGTAGCGCTGGGAGCTGATCGTTCGTTGGTAGAGAGCCAACAGGTTGTGACTCGGTAGGGGGCGCATCACTCTCAACAGAAGAGGTAACAACACCGTTCACCACAGTCCGATACATTTGCTTCCCTTGCAGTGGAGTAGCGACTAATTCACCATTTACGCTTTTTGCTAAGGATGGCGCTAATAAATCCCCTTGTAGTGATGTATCAAAATCGCCAATGACTTGAGGTGGAAAGCCTTGCCAGCCCCATTGATTTAGGACGGAAAGGTCGACATTCGTACCTGAAGCTCGCAGTAAAAATGGCACTTTTTTAGGTGACTGCTTCACCAATAGACCTACCTTCACAACCCCTTTATCAGTGCTGGCAGTTAATGAAGCCGCAGCAGAGGCTTGCCCACTTTGGCGTAAATCCATATAAGGCCGGCGTATCATAACTTGATTAACCGTTCCGCTATCTGCATTGAATGAGGCTTTACCACTCCAAATTCCCCACTGTTTTTGCTTAATAAGACTCACATTTTCTACGTTGCCACTGAGCGCAGTCAATTCGAATGGGAAACGAGAGTCGATATTCATAAGCAATGATTGAGATAGGGTAAACTGTTTGATAGTCAGCCCTGATAGCCAATTAGGAGAAGGTTGACTGAAAAATTGCAACCAATTTTCAGGCAGGGTGTATAAAATACCGGCTAGTTTTGCGTCATTGAGGGTAAGGGTTTGGTCGTTACGTTGCCACACACCATTAAGGCTAAATACCCCTTTATAGTAATAACCTGAAAGCTTTTCAATGTTGAGGTTATCGCCCTGAATATTGAGATCACCAATCAGTGTATCGACCTGTTGATCCTTGATAACCAATTGATTAACAGTAAAGTTAATATGGCTCTTAGGACTGCTCCAACTTCCCCTCACCCAGTTGATATGGTCAATTTCAGTATTAAGCCCTGAGATTGCCCAGTCTTTACCTTGGAGATCAACATTAGTTAGCGCAACATTTTTTAATAAGATAGTGCGTTGGCTCTCGATTGCTTCACGCAATGAGTCAAAGGGAATGCTATTTTGCCAGCCAACTTTATCCATCGCTAAAGAATTAATGGTGATAGAACCGTCTGCTAATGCTTTTCCTGAGCCTGTGATGTAGCCATTATTAAGATAGCCGCTGGCATCGGTAAATTCAGTGAAATTCTCTTGAAGCTTCCCTGTGATTGCAACATTTTTTAAGGGCAATTCATTAATATCTAACTGTTTAGTGGTGAAGCGGAAATCACCATAACCAAACGGATGGTTTGTGGTTGGCTGCCATGGTGTGATGCCACCTGTGAACCCAGAAACTTGAAGGCGATTTTCTGCTTGGTTTAGCTGGATATTGCTATTTTCAAACTGGAGGATATTTGCACTCAATGGAATTGGCGTTGACGTTTCTGAGGTCGTCGCCGCTAAATTACCTTGTGTGATCACGAAGCGACGAATTGCGGTACCGCTAAACAGATTCCGCCAATTAACATCGACAACAATTTGTTTCGCATCCAGTGTCATGTCTTGATTACGCGAAGCGATTTTTACGTCTTGGAAAACAAATTCACCCGCATTCGAAAACTCATGCCCCATGATACCAACATCAATATCAAAATCGGTGAATTTACTTAAAAAATGGCTAGCGTAGGATGCACCCCAGCGTGTTTGCAACCCTGCATAGGTGAATATCACGGCGAGTAAGAACAGTAGCAGAAGCGCTATGATGAGCTTGGTTAACCACCTCATGGTTTATCTGCCCCTCCATAATTGGACTGATGGGTAAATGCGCTGATGGATAAATTATCAAGATAGAATACAGAATAACCGCCAGTGTATTCAACTCTGGCGGTAAATGACAGGTTACTTTTCGTGAGGGAAAATTAAATTCAGAACAATTGCGGTTAAACCCCCTGCGGCAATGCCGGATGAAAAGAGTGTTTTCAGCCAATCAGGGGCAAATTGTAAAATAAGTGGCTGTTGTGAAACCCCCATACCGACCGCAAGCGATAAGGCGATAATCATAATTGCACGGCGGTTGAGGGGTTCACGGGAAACAATACGCACACCAGAAGCTGCAATCGTACCGAACATCACAATGGTGGCACCGCCTAAAACAGGCTCAGGAATTTGTTGAACAAAGCCGGCGACAGCAGGAAATACCCCTAATAGGATCAACATTAAAGCAACGATATAACCCACGTAGCGGCTTGCCACGCCAGTAAGCTGGATCACGCCATTATTTTGGCCAAAGCAGGAGTTAGGGAAGGTGTTAAATACAGCAGATACCATGGAGTTCAAACCATTTGCTAACACTCCGCCTTTAATTCGCTTCATATAAATGGGGCCGCGCACAGGTTGCTCGGAGACATCGGAGGTCGCGGTGATATCGCCAATTGTCTCTAAAGAGGTCACCATAAAAATGAGCATGAGTGGGATCAGCAAGTTCCAATCAAAGGATAATCCATAATAGAAAGGTTCAGGTATGGTGATCACGGATTGTGTGCTATCGGTGTCTTGAGTTGTGGGAAGCATATCCATCCACCAAGCCGCAAGATAGCCGATTGCCATAGCTATCACCAAAGAGGCGACGCGTAAGTAAGGGTTTTTTTGGCGATTGAGTAAAATAATGACAGCCAACACAATACCTGCCAGTAGCAAATAATCGGGGGAGCCAAAGGTATTATCAGTTATTGCGCTGTGCCCGCCACCAATAGAAGTCAGACCGACTTGGATCAGTGACAGCCCAATGATCATGACTACCACGCCAGATACTAATGGGGTAATCACTCGACGTGCTAAATGCAGAAAACGCGATAAAACAACTTCAGTGAGTGCTGCGACCAACAGTGTGCCAAACAGTGCCGCCATCATTGAGGGGATATCAGCGCCACCTTGTTTGAGTGCAACACCCCCCATAATTAAAGGTGCAACAAAGTTAAAACTGGTGCCTTGGATAGATAATAGCCCGGAGCCAACAGGCCCCCAAGCACGGATCTGAATTAAGGAAGCAATACCCGAAGCAAACAGTGACATACTGATAATGCGCTGTGTATCATGGGCGGGTAGCCCTAATGACTGGCAAATAAGCATTGCGGGGGTAATGACGGCCACAAACATGGCGAGAAGGTGCTGACCCGCAGCAAACAACGCCTGAGGGAGTGGTGGCCTATCTTCTAAACGGTAAATGAGTTCACTTTTTGGCTCGACTTCAACGGCCTGTCTTTGAGATGCTTCGGTGGTCATTTTGGTATTTCTCTGCCAACAAAAAACGCATTGTAAAGCGACCACGTAAAAAAGCAATCGTTTGCGCGAAAAATATTTCTTTATAGTTAGATAAGGAATGTCACATTTTTATATGTTTTAACTTGTGTTTATCTCCGATTTTTTTTCTAATTCAGGAACCTGCTTTTGGCGTTTTAAGGAAGAAATTAACGTCTTACTAGTTTTAAATAATATTAACAACAGACGAGGTACATAAATGTATCATCTCGATGTCTACGGTACGCTTGTGGCTGCTACCCTTGTGCTATTGCTCGGACGTAAGCTTGTAAAATCAGTTCCTTTCCTCGAAAAATATACTATCCCGGAGCCTGTTGCAGGCGGGTTGCTGGTCGCTTTTAGCTTATTGGTGATCAAGCAAGTATTTGATTGGAGCTTGTCTTTCGACCTTTCATTACAAGAACCTATGATGTTGGCATTCTTTGCCACGATTGGTTTAAACGCAAACTTAGCCAGCTTGAAAGCTGGTGGTAGAGCACTGTTTATTTTCATTTTTGTCGTTGTAGGTTTACTATTAGTACAAAATACGGTTGGTATTGCCTTAGCCGAATTACTTGGCCTTGACCCGCTAATGGGGCTGCTTGCTGGCTCTATCACTTTATCTGGTGGTCATGGTACAGGGGCTGCTTGGGGTAAAATCTTTACAGATAGCTATGGTTTCCAAAGTGCGACTGAAGTTGCGATGGCATGTGCAACATTCGGTCTTGTGCTTGGCGGGCTCATTGGTGGGCCAGTTGCACGTTTCTTAATCCGTAATATTCCAACGCCAGGCACTGCTGAAGATGATAAAGATGTACCAACAGCATTTGAGAAGCCGCAATCAGGCCGAATGATCACCTCTATGGTGTTGATTGAAACTATTGCATTAATTGCGATTTGTTTGATGGCGGGGAGTTTTATTGCTGGCTTACTGGCAGATACTGCCTTTGCACTTCCTAAATTCGTTTGTGTGTTATTTGTTGGGGTTATCTTAAGTAATAGCCTATCTTTAGCGGGCTTTTATCGCGTGTTTGACCGCGCGGTTTCTGTTGTTGGTAACGTTAGCCTTTCCCTATTCCTTGCGATGGCTCTGATGAGCCTGAAGTTGTGGGAACTGGCATCTTTAGCGATTCCTATGCTGATTATTTTGGCAGTCCAAGCCTGTGTGATGGCGGGTTATGCTATTTTCGTTACCTTCCGCGTGATGGGTAAAAACTATGATGCGGCGATATTGGCGGCAGGGCACTGTGGTTTCGGCCTAGGTGCAACGCCAACAGCAATCGCGAACATGCAAGCGGTCACGGACAAATTTGGTCCATCACACCTTGCATTCTTAGTTGTTCCAATGGTTGGCGCATTCTTTATTGATATCGTTAACGCGATTGTGATCAAACTATATCTAATGTTACCCGTATTCCCATCAGTGGCTGGATAACAGATAAAAAATATATAAAGGTAAATAGCAGGTATTGCCGTGAATTTATTCACGGCAATTTTCGTTTATAGGGTACAAAATGATGCAATTAGCGTGATGTGTGTAACAGGCTCAGCTGATTTAGCGCTGAAATTAGCGCATTTTCATAGTGGCAAAGTGTTTCAGGGTAAGAGGCATCACTGTTGGAAGGTGAGAAATTAACTTCAGAGAGTTTAATTTCTAAATGAGATTCTGTAGTACGCATATGAATGCCTTGCAACACTTGTTGTAACTGCTCCGCAGCTTTTCCTCCACCTCGATTGGCATAACTGACCATTAAGGCAGGTTTGTTGTTCCACTCTTTATACAAATGGTCTATCGCATTTTTTAGTGCAGCGGGATAGCCCCAGTTATATTGTGGGAAAACAAAAATATAAGCATCGGCTTCAGCGATTTTTTTGCTCCAAGCAATGGTATGCTCTTGGGTATATATTCCTTCGGCGGGGAGATAGGGCTCATCATCCATTGGTAAATGCCAATCTCTGAGATCAAGGATTTCAGTAGGGTATTTTTTCTCGGCAACATCCTTAACCCAGCGTGCTATCTGAGGTCCTATTCGTGTTTGTCGAACACTACCAATTAAGATTTGTATCTTCATGTTCCACTATCCCTTGTTGCTATGACTTTTAATTTTTACAATAAATATTAAGGTATTTATCGAGTTATGATTGAATTAAGCTTGGCTGTATTGCTCGCGTTCAGGTAGCCATCTTTCAATAATTAATTTGGCATTTTCAGGATAGTTCTGCTGAATATGGCGCGCGATACGTTGTACTTCAGGCAGCATATATTGGTCACGTAACAAATCGGCGACTTTAAAATCGACATTCCCCGTTTGCCGAGTACCTAATAACTCCCCGGGGCCTCTAATTTCCAGATCTTTTTGAGCAATAACAAAACCATCATTGCTATCACGCAGTACTTGTAACCGCTGTTTTGCCGTATGGGTCAACGGTGTTTTATAGAGAAGCACACAGTGGGAGGCGACTGCGCCGCGACCAACACGTCCTCTTAATTGGTGCAATTGGGCTAGGCCAAGCCGTTCAGGGTTATCAATGATCATTAAGCTCGCATTTGGAACATCAACACCCACTTCGATAACGGTAGTTGCAACCAGTAGCTGAATCTCATTATTTTTAAATGCCGCCATAATGCTTTGCTTTTCAGCCGGTTTCATGCGTCCATGTACTAATCCCACTTTCAATTCAGGTAGCGCTAATGCTAATTCATCACTCGTCGCTTGTGCCGCTTGTGCTTCTAATACATCGGAGTCATCAATCAAAGTACATACCCAATAGGCTTGGCGCCCTTCATCAATACAAGCTTGCCTGACACGTTCAATAATATCTTTACGCCGTGTATCTGGAATGGCGACTGTCGTTACCGGAGTTCGTCCAGGAGGCAGCTCATCAATGATAGAGGTATCCATATCGGCATAAGCGGTCATCGCCAGTGTGCGAGGGATAGGCGTTGCGGTCATGATAAGTTGGTGAGGATGAAAACCTTGTTGTTCACCTTTTTCACGTAGAGCGAGGCGCTGGTGAACACCGAATCGGTGCTGCTCGTCAATAATGACCAGTCCAAGAGCTTTAAACGTCACATGCTCTTGGAACAGGGCATGTGTACCAACAACCATACTCACTTCACCCTTGGCGATAGCCTCTTGTTGCTGCTCGCGCGCTTTACCTTTTTGTTTCCCTGCAAGCCAGCCCACATTGATGCCTAAAGGCTCAAACCATAATTTGAAGTTATTGGCATGTTGCTCAGCCAAAATCTCGGTGGGAGCCATTAAAGCCACTTGTTTGCCATTTTCAATGGCAGATAATGCAGCGAGAGCCGCGACCAGAGTTTTTCCTGAGCCAACATCACCTTGAATTAAGCGCATCATCGGTGCATCTTTAATCAGATCTTGCTCTATCTCGCCGACAACCCGTGTTTGTGCATGGGTTGGGGTAAACGGTAGGCTTGCCAAAAATTGGCTCTTTAATTGACCTGTGATCACCATTGGTTGAGCATAGAGGCGTTGGTGACCGGCTCGAATGGCTAACATGCTTAAATGGTGTGCGAGCAATTCTTCTAATATCAAACGTTTTTGAGCCGGGTGCTGCCCTTTCTCAAGCTCACTTAATGCCACATCAGGGGGGGGAGTATGCAAAAGGCGGATCGCGTCTGGGAGGCTGATTAAGCCACGACTAAGCTCTTCCGGTAGCAACTCTTTGATCTGCCCCCCTTCTAACAGCTTCAAAGCCTGTTCAATTAACTTTCTCAGTGTTGCTTGTCTTACCCCTTCGGTTGTAGGGTAAACGGGCGTTAGGTTTTCTTGCAGTGAGATATTTGAGGTATCTTGGGATACTTTATATTCAGGATGAATAATTTCAGGCCCAGTATTGCCACGACGGACTTCACCATATGCAATAACATGGCGGCCTTCTGCTAAGCTATTTTTCATGGCAGCAGAAAAATTGAAAAAACGTAATGTTAAATTCCCTGTACCATCGGTAATTAAGCAGGTCATCATTCGCTTACGACCAAACACCACTTTTGTTTGGAGCACTTCACCAACGATAGTCGCGGTTGTGCCCGGTAAAAGATCGCGGATTTGGTAAAGGCGAGTATGATCTTCATAACGAAGTGGAAGATGCAGCAATAAATCTTGAACGGTATTTAGGCCTATCTTGCTTAATTTTTCCGATTGGCTAGCCCCTACGCCGTGTAGAGTCGTCAGTGAAATGGTATCAAGCAGCCCACTGTTCATTATTCCTTCCTTAACCTAACTGTCGTTTTTTCATTTTTTCGGTTAACTGCATCTGTGCCCACCAAGACTCTTCAGCCTCTATTTGCCCTTGTGCATTAATATAGGGGCGAGGTAGGCCTTTACGTTTGGCAACCTCTGCAAGGACGGGATAGCCACCTTCAAATAGCCACTGCTGCTGCTCTTGCTCAGAAAGAAGGCTGGTTTCTCGAGAATACATTCCTGCAAGCTGCCGTTGGCGTTGTGCTTCATAGAGGATCAAGGCGGAAGCCACAGAGACATTCAGAGACTGCACCATCCCTACCATTGGAATGATAATGTGCTTATCAGCAAGCTCAAGCGCCTTTGCTGATATCCCTTTTTTCTCTTGTCCCACCATAATACAGGTCGGCTGAGTATAATCAATTTCACGAAAATCGACGGCTTGTTCAGACAAATGGGTGACAAGCACTTGCATGTTTTGTGATTTTAATTGGCTAATAGCAGCCTCTGTTGATGGGTGTGAAATCACATTGACCCAACTGTTACTGCCCGCAGCAGAAGAGACAGAGAGTTTGACTTGTTGGTCAGGCCAAATAGCATGAATGGTATGGATACCAACGGCATCTGCACTACGTACGATCGCTGAAACGTTGTGGGGTTTGTGAACTTCTTCAAGGCATATGGTGAGATCGGGTTGCCGCATCGCCATCATTTGGCAAATGCGGCGATAGCGGCGTTCATTCATCGTTAATTACGGTTCCGGCTAACACGTAACACATCAGGCATGATCCGGATCTTACGCATCACGTTGGCTAATTGAACGCGATTTTTCGTCGTTAGGCGGATAAAGGCACAATAAACTCGCCCATCTTTTTCTTCGGTATTCATGCTCTGAATGCTTGAGTTAGCATCATTAATGGCAGCTGTTAAATTGGCAAGGGCCCCTTGATGGTTAATCATATCGACTTTGATTTCAGCAATAAAATCGGTATCGGTATCATTATCCCACTCTACAGCCATAAATTTGTCAGGCTCTTTTTGATAGCCACGGATGTTACGGCAAGACTCGTGATGAATAACAAGCCCTTTACCGGGGCTGATATGAGCCACAATGGGGTCGCCTGGGATAGGGCGACAACATTTCGCAAAGGTAATAAGAACGCCATCAGCCCCTTTTATGGAGAGCTTATTGCGTGTCGTCACGACAGGCTCATCTTCAGGTGCAGTCTGTGGATTACTTTGTAAATTACGCGCCACAACAACGCTCATCGCATTACCCAAACCAATTTCAGCAAGTAAGTCATCAATTGAATTGAGCTTCATGCGTGCTAATTCAAGATCGATATTCGCTTGTGGCACATCGTTGAGTTTACAACCCGCCCCGAGCGCATGATTCAATAGGCGACGGCCCAAATTGATGGAATCTTCTCGTTTAAGGTTCTTTAATAATTGGCGGATTTTCGCGCGCGCTTTTGAGCTGACAACAAAATTGAGCCAAGCTGCATTCGGCCTTGCACCAGGGGCAGTGATAATTTCAACCGTTTGACCACTGGTGAGAGCCTGAGAAAGTGGGTAAGGTTGGCGATCAACCCGAGCACCTACGCAAGCATGACCGATATCCGTGTGGACGGCATAGGCGAAATCGACCGGGGTTGCGCCTGTCGGTAACTCAACAATACGGCCTTCCGGTGTGAACACATAAATTTCATCAGGAAAGAGGTCAGACTTAACACTCTCGATAAATTCAAAAGAGCTTCCCGCACTTTGTTGTAGTTCAAGTAAACTTTGCATCCAGCGTTGAGCACGAACTTGAGCGGTAGTGCCTTGTTCGCCTTGCTCTTTATATGCCCAATGGGCTGCAACCCCCATTTCAGCCATTTGATCCATGTCTTCAGTGCGAATTTGCACTTCAACGGGAACACCATGTGGGCCGATTAATGACGTGTGCAGTGATTGGTAACCATTGGCTTTGGGGATGGCAATATAGTCTTTAATACGACCGGGACGCGGTTTGTAGAGGTTATGCATCTGCCCGAGGACGCGGTAGCAGGTATCAACATCTTTTACGATCACCCTAAACGCATAAATATCCATAATGGAATGGAAACGCTGCTCTTTAAGGTGCATTTTACGATAAATAGAGTAAAGATGTTTTTCTCGGCCACTGACTAGGCAGGGAATACCCGCTTCAGTAAGGCGACCATCAATTTCAGAGAGGATTTTTTGGATCATCTCTTTACGGTTGCCACGGGCGGCTTTGACCACTTCTTTAATAACGCGATAACGGTTTGGATATAACGCCTCAAAGCCCAGCTCTTCTAGCTCAGTTTTGATGTGGTGAATACCTAACCGGTGCGCAAGAGGGCTGTAGATTTCCAGCGTTTCTCTTGCAATGCGCCGACGCTTATCAGGCCTAAGCGACCCAAGCGTGCGCATGTTATGAGTGCGGTCTGCCAGTTTTATCAAAATGACGCGAATGTCTTTAACCATCGCCATGATCATTTTGCGGAAGTTTTCTGCTTGAGCTTCTTTTTTGTCGCGGAAGTTGAGTTTATCTAATTTAGACACACCTTCAACAAGCCCCGCAACTATGGTGCCAAATAGCTCTTCTATATCCTGAAATGTCGCTGGAGTATCTTCAATGACATCATGAAGTAGCGCTGCCATTAATGTTTCATGATCCAAACGCATTTGGGCAAGAATACAGGCCACAGCAACGGGATGAGTAATATAAGGCTCACCACTTGAACGGGTTTGTCCTTCATGGGCATCCCGTGCGACAACATAGGCTTTTTTCAGTAATTCAATCTGTTCTTCGGGAAGATACTTCTGAATTACTTGATTTAGGCTCTCAAACAGATACAAGGCAGACCCACCTTAGTAATTAGCGACGACCTTCAGCGATAGCAGAAACTGCTTGCATTTCAGCCGCTTCTTGCTCCTGCTGTTCTTGACGTTCACGTACATCCAGTATGTGACCGTTAATTAAACCTTCTTCTACTTCACGTAGTGCGATAACTGTATATTTATCGTTTTCTTCAGGAACTAAAGGATCTTTACCGCCAGTTTGCAACTGACGAGCTCGACGAGCCGCGACCAGTACAAGGTCAAAGCGGTTACCAATTTTTTCTACAGCGTCTTGAACCGTTACGCGTGCCATAAATGTGCTACTCCAAAAGAAATAAAAAAATGACCTGATATGATACTGAAACTATGCTCAGTCTGCCAGTAATTTGCTGATTAAAGCATCATGTCGCTGGACTTGGCGCTCCAATCTTAAGCGTTCGCTGCGAATAATCGATTGCAAATCGCTCAATGCGGTATTGAAATCATCATTTACAATGAGATAGTCGTACTCATTGTAATGTTCAATTTCGCCAACAGCTTGTGACATGCGTTTCTCAATGACCTCATCGCTGTCTTGGCCACGACCTCGCAAACGGCGATAAAGCTCATCTTTTGATGGCGGTAGTATAAAGATACTACGTGCTTCTGGCATGGCGGCACGAATCTGTTGCGCACCTTGCCAGTCAATATCGAGAAAAACATCAACCCCACTTTTGAGGACTTCTTCAATGATCGGCCGTGAAGTACCATAGTAGTTGCCAAAGACACAGGCATGCTCTAAGAACTCATTATTTTCGACCATTGCCAAAAATTCAGTTTCGGATACAAAGAAATAGTGCTCACCATGAACTTCACCGGGGCGTGCAGCTCTTGTTGTATGAGAGACTGAAACTTGAGTGTCATACAACGGTTGTGTTTTCAACAACGCCTGGATCAGGCTGGACTTACCTGCACCGCTTGGCGCAGAAACAATATATAATGTGCCTTGTATCATGATGGTTTCTTGAATAATCGAGGGTTAAACATAAATGATAATGATAAACCCCACATAGTATACACGGACTTACACCAACATGCAGCGTTATCAATCAAGCATGAAGCATGCTTGTTTCTCTTTAAGCTGCCATATTCTTGATGATATTCATTAACGCGAACGGCAAACGGCAGTGCGCTGATAGCGATTCATTTCTTATTGCATCTCAAATTATCTAGAGTATACAGCGCAATTTATTTAAGAAATAGATGAATTGCGAAGCCGTTCCAGAAAATATTTTTTTATTGATGCAAAGTACACTCTTTTTGCGAAATGTTTTGCAGAAGTATCGAAATTAAGCTGATAGTTTTGGATTATCGCGTCAGGATCGATGTGCAATCTGAAGGGATAACTAAAGGAATAAGGACAGCTTATGCAAAAGGGATTTGTTCAGGAAAAAAGAGGGCTGGCTGCTCAATACGTCTTTGTGGTACTGAGTTTTTACTGTAGCTATGTGTCAGCCGATGCAACACGGCTTTTTTATCCCCACCAATGCTCAACATTGAGTCAGGATGAGTTAAAAAAAGAGAGCCAAAAATTGGGTGAGCAATTGCAGCAATGGAACCGTCTATACCGTTTATCGGGGAATAGCCCCGTAACAGATGAAACATATGATCAACTGCTGAATACATGGCAACAATGGCAAAAGTGCCAAAATTTGTCTGGGCAATTACCGCCTATCCATTTGCCACCTCATTCGCGCACAGCCAAGCATCCTATTGTGCATACGGGCTTAAAAAAATTAAATGAAGTGGATATTGGAAAATGGATAGATACACGGGAGGAGGTCTGGCTACAACCGAAGGTTGATGGCGTTGCCATTTCGTTGGTTTATCAACAAGGGAAATTGGTTTCAATGATCAGTCGTGGAAATGGTATTGAGGGGCTTGAATGGCGTGATAAGGCGGATTTTATTCCAGCTATCCCCAAGCAACTACCGACATCACAACCACAGCTTATATTACAAGGAGAGCTATTTTGGCGGCTAAAAGATCATAGGCAACAAGCCAGTGGTGGGGTTAATGCCAGAAATCAAGTTGCAGGGTGGTTAATGCGCAAAAGTAAGCTTGTAACCCCTGAGGCCAATATTGATGTCTTTATTTGGGCATGGCCAGAGGGAGTGGGGAAAGCCGAAGAGCAATGGCGGCAACTGGCAAATTTAGGGTTTCCACTTACTCAGCAATATAGCCATAAAGTCACGACTATGGCACAAGTGAAAAAATGGCAGTCCTATTACTATCAACAGCCGATGCCTTTTGCGACAGACGGTATTGTACTTAAGTCATTTCCAACGCCACGGGTAGCGGCATGGCAAGTGAATCACAACAGTTGGTCTGTAGCTTGGAAGCATCCTTATGCTCGAATCGCCTCAAAAGTGACTGACCTCCATTTTCGCGTGGGGAGAACGGGGGCTGTGAGTGTGGTGGCGGAAATTGAACCTGTTGAACTAGATAGTAAAAAGGTGAGTCGGCTCTATTTAGGCTCATTGAAATCATGGCAGAAAAAGGATCTGCTGGTTGGTGATACTATTCAAGTGGCACTAGCGGGGCATGGTATTCCAAAACTTGAATCGGTAATTTGGCGCCTTCAACAACGCACCTACCCTGACTTATCTCAGTTTAAGCAGTTTCACGCTTTAAGCTGTTTTGTAATGACTCCTCAGTGTGAGCAGCAGTTTGTTGCTCGTTTAAATTGGCTAGGCAAGCAATTGAAGATAAAAGGAATTAGTGAAGCTACTTGGCGTGAATGGGCAGAACATTACCATCTGAATAAGCTGACAACATGGTTATCTCCAAGTTGGCAAACCAGTCTACCCAATACTAAAAAAACCAAGAAAATCATTGAGCAATTTAGGCTGGTGGGGCAGCAACCACTCATGAATTGGCTAAAAGGCTTAGGGATCCCTTTAAAAGATAAACATTTATCATTAATTACAGAATTAAGCCTATTAAATAATACGCTTTTTTTAGAGGGGTTAGGTTTGTCTATCATACAAAAAACAAAGCTTAATCAATGGCTTTCAACACCGGATATCAAAGAGATATTTCAGGTTATTGATGAGATAAGAAACGGGCCATCAATCTAACCGCTTGATGGCCTAAATCGTTAGTCTTGGCTTTCGTAGTTAAAAATGGGTAACCCTAAGCGATAACGTATGGCGATGAGCCGTGCGCTTAGCCCCGCGACGAGGGTAATAATAACGACGATGTCTTGTGGTAGTGGGGTATATAAAAGCCCAATATACAGCCATGCAGCGGCAAATGAGACGCCAGCATAAACTTCTTTTTGGAAAACGAGGGGGATGGTGTTACATAGCATGTCACGAAGGACACCGCCAAATACTCCGGTAATTACAGCAGCAATCGCGGCAATCACTGGGCTATAATTCATATCAAGGGCTATTTGGGCACCTAGAATTGAGAATACAATAAGGCCTATCGCATCTAAAATTAGAAACAAACGACGTAAATGTTTCATCATTGGTGCGATCCAAATAGTAACGATAGCGGCACCGGCGACTGTCAAGATATATTCGGGGTTTTGAACCCAACCTAATGGATAGTGCCCAAGCAAGACATCGCGCACAGAGCCTCCGCCAATGGCGGTCGCTGAGGCAATAATAATAACGCCGAAAACATCCATTTTACGGCGACCGGCTGCGAGGGCGCCTGTCATGGCCTCAGCGGTAATACCAATAATATAAAGAACACTTAATAACATAATGATTCTATTCGACACTAAAGTGATTGCTAAAGGGTAATATTACTTATAGAAATTCTCGACTGAGATTTTCTAGTGCCTTACAAAATAGATTAGTTAAAGTAATCCGATAGCCCATATTAAGAGATGTCAAAGGATAACAGATTGAACGGCAAATTACCTTATAAAGAAACTCAAATAACGCACGATAAGCGAAGTCATCAACTTACAAATATTAATGTTTGGACAGCGGATAGCCAATGGATAGCTTATGATGTTCGCCCTAGTCCGAGTTCATTTACTGGGTTGACCATAGAAAAAATTCATATTGAGCGTCAGATGCCATGTGAAATCTATCGCGCTAATCATGGTGCGCATGTGGGTGTTGTGACGGTAAGTGCTGAAGACCCACCTCGTTATGCCTTTATTCATGGCCCTGAATTTCCTGATGAGCAGTGGCAATACGATTTTCATCATCGCAGAGGCGTATACGTTAGAGATGATAAATTAGGAGAGGCGCATTCAATTGATGCCATGTGTATTACTCCACCTTATCTTGCAGGAGCATTAAGAGGAGGAACACATGTTCATGTCTTTAGTCCTGATGGTAAGTGGTTAAGTTTTACTTATAACGACCATGTTATGCATGAAAGAGATATCCGGTTAGATCAACGTAATGTTGCTATCGCTGTTCCTATCAAAGCAGTCAATGTGGAGCCGAAAGGTCATCAACGTGAGTATAGCGGGGAATATTTCTGCTGTGTTATTTCCCACACAACCCCAGAGCCGATTCTTGGCAGTCATCAAATCAGCCGAGCCTACGAAGAAGGTTGGATTGGGCAAAAAGGGTATTTATCAGATAATGGGCAGTGGCAAAGCAGGGCAATCGCGTTTATTGGTGATACTCACTCGCTTGATGGTGAAATTATTCCTGAAATCTTCATCGTTGACCTGCCCGAGGATGAGAATGCCTTTATGCAACAAGGTGATTTCCCGCTGCAAGGCACGGATTCTCGGCTACCTTTTCCCCCTAAAAATATTCAACAACGTAGGTTGACATTTACCCATGAGCGGCAATATCCAGGGCTGGCGAAACAACCAAGGCACTGGTTACGTTCATCGCCTGATGGCCGTTTTATTGCCTGTTTAATGAAGGATGATAATGGCGTTGTTCAGTTATGGTTAGCCAGTACATCGACAGGAAGCCTTAAGCAAATTACACAGTGTTCCTCATCTATCCAATCTGCCTTTAGCTGGGATAGTCAGGGCAAGCATATTGCCTTTATTTGTGATAACAGCGTGATGCGTTGCAATGTGATTTCAGGTGAATTAGAAAGATTGACGGTGCGAAGTGCAACCGCTCCCGTTGCGGACGCCGTTGTGTTTTCACCTGATGACCGTTTGATTGCTTTTATGCGTGATGACACAAAGGGGTATAGGCAAATTCATATTGTAGAAACAGGCTTAGGATGCTAAATCGCATGCTAGGTAACCACCTAGATAAAGTAAGAGAGAAGAGGCGAAAGTGCCTCTTCTCAATACTCGAAATATAATTAATTAGCTAGTGTTTATAGTGTTAATTAATTATATCTTAGTAATTTATTCGGTGATTTAATCATTATTAAATCGTGTTAATTAGAATAACACTGAAAAAATTATGCAAATAAAGAGTAAAACAAAGAGTAATTAATTATAAAATTAATACTCATTAACTGAATATGTTACTTGTAACAAATACGCTATTCTAGATTGCTCTCTAAAGAGTCTGGGTGGTTATTTATTTGGGTATTAGCTTGTTTATCGAGTGCTTCAATACGCTTTTTAGGTGAACTCTCTTCAGAGTTACTATCAGATTTCACATAATCTAAGGGAATAAGCAATGTGTCCATTACCGCGGTAAAGGGTAAATCAATCGCTAATAGCGGGCGCATAACCCAGCCAGTATCTTTATCTTTAATCATTTCGATACTGTTTTTAGAGCCGGGGTAATAACCGTCAGAAGGCCCTGCATGAGTCATAATGCTTGAACAGCCTGAAAGTATTAATGGTGTAAAACATATCAATATTCTTTTTAGCAATAGTCCAGCCATATAGTCCATTTAACCTATGTTTTAAATTTATTATCTTTCCCTGTGACAATAATAGCTAAAAATCAAAAATTCACAATCACAGCATAATATGAATTGTTGAATTTGTATTATAAAAATTGATAACTGTCTAAACAAATGATCTATTTTGTTACCAATATTAACCAATATCATTGAATGTTTAATACGTATATGTATTGGCATCAATCGGTGAGCTAATCTCTTTTTCATAAATGACGAACTGTGGACTAATGCACATATTACTTTGTTTTTATTTGACATAATCGATTCAGTTGTACGTTTTATCGTCTTTCACGTTACGCTTTGTAAGTGACTTTTCGTCAAAAGGATAGCGGTCTATGAGTGAATTAGCTCTTACTGTGAGTTTGTTGGCGTTAGCTGCTGCACTTGGTTTATGGATAGGTAATTGGAAAATCCGTAATGTTGGCCTTGGGATCGGCGGGGTATTATTTGGCGGTATTATTGTCGGCCATTTCGCACAAAGCTATGGTTTACAACTCAATGGTCACATGCTGCATTTTATTCAGGAATTTGGCTTGATCCTGTTTGTTTATACTATCGGTATTCAAGTGGGGCCAGGTTTCTTCTCATCATTGCGTGTTTCTGGATTAAAACTAAATGGCTTTGCTTTATTAGTTGTTGTATTAGGTGCTGTAGTAACCGCGGTTATCTACAAATTAGCCAATATTCCGTTACCAATTATTTTGGGGATTTTTTCTGGTGCGGTCACGAATACGCCTTCTTTAGGTGCAGGCCAGCAAATACTCACTGACTTAGGCTCGGACCCTGCGCTGGTTGGGCAAATGGGAATGGGATATGCCATGGCTTATCCGATGGGCATATGTGGTATTTTGCTAGTAATGTGGTTGATCCGTATCATTTTTAGGATCAGTGTTGATAAAGAAGCCGCAGCTTTTAGCAGCCAGAATGTGCATCAGCGAGAAACATTGCAAACGATGAATATTGCGGTTCGCAATACCAACTTAGATGGCTTGATGATGCAAGATATTCCTTTATTAGGAAGTGAGGATATTGTTTGCTCAAGATTGAAAAGAGGCGAAATGCTTATGGTGCCTCAGCCTACAACGGAAATTCAATTAGGCGATTTACTGCATGTGGTTGGGCAAAAAGAAGACCTTAATAAAGTCCGTTTAATTCTTGGTGAGGAGGTGGATGCATCATTATCGACATCTGGCTCAATACTTCACTCTGTTCGTGTAGTAGTAACAAATGATTCAGTATTGAGTAAACGTCTACGTGATCTGAACTTAAAACAGAAATATGACGTGGTGGTCACTCGACTAAATCGAGCAGGGATTGAGCTTGTGGCGAATAATAATTCAGTACTGCAATTCGGTGATATTCTCAATATTGTGGGAAGGCCTGAGTCTATTGAAGCCGTTAGCGCATTGCTTGGCAACGCCAAACAAAAACTACAGCAAGTACAAATGCTACCTGTGTTTATTGGTATAGGTCTTGGTGTTGTGTTGGGGTCGATACCTCTTTTTATTCCGGGTTTCCCCGCAGCATTAAAACTTGGGTTGGCAGGTGGACCATTGGTCATCGCACTGATTTTAGGGCGTATAGGCACCATAGGGCGTTTATATTGGTTTATGCCGCCTAGTGCTAACCTTGCATTACGGGAGCTCGGTATTGTGATGTTCCTTGCCGTGGTCGGTTTAAATTCAGGCGGTGGTTTTATTGATACCTTAGTTAAAGGTGATGGGCTAACTTGGATCGGCTACGGTTTATTAATCACCTTTGTTCCGTTATTTATTACTGGTCTTATCGCTCGGATCTTCGGCAAGATGAATTACCTCAGCCTGTGTGGTGTGCTGGCAGGTTCAATGACAGATCCACCAGCACTGGCATTTGCTAACAATATTCATTCAACCAGTGGGGCACCGGCTCTCTCTTATGCAACCGTCTATCCTTTAGCGATGTTTTTACGCATTATTTCACCGCAGCTATTGGCGATTTTATTTTGGACATTGTGACGATAGTTGCTAAAAGTGATGATGGGCGAGAAGGGTATTTAGATATATAGAGGTAAAAATGGTGTTTATTCAAACGATGAATAATCTAAAAAGATGGTTTAATACAGTTGAATGATATTCGTAATGTAATATTTGATTACGGAGTTCTCGCTAATTTTTAGCCCTTTTAATTCATAAAAGGGCTTTTTTTTATTTTTAGGGTATCAGGTATCTATTAACCGTGTTAGTTAACCAGTCATCCTTGATATACAAGGATGACAACAAGCTAACGACAGGAACATCTAACATTCGACAGTTTGATAAGCCAATTCTAATTCTTCAGCAAGGATAGCAATACCTTTCTCGATTTTTTCTGGCTCTGGCACATAATTCATACGCATACATTGATGTGCATGTGGCCAGTTTTCTTCTAGACCAGGGAAAAAGTAATGTCCCGGAACCATTAAAACACCGCGTTTTTTTAGTCGTTGATAGAGTTCTAAGCTATTAATCGGCAAATCTTTGAACCATAACCATAAGAAAATAGCACCTTCAGGCTTATGGATCAGACATTTATCTTCAGGAATATAGCGACGGATAATGCGGATAACCTCTTCTACACGTTGTTTATAGAAGGGGCCAATAACATTTTTTGATAAAGAAATCAGATCATCCCGCTGCAACATTTCCAACGCTAATGCAGGGCCAACACTACCCGGTGCAAGGCTAATAATGCCGTTCATGTTACTCACCGCTTCAATGATCTCTTCATTCGCGATGATAATACCGCAACGAGTACCGGGTAACCCTAGCTTAGACAAGCTCATACACAGAATGACATTCTCATTCCAAAATGGCGTCGCTTCACTAAAAATAATGCCAGGGAAAGGAACTCCATAAGCGTTATCAATGAGTAATGGAATGTTGTGTTGCTTTGCCAGTTTATCAAGGTGCTCCACTTCCTCATCGGTTATCACGTTACCGGTAGGGTTTGTTGGGCGTGAAACACAGATAACACCAATATCATCAGTTACTTCTAATGTATTAAAATCAACGTGATATTTAAATTGACCATTCGGTAAATATTCAATTTGTGGCTTATTTGCCACAAATAGATCGTCATCTAGCCCTGAATCGGCATAGCCAACATATTCGGGGGCTAGTGGGAATAGTACCTTACGAGTGATGCCATCTTCAAAACGACCAGCAAGCAAGTTAAATAGGTAGAAAAACGCGCTTTGGCTGCCATTGGATAGGGCAATATTTTTGGCGCTAATATTCCAGCCTAGTTTTGCTTTTAGGGTTGCTGCTAGCGCTTTCAACATGGCATCTTTACCTTGTGGGCCGTCATAGTTACACAAAGTATCCGTTAATTTACCGTTGGCGCACATTTCTGCTAATAGTGTTTGGAAATAGGCATCCATCTCAGGGATATGAGCAGGGTTCCCACCACCCAGCATAATTGCACCGGGAGTTCTCAAGCCATCATTCAAGTCTTTCATTAATGTTGATATACCTGAATTTTGTGCGAATTTATTACCGAATTTAGAAAATATCATCTCATTTATTCACATATGTTAAGTAGGTTGTTAATGGAATTTAAAAACATACTCTGCTCGACAAGAGAGTTCAACAGCTTCAATCAATATAGCATTGATACAAAATACTGCTTTTTTATTAACTTCTGGGCTGATATTTGTGAAAATTGGTTAAAATATGGTGAATGTTGCTTTTGATAATGGGGGTGATGCCGATTCATTCTGATTTATTTATATTGGCAACAATCTTTTAAATGGTCATTAATCATGCCTGTCGCTTGCATAAAAGCATAACAAGTAATGGAACCAATAAACTTAAATCCACGTTTTTTAAGTGCTTTGGATAAACGTTTTGAAAGCTCTGTCTCTGTGGGAACTTGAGTGTGAGACTGCCACTGGTTGACGATAGGTTTGCCACCCACAAATTGCCATAAAAATGTTGAGAAATCCTCGCCGTTTTCAGCCATTTTTAAATAAGCCTTTGCATTAGCAATAATCGCGTTAATTTTAGCGCGGTTCCGAATGATACGAGGATCCTGCATTAAGCTGTCAACATCTTGTTCACTCATCATGGCAATTCTTGCTGGATCAAACTGATGGAACAGTATGCGATAATCTTGGCGTTTTTTTAAAATGGTGTACCAAGAAAGCCCAGCTTGTTGACCTTCTAAGCAGATCATCTCAAATAGCTGTTGGTTATCCTTTGTTGGCTTCCCCCATTCATTATCATGGTAGGCAATATATTCTGGGTCTTGATTTACCCAATGGCAACGAATTGGCGATGAATTCATTTTGTCTCCTTTCAAGGGGGGCAAAAGCTTATATGCCTTATTTATACTGTATAAATGTCCAGTTTAAAAGAGACAAAATAAAGTTTTTTTATTTATAGGGCAAATAGACGTAGATTCAATGCTGTATATCTGGCGGTCAAAGGGTATACTGACGTACTTTCATTAAATCATATGTATCGCGTGCGGATCTAACATGCAAAAGTTTGATACCAAAACCTTCCAAGGTCTTATCCTGACATTGCAGGATTACTGGGCGCGCCAAGGCTGCACCATTGTTCAACCACTGGACATGGAAGTCGGCGCAGGAACATCTCATCCAATGACGTGCTTGCGTGCGTTAGGGCCTGAGCCAATTGCGGCGGCTTATGTTCAGCCTTCTCGTCGTCCTACTGATGGCCGTTACGGTGAAAACCCAAACCGCCTTCAACATTACTATCAGTTTCAAGTGATCATTAAGCCATCACCTGACAATATTCAAGAACTTTACCTCGGTTCATTGAAGGAATTGGGAATTGATCCCACCGTTCATGATATCCGTTTTGTTGAGGATAACTGGGAAAACCCAACACTAGGCGCTTGGGGTCTAGGCTGGGAAGTGTGGCTAAATGGTATGGAAGTCACTCAGTTTACTTACTTCCAACAAGTTGGCGGGCTGGAATGCAAGCCTGTAACGGGTGAAATTACCTACGGTCTTGAACGCCTTGCTATGTATATTCAAGGTGTTGATAGCGTTTATGACCTTGTTTGGTGCGATGGCCCACTCGGTAAAACGACCTATGGTGATATTTATCATCAAAATGAAGTTGAGCAGTCAACCTATAACTTTGAATATGCTAATGTCGATTTTCTTTTCAAATGCTTTGAAGAGTATGAGAAAGAAGCTCAATATTTACTGTCACTAGAAACACCACTGCCGCTACCGGCTTATGAGCGCATTTTGAAAGCGGCTCATACATTTAACTTACTGGATGCTCGTAAAGCAATCTCAGTGACAGAACGCCAGCGTTATATTCTACGTATCCGTACCCTAACTAAAGGGGTTGCCGAAGCTTATTATGCTTCCCGTGAGGCGCTCGGATTCCCTATGTGTCACAAGAATTAAGAGGCTGTCATGACTCAACAGACTTTCCTAGTGGAAATCGGCACAGAAGAGTTACCGCCGAAGGCTCTTCGTTCATTAGCTGAATCATTTGCGGCAAACTTTACGGCTGAATTGGATAGCGCGGATATTGCACACGGTGAAGTTAGCTGGTTTGCAGCACCTCGCCGTTTGGCCTTAAAAGTCGCTGCTCTTGCAGACTCATCACCTGACCGTGAAGTTGAAAAACGTGGCCCTGCGATTTCTGCTGCTTTTGGCGCTGACGGTCAACCAACCAAAGCTGCTGAAGGGTGGGCTCGTGGTTGCGGTATTTCCGTTGACCAAGCCGAGCGTTTAAAAACGGATAAAGGTGAATGGTTACTTTATCGCGCTCAAGTAAAAGGCGTAGCAGTTAGTGAATTGTTGGTCGATATGGTAAGCCGTTCTCTGGCTAAGTTACCCATTCCAAAACTCATGCGTTGGGGCGATAAAGAGACGCATTTTGTGCGCCCTGTCCACACCGTAACCTTATTATTGGGTAGCGATGTTGTTGACGGTGAAGTGCTAGGCATTAAGAGCGGTCGTACAATCCGTGGTCACCGTTTTATGGGTGAATCAGAGTTTACGATTGATCATGCAGACCAATATCCGGCGATCTTACGTGAACGCGGCAAAGTCATTGCTGACTATGAAGAACGTAAAGCCGTCATCAAAGCTGATGCTGAAAAAGCCGCGCTCGCCCTTGGTGGGAAAGCGGATTTAACCGACAGCTTACTAGAAGAAGTTGCTTCATTAGTTGAATGGCCTGTCGTATTAACTGCAAAATTTGAAGAGAAGTTCTTAGAAGTACCTGCGGAAGCATTGGTTTATACCATGAAAGGGGATCAGAAATATTTCCCTGTTTATGACAATGCTGGCAACCTGATGCCAAATTTCATTTTTGTGGCGAATATTGAATCTTCAGACCCACAACAAATTATCTCCGGTAATGAAAAAGTGGTACGTCCTCGTTTGGCGGATGCGGAGTTTTTCTTTAAAACTGACCGTAAACAACGTCTTGAAGATAATTTACCACGTTTGGAAACCGTTCTGTTTCAACAACAGCTTGGCACATTGCGTGATAAGACTGACCGTTTAGAAGCCTTATCAGGTTGGGTTGCAGCGAAGATTGGTGCAGATGTTAATCATGCGACTCGCGCGGGTTTGTTGGCAAAATGTGACCTGATGACCAATATGGTGTTTGAATTTACAGACACTCAAGGCGTGATGGGGATGCACTACGCACGCCATGACGGTGAATCAGAAGATGTTGCATTAGCACTGAAAGAGCAGTATCAACCTCGTTTTGCAGGGGATGCGTTGCCATCTACTGATGTTTCAGCGGCACTTGCCTTAGCCGAGAAAATGGACACCTTAGCCGGTATTTTCGGCATCGGTCAGCATCCGAAAGGTGATAAAGACCCATTTGCACTGCGTCGAGCTGCATTAGGCGTGTTACGCATTATTGTTGAAAAAGGCTATCAGCTTGATCTCGTTGAAATGACAGAAGAAGCCGTCCGCCTTTACGGTGATAAACTCACTAACAAAAATGTAGTGAATGATGTTGTTGAATTTATGCTTGGCCGCTTCCGTTCTTGGTATCAAGAGCTTGGCTATAGTATTGATACGATTCAAGCGGTGTTAGCGCGCCGTCCAACGTCACCAGCCGATTTTGATGCACGTGTGAAGGCTGTGACTCACTTCCGTACATTGGAAGATGCAGAAGCTTTAGCGGCAGCCAATAAGCGTGTTTCGAACATCTTGAGTAAATCTAATGAGAAACTGGCTGATAAAGTTCTCGCATCTGTGCTAAAAGCACCACAAGAAGTGAAGTTGGCTACACACCTTGTTGTATTACAAGAAAAACTAGAGCCAATGTTTGCTGAGCGTAATTATCAAGATGCCTTAGTTGAGTTGGCTTCTTTACGTGAAGTTGTGGATGCATTTTTTGCTGATGTTATGGTTATGGATGAAGATGAAGCGGTACGTATTAACCGTCTAACTCTGCTTAGCCAATTACGTGATTTGTTCTTGAAAGTTGCAGATATCTCATTGCTACAATAAATCGTGAACAAGTGATGGTATTGACTAAAAATATCATTTATTAATCTTTATAAGCCCTTGCAGGATAAGATCTTGCAAGGGCTTAATGTTGTCTTATAGGGACGATTAGTTAAAAAACCCTATCAAGTTGATGGTTTTATCAGCATACAAACAAATTTAGTGAAAAATGGGTTGACGGGAAGGGCGCTCAACAGTATGATTCACACCGTTTTCGGCGAGTAGCGCAGCTTGGTAGCGCAACTGGTTTGGGACCAGTGGGTCGGAGGTTCGAATCCTCTCTCGCCGACCAGATTCCAGAACCCCACCTCATATGAGGTGGGGTTTTTTGCATTTGCACGTCAGCAAACATTTCACACAGTAATTTTTCTCATCATCCAAATACTGATTCTGGTGGCATGGTTTTTGTCTAACTTACCAACATGCGCTTTCAGAGTAACTTTGTTGTCCTTTCTCGTCATAATCTGTTGTTATGTTCATTAACGTTGTTTTCTTGAGTGTAATGAAAAGCATGATGTAGTCGCGAGTTGTTTATTACCTATCAATGGATTTTTCATAACAAGGAACCTGTTAATGAAAACAGCACCAACACTGTTTATTTTGTTATTTTTACTGTTCAACTATCTGCCTTGTTATGCCAATAGGCAGCTTGATTTTGCGGTGAAATCACCATCAACGCCCTGTATTGCGATTCACCAAGTTCATTTCTCAACATTGGCACTATTTCCGTTAATTACCTCGAGTGATATCAATAAATGGAAACAGGGCGTTGAAGGGAGATGTGTTAGTGAGGAAGGGCTATTGCGCTATGCAGACTTTCTTAACGCACAGTTGGCTGAGGTAGGATATATCACATCGTCTATTCACTACCCAGAGCAAACTCTGTTATTTGGTGTGTTGCAGGTTGAATTAGTCGCGGGGAAGCTCGGCAGTATTGAGTATCAAGATAGTGCTAGCCAATCATTAGCGTACGCTTTTCCATTACGCAAAGGGCAAGTCGTAGATATCCACGCTATAAATCAAGGTCTGGCTAATTTACGCAATACCCAGTTGATCCCACATCAAATTCATATTGTTTCCGATCACGAACAGAACAATATGAACCGTTTAGTGATCCAACGTAATGCAGCAAGAGCTTTTAAAGGAAAACTACTTTTAGCGTCGAAACAATCACCGCAATTTCCTACCCATGTTGTCAGCAATCTGATTATGTTAGCTAATCCATTAGCACTGAATGATTTCTTTTTTCTAAATTTAGATAGTGATATTGGAAAAGAGCCTGAAAAGAAATTGAAATCGGTCTCCATTTTGTATTCAGTTCCTTACCATTATTGGTTATTGAGTTTATATGCGGGCTATCAAGAGAACAGCATTCATCAAAACTTCCAATTAATTGATAGCATTAAAGTTAGAAATGATGTGAGAAGTCGATTACTGTCGCTACAAGCTGAGTATGTTCTTCATCGAGCCTTATATCACTCAACGTCGATAAGTATGGGGACTCAAATTCAAACATTAGATCTCTTTTTAGAGCGATATCGTTTGAAAACCCAACAACGCTTCACGAGTTATCTCTTACTTGGGGTAAAGCATCAGCGTCATTTTGCACAAGGTAATGTGACATTTTCATTGAGTTATAAACAAGATACGGATTGGTTCGGTTCCACAAGGCGCCAAGTGACAGGGTTAGAGCGAGCCGGCATATATCTATTTTCGGTAGATTTTCAACGGCAATTTTATTTAGCCAACCAATCGATGTATCACCGACATGAGCTTGAAATGCAATTAAGTCGCTCGCCACTAGATCCGCAGCTTGAGCTAAATAGTCCTACTGGGAAATTTGGGATTAGGGGGTTCTCAAATAGCGTATTAACGGAGAATTTGGGAGATAACACGTTGAAACTTAAAAATGAGTGGGGGTGGTTTACCCCATGGCGGGGTTATGAGCTATATGGTGCATTGGATTTCGCCTCGACATCTTCGCAAAGCGCACATATTTGGCGAGACAACAGGTTATTCGGTACAGAAATTGGTGTGAGAGGGCAGATTGATCGCTTGAACTACCAACTCTTTATCGAGGCTCCTCTTTGGCAGTCGGCGAAATTAGCAACGAACGCGGTGAATGTTGGGGCGAAAGTGAGTATTGATTATTAGCCAGTTTATTTGGTCGCAGTTTCATTGGCTATGAATATGGTTTATGCCCAAACATAAATAGGTAAGCAGAAGTCTGGTTGAAGTAGGGTTACACAGCAGCGAGTTCAAGGAAACCGTTATATTGTACTCATAAAGCCCCCAAATAACGGCTATTTAGGTATCTCTGAGCATTGTTGTGCAGGCATTGGAATACTTATAAAGCAATTAATATAGCGAGTAAAGGGGATGAGATTAGCGATATTCCGGCGTGAATAGTTATAATGGATTGATATTAAAGTAAATTATTTATTTTGGAAAAGGCGAGTTATTGAATGAGAGCAGAGTCATATAGTGAAGGTCCGTAGAGAGAATGAAATCAAGTAGATCGTGCGATTATTGAAGTTATTAACTAATCAATAAATTGTTAAAATTTAATGAACCGTACTTTTTTATATGAATAAAAAACAAGCAAAATAATAACAACCTAAAGTAATTATTTGTTTTAAACACACCAGAACTTTATGCCGCACTCTCTTAGGTGTTGCACTATTTTCGTTCAGTAATTCAGCACTTAATCACAAATATAAAAATAAATCACCCAGAGATAAAACACTATCCTGTAGTATTTTTATGGTTATTATGTCTGCTATATGACTTAAATAACCATACAAAGACCTAAGAACACTCTTAATATGTTTCTAAAATGTTATAAGATAGTTGTCTGTTTAAAGAGAGATACTATTGACGAAGTGGATGACAGTTGATTAATTGCACAGTGAATAACAAAAAAATACAGATCCCCTATCTGTCATTTCAAGGATGGGTTTGGGCATCAAGCAAATAACACATGAACACCACAGGAGCATACAGATGACGCTCTCAATCAAAAAGACAGGTTTAACCATTGGGCTAACACTTGCAGCACTTGCAGTTTCTGCTTCTGTGCAAGCGAAAACATTAGTCTACTGTTCAGAAGGCTCTCCAGAGGGCTTTAACCCTCAGCTATTTACTTCCGGTACGACTTACGATGCTAGCTCAATTCCACTCTATAACCGTTTAGTTGAGTTCAAACTTGGTACTACAGAGATAGAGCCAGGTTTAGCGGAAAGTTGGGAAGTAAGCGATGATGGCAAAGTTTATACTTTCCACTTACGTAAAGGCGTAAAATGGCATTCAAATAAAGAATTTAAGCCAAGCCGCGACTTTAATGCGGATGATGTCATTTATACCTTCATGCGTCAGAAAGATGCGAATCACCCATACCACAAAGTCTCCGGCGGTAGCTATGAGTACTTTATGGGCATGGATATGGATAAAATCATCGATAAAGTTGAAAAAGTTGATGATTACACCGTACGTTTCACACTCTCTCGCCCAGAGTCACCTTTCTTAGCTGATATGGCAATGGACTTCGCTTCCATTCTTTCTGCTGAATATGCTGACAAAATGTTAGCAGCGGGCACACCGCAAAAAGTGGATTTGAACCCTATTGGAACAGGCCCATTTGAGCTACAGCAGTACCAAAAAGATTCACGTATTCTTTATAAAGCCAACAAAGAGTATTGGGGTAATAAACCTAAGATTGATCGTTTAGTTTTTTCGATTACACCTGATGCGTCTGTCCGTTATGCCAAACTGCAAAAAAATGAGTGTCAAGTTATGCCATACCCAAATCCGGCAGACTTGGAACGCATGAAGCAAGATAAAAATATTACATTGATGGAGCAACCAGGCTTGAACGTCGGTTACCTCTCTTTCAACGTTGAGAAAAAACCACTAGATAACCAGAAAGTGCGCCAAGCGCTATCTATGGCTGTGAATAAAGACGCTATCATCGATGCCGTTTATCAAGGTGCAGGACAGAAAGCGAAAAACTTAATTCCACCAACGATGTGGGGCTATAACGATGATGTGAAGGATTATGAATATAATCCTGAAAAAGCAAAAGCGTTATTGGCTGAGGCCGGGTTCCCGAATGGTTTCGAAATCGATTTATGGGCAATGCCAGTCCAACGTCCATATAACCCAAATGCGCGCCGTATGGCTGAGATGATCCAAGCTGACTGGGCAAAAATTGGTGTTAAATCGAAAGTAGTGAGCTATGAGTGGGGCGAATATCTGAAGCGTGCTAAAGATGGTGAACCGCAAACGGTAATGATGGGTTGGACCGGTGATAATGGTGACCCTGATAACTTCTTCGCGACACTGTTTAGCTGTGCGGCGAAAGAGCAAGGCTCTAACTATTCGAAATGGTGTTATCAAGGCTTTGAAGACTTGATCCAGCCTGCTCGTATGACAGCAGATCATAACAAACGTATTGATCTCTACAAGCAAGCACAGGTTGTTATGAATGAACAAGCACCAGCCCTGATCATTGCTCACTCAACGGTATATGAACCAGTCCGTAAAGAAGTGAAGGGCTATGTTGTCGACCCTCTCGGCAAACACCACTTTGAAAACGTCGATATTGAAAAATAATCGTTGTTAATTTGTATCAGCCCTTCGCCATCTTTTTGATAGCGAAGGGCGTTTTCACCTCTGAATTTCAGGGAAACAGAAAACTCAGTTCTTTGTGAGCAGACAGAAGAGTCACACTCTTCTGATTAGCCAAACGGACTCAGAGCCGTCAAAGGCATTATTAAAAGAGATTCAGGATATGTTGCAATTTATCCTCCGACGTTTGGGGCTAGTTATCCCTACGTTTATCGGTATCACATTACTCACGTTCGCATTTGTGCATATGATCCCGGGTGACCCCGTGATGATTATGGCAGGTGAAAGAGGCTTATCGCCCGAACGACACGCTTATTTAATGGCTGAATTGGGCTTAGACCAGCCATTGTGGAAACAATATCTTCACTATATTAATGGCATATTTCATGGTGACTTAGGGATTTCATTGAAAAGCCGGATAGCGGTTTGGGATGAATTTTTCCCCCGTTTTAAAGCCACGATGGAACTGGCAATCTGTGCGATGATTTTTGCAATTTCAGTGGGGATCCCTGTCGGTGTTTTAGCCGCAGTGAAGCGTGGCTCTATTTTCGATCACACAGCAATTGGCTTATCCCTAACAGGTTACTCAATGCCAATTTTCTGGTGGGGGATCATGTTAATCATGCTGGTGTCAGTGCAGTTGGATTTGACCCCTGTATCTGGGCGCGTTAGCGACAGTGTATTTTTGGATGACTCCTATCCGCTGACTGGTTTTATGCTGATTGATACCTTAATTTGGGGGGATGAAGGGAACTTTATTGATGCGGTTGAGCATCTCATACTTCCTTCCATTGTGCTTGGAACCATACCTCTGGCGGTGATAGTCCGTATGACTCGCTCATCGATGCTAGAAGTACTAGGGGAAGATTACATTCGTACGGCTCGAGCCAAAGGGGTTAGCCGTGCACGCGTTATTCTTATTCATGCGCTGAGAAATGCGATGCTGCCTGTTGTCACCGTGATTGGTTTACAAGTGGGTGTTATGCTCGCTGGCGCAATTCTAACGGAAACTATTTTTTCGTGGCCAGGTCTAGGTCGTTGGCTGATTGAAGGGCTTCAACGTCGTGATTACCCAGTGGTTCAAGGTGGGGTTTTATTAGTCGCAACTTTGATTATTTTTGTTAACCTCGTGGTTGATCTGCTGTACGGCATTGTTAACCCACGTATTCGTCATAAAAAATAAGGAGCGCTTACATGTCTCAATCTACTGAGCCAACGGTTGTCAGCGCCCCTAAGCCGATGACCCCATTCCAAGAATTCTGGCACTACTTTAAGCGTAATAAAGGTGCGGTTGCCGGAATGGCATATATCATTTTAATGATCTTAGTGGCTATTTTTGCAGGTGTTTTAGCCCCTCATGCACCAGATGAGCAGTTCCGCGATTTCTTATTGGTACCACCTGTTTGGGAATCCGGCGGAAGTTGGCAATTTATCTTAGGTACGGATGACGTTGGTCGAGATCTGTTATCTCGCTTAATGTATGGTGCACGCTTATCTCTGTTAGTCGGCTGCCTTGTGGTGGTGCTCTCATTGATTATGGGGGTGACGGTCGGCGTTATTGCTGGCTATTTTGGTGGTGTGGTCGATGCTGTGATTATGCGTATCGTTGACATCATGTTAGCCCTACCGAGTTTATTGCTGGCTTTAGTATTGGTGGCAATCTTTGGCCCTTCAATCGTTAATGCCTCACTTGCACTGACCTTCGTTGCATTGCCTCACTATATCCGGCTTACTCGCGCCGCGGTGTTGGTAGAAGTGAATCGCGATTATGTCACCGCTTCACGTGTGGCAGGCGCCGGTGCTACGCGTCAGATGTTTGTTAATATTTTACCGAACTGCTTGGCACCGCTAATTGTTCAAGCATCACTTGGCTTTTCTAATGCCATCTTAGATATGGCTGCTTTGGGTTTTCTTGGTATGGGAGCACAGCCACCAACACCTGAATGGGGCACAATGTTGTCTGACGTGCTGCAATTCGCTCAAAGTGCGTGGTGGGTCGTCACCTTCCCTGGTCTGGCAATCTTGTTAACTGTATTAGCGTTTAACCTGATGGGTGATGGTTTGCGTGATGCATTTGATCCAAAACTCAAGCAGTGATGAGGTAATCTAATGGCATTGTTAAATGTAGAACAACTCTCGGTACACTTTGGTGATGAAAGTACCCCGTTCCGTGCCGTTGACCGCATCAGCTATAGCGTTGAAAAAGGTCAGGTTGTTGGCATAGTGGGTGAGTCTGGCTCGGGGAAATCGGTAAGCTCTTTAGCGATAATGGGGCTGATAGACTATCCTGGGAAAGTGATGGCTAATTCGTTGCAATTTGACGGGCGTGACTTATTGTCTATTCCCGAAAAAGAGCGTCGGCAAATTGTTGGTGCCGATGTAGCGATGATATTTCAGGACCCTATGACCAGTCTGAACCCCTGTTTTACAGTGGGTTATCAGATAATGGAAGCGCTGAAAGTGCACCAAGGCGGTAGTAAAAGTACGCGTAAACAACGTGCAATTGATTTACTGACGATGGTCGGGATCCCTGACCCGAAATCGCGGCTTGATGTTTATCCACACCAGCTATCAGGTGGGATGAGTCAGCGGGTCATGATTGCGATGGCGATCGCATGTCGGCCTAAGTTATTGATTGCAGACGAACCGACGACCGCACTTGATGTGACGATCCAAGCACAAATTATTGAGTTATTGCTTGAATTACAACAACAAGAGAATATGGCCTTGGTCTTGATCACCCATGATCTTGCCTTGGTTGCTGAAGCGGCACATCACATTATTGTGATGTATGCGGGCCAAGTCGTGGAATCAGCGAAGGCCTCTGATATCTTTAAACATCCTCGTCATCCCTATACTCAAGCGCTGTTACGTGCCTTGCCTGAGTTTGCCACTAATAAATCTCGGTTAGCGTCATTACCGGGCGTTGTGCCGGGGAAATATGACCGACCACAAGGTTGTCTGTTGAATCCTCGCTGCCCCTATGCGACAGAGCGTTGTCGTATTGAGGAGCCTGAATTGCGCTCTGTTGGAGATAGGCAGGTGAAATGCCACATGCCGCTGGATGATATGGGGAGGCCGACACTATGAGTGAAAATCAACATAAGCCTTTACTACAGGCTATTAATTTAAAGAAATATTATTCAGCGAAAAGCGGTATATTTTCGGCAGAAAGGTTAGTCAAAGCTCTCGATGGCGTTTCATTTGAGCTAGAAAAAGGGAAAACACTCGCCGTTGTTGGAGAATCTGGGTGTGGTAAATCGACACTAGGTCGTTTACTGACCATGATTGAACAACCCACAGAGGGGGAGCTTTACTATCAAGACCAAAACCTACTGGTTAAAGACAAGGCGGCTGAAAAGCTACGTCGCCAAAAAATTCAAATTGTCTTTCAAAACCCATATGGCTCTTTAAATCCTCGTAAAAAAGTCGGGCAAATACTTGAGGAGCCTTTATTGATTAACACCTCGTTATCTAAAGAGCAGCGTAGAGAAAAGGTGTTATCGATGATGGCTAAGGTTGGGTTAAAAACGGAGCATTATGAGCGCTATCCTCATATGTTTTCGGGCGGGCAACGCCAGCGCATCGCAATCGCACGAGGGTTAATGTTAGATCCTGATGTTGTTGTTGCTGATGAACCAGTTTCAGCACTGGACGTTTCCGTACGCGCTCAAGTGCTTAACCTAATGATGGATTTGCAGCAAGAGCTAGGGCTATCTTATGTGTTCATTTCGCATGATCTATCCGTGGTTGAACATATAGCTGATGAAGTGATGGTGATGTATTTGGGGCGTTGCGTAGAAAAAGGAACTAAAGAACAGATCTTTAATAATCCTTTGCACCCTTATACTCAAGCACTGCTATCAGCAACACCAAGGTTAAACCCTGATTCACGGCGTGAAAGGATCAAGTTGACGGGAGAGTTACCAAGCCCGCTGAATCCACCACCGGGGTGCGCTTTTGCAGCTCGTTGCCGCCGAGCATTCGGGCAATGCACGCAATTCCAACCGGCTCTTAAAGAGTACGGAGGGCAATTGGTTGCCTGTTTTGCCGTCGATGAAGATGAAAAAAATAGCGTTGTAGCCAGTTAATCCCCACTAAGACGGCAGAAATATTGCTTTTCTGCCGTTATCCAGTGTGATACGTTGTTGTTGTTTCCGTAAATCCCCCCTTTGTCTTAATTACATAAACTTTCACTTTTAACTGCTCCTTTATTGATAAAATCAAGTATACTGAGAATAACTCAGTGACATCCAATGCCCCATAAAACCTACCTTTTTGGGCGCGCTACCCAAACTTATTGATTATTTGGCTTGAATAATGATTCGCGCCCAGTTGCAGTTTCGCAATATTGGTAAAAAATATTGTGATATGTTGGGTTAATGGGGGGATGTTAGTCGGTGTTTATCTGACTTTGTTGATAAAGGGCCGCTTTTTAAAGCGAAAAATATTCAATTCAAAAGAAGCTTGATAAAGAAGGTTTCGGAAACATGAAGAACAGGGTGCAACGTTCTCTAACGTTAAAAAGCATGATCGTATTTTTTGTGATCACGTTAAGCTCACTCGCCCTTTTTTTGGCAATTCAATTTAGTTACTTACTTGAGCAAAGAAAAGGTGACTATCTCAATCAGCTTAGTAATGCGGTTGTACAAATTCAAAAACCATTGACTGAATCATTATTAAGTTCAGATCTGAACGAAGTTAAACGGCTACTCGTGAGCTTGAAAACATCGGGTATTATGGGCAAAGCGATTGTGACAGTCGATGGGGCGACTGTTATCCATTTAGACTTTGCGACACCCCGTCCAATTCCTAGTTGGGCGGTGAAATTTGCCGGTATTCCAGTAGAGATGACAGTACCTTTGTATGCCTATGGGAATACCGTCTTGACGGCGAAACCCCAAGGGTATTTAACGCTGCAAGTTGATTCAAATCGTGTTTATCGATTCGCCTTCAACACGTTGGCATTAATGATAACGACATATTTGTTGTTAGTTTTGATCATTGCGATTGCGATGACATGGTGTGTAAGTCGAATGATTGTCAGGCCATTACGTAAAATTGCGCTAGAATTACAAGATGGCGGCGATCAAGACATCAAAGTATCAGGTTATCATAAGGATGACGAGATAGGCTTATTGGCGAAGAATTATAACCGCCAAAGAAAACAGCAAAATTCAGACTAAGTCATGAACATGTGGCGAGCTTTGTGGTCTAATATCGTTAATAATTGGTGTCACTTACAGTGTATGAGACCAAACCATATCGTTTAACCCTATAATTAGCGTTTTTCGTTAATTTATCAGTCATATTTTTGCGGTTAAATACAAGGATAGAAAATACATAGGGGTTTACATGCAGGGTTTGAAAATTCGGTATATCTTTAGTGTGGTGCTACTGTCAGTCGCTGGCCTTGCGAGTGCTGAGCCATTGCAGCCTGATCCAGCATGGCAGCAAGGAAAGCTTGAAAATGGCTTTAGCTGGCAGCTATTGCAGACTCCACAGCGTCCTAATGACCGAATTCAACTGAGATTGGCCATTAAAACAGGGTCTTTGTCAGAAAAAGCAAATGAAAAAGGTTACAGCTACTTAATCCCTAAAATGGCGCTGTTACATCAAACAGAAGCATTTCCAACCGCAACGTTGCAAAATTTTTGGCGTCAGGCAACCGATCCTGATGTTCCCATTCCGCCAGCGGTCGTCTCATATGACTACACAATCTATAGCTTGAGCTTACCACACAATAAGCCAGAGCTTCTCAAACAAGCACTCAACTGGTTAGCAACCTCCGCGGCTGGGGCAACTTATACTGAAACCACACTGCACAATGGTCTGAGTGTGACAAATGCTCCTGTTGCTACATTGCCTATTGATGCGACGGATCCTGTATGGCGCGCACGTCTGAAAGGCTCTGCAATGATGGGCTATGACCCAGGGCAAAAGGTTAAGGATAATGTAGATTTAGAGAGTGTGAATTCGTTTTACCAAAAATGGTATACGCCAGATGTTATGACGCTGTATGTTGCAGGTCATGTTGATTCACGCATGTTATCTGATTACATCACTCAAACGTTCTCTTCACTAGAAGGTAAACGTTCAGAGCCTGTTGCGGTAGCTGTTTTATCGCAGGTGAAACCTCAATCCATCGACATTCTGCAAGATAAGCAAACAAAAGATAGCTTATCCCTGATTTGGGATATCGATTGGCAACCGATTAATGACTCTGCCGTACTGATGCGCTATTGGGGAAGTGATTTAGCCCGTGAAGCACTTTATCGTTCATTACAAAAAACTTTTAGCCAAAAGTTTAACCAAGATGAAGTGAATTCGAACTTAGATTGCCGAGTGCAATATCAGAAGGCTAGCTGTACGTTAACGGTTGCAGCAGCGCCAGAAAAAATGGCAGCAGTGACAGATGTTGTTCTCAATGAGCTATCAACCGCTGTTCAAAATGGGATTTCACCTGAATTGTTTGATGAAATGCTCAATGAAAAACAGGTGCAATTATCACAATTGTTTGCGGCCTATGCTCGTACCAGTACGGATGTGTTAGCAGGCCAACGCTTGATCTCTCAACAAAATGGGGTGGTTGATATCGCTCCTGAGCAGTATCAACGACTAAGGCAATCTTTCTTAGCGGGGCAAACGCTGGATCAAGTGAATATGGAAGTGCGTCGTTTATTGTCTCAAGAAGCTGCCTTTGTGTTGGTTCAACCGAAAGAGAAGCAGTTGATGGATGCTGAGCAAATCCGCCAGAAATTTACTAAGGTGCTGTGGCCACAGGTTGAGCCTACGCCGGCAATTGAAGCGGAGCCTGCAAAAGCAGCGAAATAATCTGTCATTAAATAGCCCCAACTTAGGGGCTATTTGCTTTTCATCCTGTTGTTTTTTAACGTTGCGTCAGTAACCCTTCAATCACCCGAATTAAGGTTTCTCGGGAATCCCTGTCATCGACAAAGCCGGCTGCACTTGTCTGGGTTTCCGGTGAGTAATAGGCGGCAGATCCCCAAAAACCAAGGTGTGAATATAGCGTCATGCCATTTACGACACTTGCCATCAACCCTAATCGGTACTCTTGAGCGCCCACATGGTGACCCACACTCAGCATTGTCTGTAGAGTCTCTGGTTTCTCAAAGATTTCGCCATTAAATAAGGCTTCAAGGAATCGAGCCATTTGTTGAGATGAGGTAATTAAACCACCCCCGCCATACACATCCATCGAAGCATGAATATGTGTACCTTCTATCTCTTTTAGGTATTGGCGTGCACGAGGTGCATCTGTCGTAGGTTGCTCTAAATACTCCCAATAAGCGGTATCTAATCCAATTTTATTGAGTTTTAATAACCCCCTAACGGCGTGGCCTAACGATTGGCCCGTAACACGTTCAATGATATCGCCTAACAGTATGTAACCTGTATCTGAATAAATAAATGTGTCTGAAGGTGCGACAACGGGGAATTTTTTACGCACATAGAGTTGTATTTGCTCTAACCGAGTCCACTGGTGTGTCGGTTTCGCAAGTACGCGCTTGAGGTAGTGATCATCTGCATGATCAAAAAGCCCGCTACTATGGCTGAGTAGATGACGGATAGCGATATGATCGGTGGCATAGCTGTCACACAGTAATTGGTTAAATTCAGGTGTGATATGTTGTGAAATGGCATCATCTAACGATAATTTCCCCATTTCAACTAACCTAAGTATGGCTGCTGCGGTAAACGTTTTTGTGTTACTGGCAATGCGTAATGGGGTATCAACTGTCAATGGCCGACCTGCCAGATCGCTTCCTCTAGCACAAAATGTACTGATACTCGCCTTTTTTTGGTTGTGATAGTAAAGCACAACGCCGCAAGGTAAGTCTTCTAACTGCTGAATATATTGTGTAGTTATCATTTTTCTCCCAACTCATTTGGTCTTTAGAGATAGAGTGAGTGCTCATATTCACTTATAACATACTTGAATAATCAGCTTGCCATGTGTCCAGAAAGGCGGTGAATTTTTAATTAACCTCACGCGATAAAATTAATGTCTTAAAAGCCGTAAAAGCAGGCACTTGGTATCCAGTACGATAAATCAAATAGGTATCACATGTTGTGACGGGGAGCGAGGCTAACAATGAGGAAGCATCCCCCATAGAATGAAATAATTGAGCCGGTAGTAGCGCGATACTGCTTCCTGCACTGACGCATGCGACCATCGCATGATAGGAGCTAAGTTGCTGAATATGCCAATCTCGTTGATTTGGGATATTTAGCCACTGCTCAGCAATATAGCGGTAGCTGCATCCTTGGGCGAAGGTAGCAAGTGAGCGTGTTTGAATATCTGAGGCGGTCTTTGCTAATTTATCTTGCTCGGGAAGCAATAAGACTAGCTGCTCCTGCCAAACGACTTGTGACTGAATGCCCATATCACAGAGTTGGTTAATATCATACAAATCTTGGGGAAGAGCCACAAAAGCACAATCTAACTGTTCACGACGTACTTGCTCAATTAGGGCTTGTGAGGTTCCGGTTAATAATGACAATTGGGTTGTTGGGTGCTGTTGGTGGTAGGCTGCCAAAGGTTGAGGTAACCGGCAGGCCGCCGTGCTCTCCATGCTACCTATTCTTAGTTGTCCTCCTTCTCTGCCTAAACTCGTGACATGGCGGGCTTCTTGCTCTAACGCCAGTAAACGATAGGCGTATTGTAGGAAGCGTGTGCCGGCTTCTGACAATTGCATCTGCTTACCTTGACGAATAAACAGCGGCTCTCCCAGATCGGACTCAAGCTGTTGAATACGCGTTGTAATATTTGAGGGAACCCTACCGAGGCGCATTGCTGCGCGTGTGATACTGAGTTCTTCTGCGACCATGCAAAATATTTTTAGGGATTCAGAGTTCATTTTCTTTTTTCGTGAATATGATGCTATATTTATTCTTAATAACAGAATAATAAGTGTAACCCTACTTGATGATAAAGGAAAGATAATGGAGCATTCTGAAGTATTTCTCCAACGTTTGGGCTTACGTTACCCAATCATTCAAGCCCCTATGGCGGGCGTTTCAACACCTGAGTTGGCTGCGGCAGTTTCTGAGGCAGGGGGGCTAGGCTCATTAGGGCTTGGGGCTAGCTCTGTACCTCAAGCTAAAGCATTGATTGAGAAAACTAATGCTTTAACAGACAAACCTTTTAATGTGAATGTGTTCTGCCATTCTACCCCCGTACGTAATCGTGAGATTGAACAAGCATGGATTCATTACTTTGCCCAACAATTAGCTCAGTTTAACGTATTGCCACCTCAGCAATTAAACCAAGTTTACACATCATTCTTAGATGATCCTCACATGTTGGCACTACTGCTAGAAATGAGGCCAGCAGTTGTCAGTTTCCATTTTAATATTCCGGATAAACAGGTGATTGATCAGTTAAAAGCCCAAGGGATCTATACAATGGCGACGGCAACTTGCTTACGAGAGGCTCAGTTGATCGAGCAGGCAGGTATTGATGCCATTATCGCTCAAGGCATTGAAGCGGGTGGGCACCGAGGAATGTTTGATGTTAATGCCGAAGATGAAGCGATAACAACATTCCACTTGGTTGAATTACTAGTGAAAAATAGCCAATTACCGATTATTGCTGCGGGCGGCTTGATGGATGGGCAAGAAATTAAAACAGCTTTAGAGCAAGGAGCCGTGGCGGCTCAACTTGGTACAGCGTTTATTTTGTGCCCTGAATCAGCAGCAAATGAAGGTTACCGTCATAAGCTGAAAAGCCAAAATGCAGCGGACACGGCATTAACAGCGGCTATCTCTGGTCGACCCGCAAGAGGGATTGTGAACCAATTTATTCGTATGACACAAGCGGATGATTGTCCTGCTATACCGGATTACCCGATAGCGTATGATCTTGGAAAACAGTTGCATGCAGCAGCAAGTAAAATGGGGAGTGATGATTTTGCCGCACATTGGGCGGGCCAAAATGCGTTGAAAGCGCGAGAGATGCCAGCGAGCGTATTGGTAGAGACGCTTGTATCAGAAATGACGAAATAATGTGTAAAGTTGTAACATGTGAGAAATTTTGAAGGGTGGCAAATGATGGATCTTTTGCCACCCTGTCAATGCGTTAAGAAGTGAGAATTTCGTTCTCTTTTGCGTTCTTTGGCTCATCCGTTGCGATCCACGCAGCACAAAATAGAGTCAATCTAGCAAAGAAGTAGAAGAAGGCCATTAAGCCCAGCACCGAACCGAAAGCCGCGCCAGAAGGGGATGAGGCTAAGTTTGGTAAAATCCAAGTCATGATTGATTTAATCACTTCAAAGCCAATAGCCGCGAGTAGAGTGCCTTTCAATAAGGAAGAGCGGCGGTGCTGCATACGCGGTAAAATCCAGAAAATCCATAAGAACAGCAAGAAGTTAGCGATAATTGAAATCGTCAGACCAATCAGAGTCCAAGCCGGTTTTAACCATTCGATATTATCTAGGCCAAGCGTTCTAACAATGGTTGCTTGAGCGGAGCCTGCGACAGAGGTGAGCGTAATTGTTACGATCAAGGCGATAAGTAGGCCAATTAAGGATAGAAAATCGCGCAAATAGCGGAAATAAATTTTTTCATGTTCATCTTCATTGCGCTCCCAAACAGGGCGTGATTGCGCCAAAATGGCTAATCGTAAGTTGTTAACCCAGTTTACGCCCGAGTAAACGGCTAATGCCAAACCGGTTAAACCAACGGTAGTCCGCTGGCGGATTGCGGTATCAATGGTTCTTTCTAATGTATTGGCTAATGTCGGGTCACTGATGCTGGCAGAAATACCGCGAACTAGCCGTTCAAGTAATTCTGGGTTACTGGCTAATACAAAACCCGCTGCTGCAAAGGTAAACATTAATACAGGGATTAAAGAAAGAAACGAAAAATAGGTAATCGCAGCACCGAACTGGTTCCCCATACGATCAGTGAATCGTTGAGCAGTACGAATAAGGTGTGCAATAAAAGGAATTGCACAAATAAAATTCACTACTCGCATAGAAAATGTCAGTGCTTTTTTACTGTTATCGATGCTTTTATTGAGCTTTGATTTTAATTTACTGGCGTCTTTTTGCTCTTCTTCATGCATATTCGACATTCGTTCCCCTTTGACTCCGTATCTAATTTTACTTAATTTTCACCATACTATAGCGTAAATTTGCAAAATTCTTCACCTTAAAGCCCATTTTTATCTACAAAATAGGCTTTAAGGTCGGTTATTTCATTGCAAATGAGGACTGAATTTGGTCGGAAAAATAGAAGGTTACGAAGAATTTATAGGCCTGTTTTATAGAGCTCTAACTCCGCTTGTGCTTCTTTTAGCTCTTCTTGAGCCTCTTTTAGCTTACGTTCGCGCTTTGCGATTTTATCGCTATTTCCTTTTTGTTTTGCTTCCAATAATTCAGCTTCTCTTTCTTGTACTTTTTCTCGTTTTTCAGCCACATTTTTTTGGCTGTCACGGTAAAGCGATGTCGGCGTGCAATAGGTATTAACGTTATCAAGAGCCCTTTGCAAACCTGCAACACGGTAAGTGTTACCGTGTTTTTTGGCGTATTTTATTTGAGTTTCAATTTTCTGCTTTTTAATTTCACAGCCATTTTGTTTATTTCCTGCCGTTGCCGAAGTCCCTGCTAAAAGTAAAACCGCTGTTATCGTTGTCATGAGTGATTTATGCATTTTTTTGTCCTTAATTATATTTTAATTTTGTTTAGGATAGCTTTTTATCATGTTGAAGTCATGCCGTTTTGTCAAATTAGGAATAGTGCTAATTTTAACGAAATTTGGCTATAATGGTTCAGAATCAGAACAAATCATTCGGTCTATGTTTTATTTTACAGGCTGTCTTTAAAGAATCTATTTGATAATAGTCATATTTGGCTAGTGTTGAATTTCCTCAGGAAAGAAAAGTGTCATGTTAAGTTACCGCCATAGTTTTCATGCAGGCAACCATGCAGATGTGTTAAAACACACTGTTCAAAGCCTTATTATTGAATCTCTTAAAGAGAAAGAAAAACCTTTCCTGTATGTGGATACGCACTCGGGGGCTGGTCGCTATCAGTTAACCAGTGAGCATGCAGAAAAAACAGGTGAATATCTACAAGGGATTGCGCGCATTTGGGAACAGCCGGACTTACCAGAGGAATTGCTTCCTTATATGAATATTGTCCGTCGCATGAATGAAAATGGGCGGTTACGTTATTACCCTGGTTCGCCGCTATTAGCGAAGCACTTATTGCGTGAGCAAGACAAATTGGTGCTCACTGAGTTGCATCCTACTGATTACCCGCTATTGCGTGCAGAATTTTCTCGCGATAACCGTGCTCAGGTGTCCAAAGACGATGGTTATCAACAACTGAAAGCGAAATTACCGCCACCAAGCCGTCGCGGTTTTATGTTGATTGATCCGCCTTATGAGCTGAAATCTGATTATGAAGCTGTCGTGAAGGGGATCGTCGAAGGCTATAAACGCTTTGCGACGGGAACGTATGCGATCTGGTATCCTGTTGTATTGAGACAACAAATTAAGCGCATGATCAGTCAATTGGAAGCGACTGGGATCCGTAAAATATTGCAAATTGAATTAGCTGTACGTCCTGATAGCGATCAACGAGGCATGACGGCATCAGGTATGATTGTGATCAATCCACCATGGAAATTAGAGCAGCAGATGCAAAAAGTGCTCCCTTGGCTACACAAAACCCTCGTTCCAGAAGGAACAGGGCATACCTTAGTCGAGTGGATTGTGCCTGAATAGGCAGCCTCTATTTCATTAAGAGGAGATACCTATCTTTTATTGCTATTGTGATCAAATTGATAAATAGCATAATAGTAAGTATTAGCTTTTTAATTAATCAAAAATGGGAATAACCAAGTTATGAGCAAACATTACGACTATATTGCGATTGGTGGCGGAAGTGGCGGTATTGCTTCTATGAACCGAGCGGCAATGTATGGACAAAAGTGTGCCCTAATTGAAGCGAAAGCGTTAGGTGGAACCTGTGTGAACGTGGGATGTGTACCGAAGAAAGTGATGTGGCATGCCGCACAAATCTCTGAGGCGATCCGTGCTTATGGCCCTGACTATGGTTTTGATACCACAATTAACCGTTTTGATTGGAAAACCTTAATTGCAAGTCGTACTGCTTATATTGATCGTATCCATCAATCTTATGACCGTGTATTAGGTAATAACAAGGTCGAT
This sequence comes from Providencia sp. PROV119, assembly GCF_028482435.1. Classification (NCBI taxonomy): domain Bacteria; kingdom Pseudomonadati; phylum Pseudomonadota; class Gammaproteobacteria; order Enterobacterales; family Morganellaceae; genus Providencia; species Providencia sp. PROV119. The sequence continues at coordinate 71,168 of NZ_JAMPQL010000023.1, forward strand.
GTGATCAAGGGGTTTGCTCGTTTTGTCGATGCGCATACTGTTGAAGTCGATGGTGAAATTTATACCGCTGATCATATTTTAATTGCAACAGGTGGCCGTCCAGTGATCCCTGCCATTCCTGGTGCAGAATATGGCATGACATCGGACGGCTTCTTTGAGCTTGAAGATTTACCAAAACGTGTTGCGGTTGTTGGTGCTGGTTATATTGCGGTTGAATTGGCGGGTGTCTTAAATGGCCTAGGCAGTGAGGCTCATCTATTTGTCCGTAAACATGCTCCGCTACGTTCGTTTGACCCTCTGATTGTTGAAACTTTGGTTGAGGTGATGAATACCGAAGGTCCAACTCTGCATACAGAATCTGTACCAAAAGAGGTCGTCAAAAATGCCGATGGTTCTTTGACGCTGAAATTGGAAAATGGCAAAGAACAAACTGTCGACGCATTGATTTGGGCGATTGGCCGTGAACCAATGACTGATAACCTGAATATTGAAGCAGCGGGTGTTGAGCTGAATGAAAAAGGTTATATCAAAGTCGATAAATACCAAAACACCAACGTCGCGGGTGTGTATGCGGTAGGTGATAACACGGGGGCTGTTGAGTTAACACCAGTTGCGGTTGCTGCGGGTCGTCGTCTATCTGAACGTTTATTTAATAATAAGCCAGATGAACACTTAGATTACAGTAATATTCCAACCGTTGTGTTTAGCCATCCACCTATTGGTACCGTTGGTTTGACGGAGCCTGAAGCAATCGAAAAATACGGGGCGGATCAGGTTAAATGTTATAAATCTTCATTTACAGCGATGTATACCGCGGTCACTTCTCATCGTCAGCCATGCCGTATGAAATTGGTGTGTGTGGGAACGGATGAGAAAATTGTTGGTATTCATGGTATTGGCTTTGGTATGGATGAAATCTTACAAGGCTTTGCCGTTGCACTGAAGATGGGGGCAACGAAGAAAGATTTCGATAATACTGTGGCTATCCACCCAACAGCGGCAGAAGAATTTGTGACAATGCGCTAAGAGTCACCGTCACAACACGTTAAAAAGGCTGAACGTTATCCGTTCAGCCTCAGACATTTCACTCCAAATAACTAAACTCCGACGAATCCATTTAAATCATTGCCAGTGAAATACCTGAGCGTAGGGGCTATGCTGATACTATTTTATGGATCGTATTTACCGTGCCTCTACTTATTGGCTAAATCCCGTTGTGTCATGCCTAATAGCTCCCGCTATACTATTGAGTCGCACTGTTTCCATTTTTAACATATTGATTCCCTGCTTTTAATGCACCCAAAATCCAGCGGCAGGGGGCTATTGGCTTTTTTGCCACCAAGACACAATATAATCAGCGATTTGTTCTGGGTTATTGATATCTAATTGTGGCAAGGTGGTATCAATAATTTGATTGCTGGCGACGGCGATCACATGTTGGTCAATTAAGCCATCTAATGGTTTACCCACTTCCGATCTAAACAGCGCGATCTTATCGATCGTCTCATGCTTAAACCCTTCGACTAAAATCAGATCGAGGGAGCTAGGATCAAAACGGCTCGCCAAATAATGCAGGTCTAATTCGTCATCCTGAGCTGGGGTTTCGGTCATCAGCGCCCAGCGCTTTTGGCTGGCGACAAGTGTTTGATCAGCGCCCGCTTTACGTAATTCATAACTGTCCTTGCCGGGTTTATCGACATCCATATCGTGATGTGTATGTTTGACTAAACCGACGCGAACATTGCGTTGCCGTAATAATGGGATCACTTTTTTTAATAGTGTGGTTTTGCCAGTGCCACTATAGGCGGTGATGCCGAGTAGAGGTAGAGATTTTTGTTTCATGATTATTTTTGTTGTTGCTCCCAGTTGAGGCTATCTTCAGGGGTATTTAAATTAGCAAAAGAGCCTAATTGTGGAGGGAAAATCACACATTTCGCTGCTATTTCCCGCATAAAAAACATTAATTTGCGCTCTCCTTTTGCAAGGTACTCATCCAATGAGGGGGCTAATGAACGATGGAGTAAGGCAAAAGTTGGGTGGTCACGTTCAGTATCATTGGCATAACAAGCCAAGCTATCACCTTTGTGTTGAAACATGGTTGCTGCAAGCGTGAGTGGAAAAGCAGGTACATCACAAGGCACAAACAGTACCCACTCTGTGGCTGCATGATGTAACCCTGCTTGCATGCCTGCTAGTGGCCCTGCAAAATCATGATTGAGGTCAGAGATGACGGTAAATCCACTTTGTTGGTAGCGCTCTTGGTTGCGATTAGCATTGATAATCAGCGTGCCTACCTGTGGGATTAGACGTTCAATAATATGTTGATACAGTGGCTTACCGAGTAAAGGTACCAAGCCTTTATCTTCGCCTCCCATACGCCGACCTAAACCGCCTGCGAGTATGACACCCGTAATCGACTGCGTATCTAACATATTCAATTTTCCTGACTATCTTCAATAAAAGGTTTCAACATGTTCGAAAATAAATTTCGTTATAGTATTTGCCAAAATTTATTCTATTTTCCTATAAAATCAACGAATGTTCATGCGAATTAAAGTTAAACTTTACTTAGATTGACATCAATTCGCTTTTTCTCTTGTATGATAGCAATTAATTTAGCCCGAATATTCGTGATGAAGGAATAAACATGAAATGCCATCGCTTAAATGAAGTTATTGAGCTGCTGCATCCTGTATGGAAAGACAACTCAGACTTAAACTTAGTGGAATTACTACAAAAGCTGGCCGATGAGGCAGGTTTTAAAGGACCATTGTCTGAGCTAACAGATGATGTGTTGATATATCACCTGAAAATGCGTGGAAAAAGCAGTGATGAAGCGATACCGGGCTTGAAAAAAGATTATGAAGAAGACTTTAAAACCGCGTTATTGCGCGCTCGCGGCATCATAAAAGATTAATCAGAGATGAATAATATCGAACACTCTCATTTTCACTTTAGTGGGATTTCCCCTGATTTGATCCTTGATGCGTTGATGGAAGCGGGCATTTACCCTGAATCAGGATTAACAGAGCTAAATAGCTATGAGAATCGGGTTTATCAGTTTCAGGATGAAAACCGAAAACGCTTTGTCGTGAAATTCTATCGCCCCGAGCGTTGGAGCCGGTCACAAATTCAAGAAGAGCATGATTTCACATTAGAATTACAAGATGCGGGTTTATCTGTGGCTGCGCCACTGGAGTTTGCAGGGCAAACCGTGCTGGAATTTGGTGGTTTCATCTTTGCTGTTTTTCCAAGTATTGGTGGTCGCCAGTATGAAACCGATAATTTATTTCAGCTTGAAGACGTCGGGCGCTTATTAGGCCGTATTCACCAAATTGGTAAGAAAGAAACGTTTGTTTTTCGCCCAACACTGGGTGTTGCTGAGTATCTTGAGCAACCTCGCCAAATTATCGTACAAAGTGAATTGATCGCTCCAAGGTGGCAGGCCTCCATTATTGAATCACTCGATAGATTGATTACGCAAGTGAAGCAGTATTGGCCAACTATCTCATCACCAATACGTTTACAGGGGGATTGCCATCCCGGTAATATTTTGTGGCGTGATGAGGCTTGGCTGGTGGACTTTGATGATGCGCGTAATGGCCCAGCGGTACAAGATTTGTGGATGCTATTAAATGGCTCGCGTCAGGATCAATTAGTCCAACTAGATACGCTGTTAGAAGCCTATAATGAGTTTTGTGACTTTGATGTAAAAGAGCTCAAATTAATCGAGCCACTGAGAGCCATGAGAATGGTTCATTACTTAGGATGGATTATTCGCCGCTGGCAAGATCCCGCTTTTCCAAGAGCATTTTCATGGTTGCAGGATGATGATTTTTGGCAAAAACAATCCGTCGAATTTGCTCAGCAAATTGAACGATTGCAGGAAGCCCCTTTGCAGTTAAACCCTCAATTTTAATAAATAAGTGGTATTTTTTGGAGAACGTAGTATATGAAAAAAATCATGTTGGCTTTAATTGGTATTGCCATGTCATTTGGGGCAGCGGCCGCAAACTATTCAGAAGGGAAAGAGTACGTTGCTTTAAAACAACCAGTACAAAACTTACCACAAGTTTTAGAGTTCTTCTCTTTCTATTGCCCTCACTGCTATCAGTTTGAAAATGTGTATAAAGTGCCACAAACGGTAGAGAAAAACTTACCTGAAGGCGTCAAAATGGAACGTTACCACGTTGATTTCTTAGGCCCATTAGGGAAAAACCTCACCCAATCTTGGGCAGTGGCAATCGTTCTAAAAGTTGAAGATAAAGTGACGCCAATTCTGTTTGAAGGTATTCAAAAAACACAATCTATTCGTACGGTAGACGATATCCGTAACGCCTTTATTAAAGCAGGTGTGAGTGGTGAAGAGTATGATGCTGCACTAAACAGCTTCGTTGTAAAATCTTTAGTCGCTAAACAACAAAACGCAGCGCAAGATCTAAAACTACGTGGTGTGCCAGCGATGTTTGTTGATGGTAAATACCAAATCCGTAATGATGGCATTGCGGTCGATAAAGCCGAAGATTATGGGCAAGAGTTTTCTAAAGTTGTGAACTATCTGCTCGACAAAAAATAATCTCTCCTTGTGGCGGCGTGACTCGCCGCCACATTCATAATTATTCACGTTCCGTAATCAATATCCACAATACGTTTAAAATCCTTTTTTTGAGCTAGATCAAGCGATTTTCGTCTAACTCATTGATTTTATTTTCTTGTTTAACCCCTTGATCTTTTCTTAGTCATTGAATCTAAGGCATAACATTATTTTGCTCACAGAGTTATCCACAGGTTATATCGGTCAAAATAGGGTAGCGAAGGAGTAAAATGACGATTTAATTTATTTAATTGAGTAGGGGGAGGATTGTTGATGAAGTTGAAACTCGACGTGTATCTAAGCGCACATTGTGGCATCCTATTATTATTCATTCCTGACAAAAAGATGATGACAGATTATGGCTCAGATAGCAGAAAATCCCCTTATATTGGTAGATGGTTCATCTTACCTGTACCGTGCTTATCATGCATTCCCACCACTGACTAACAGTGCGGGCGAACCGACAGGAGCCATGTATGGTGTGCTCAATATGTTGCGTAGCTTGATTATGCAATATAAGCCAAGTCATGTGGCCGTCGTCTTTGATGCCAAAGGAAAAACATTCCGTGATGAGCTGTTTGAGAGTTATAAATCACACCGCCCACCGATGCCAGATGATTTGCGTGAGCAAATAGCGCCATTGCATGAAATGGTCGAAGCGATGGGACTACCGTTGCTGGTGGTTTCCGGTGTTGAAGCGGACGATGTCATTGGTACTCTTGCGAGGCAAGCGAGTCAAAAAGGGATCCCTGTCTTGATCAGCACAGGCGATAAAGATATGGCTCAATTGGTTGAGCCTAATATCACCTTGATCAATACCATGACCAATACCATTTTAGGCCCTCAAGAAGTTGAGGATAAATATGGGGTTCCGCCAGAGCTGATCATCGACTTCCTCGCATTGATGGGCGACTCTTCCGATAATATTCCAGGCGTTCCCGGTGTGGGCGAAAAAACGGCACTTGCTTTGCTGCAAGGCATTGGCAGTTTAAAAGAGATTTACGACTCTTTAGATAAAATCGCCCCACTTGGCTTTAGAGGCTCGAAAACATTAGCCCCGAAAATGGAAGAGAATCGCGAGGTTGCTTTCCTTTCATACCAATTAGCGACCATCAAAACCGATGTGGAGCTAGAAAAAAGCTGCGAAGAACTTGCGATCTCCGAGCCAGACACAGACAAACTTTACCAGTTGTTTAGCCGTTATGAGTTTAAACGCTGGTTAGCGGATGTTGAGAATGGCACGTGGATGGATGGTAAAAGTGGTAAAAGTAGTGCGCCAGCGGCAAGTAAAACAGAAAAGAAAATTGAAGCCGTCATGGCAGCACCGACGTTGAGTGCGGAAAACTATCAAACTATTTTGGAAAAAGCGGATTTAGACCGCTGGATAGAAAAACTCACGTCAGCCTCAATCTTTGCCTTTGATACTGAAACGGACAGTTTGGATACACAAGAAGCGCGTTTAGTTGGGATGTCATTTGCCATTGAACCCGGCTATGCGGCCTATTTGCCATTAGGTCATGATTATCTTGATGCACCAGTGCAACTCCCATTAAATGATGTGTTGGCTGCCATGAAGCCGATATTGGAAAATGATAAAATACTCAAAATAGGTCAGAACTTAAAATATGACGCTGAGGTTTTACTCAACTACGATATTGAACTGAAAGGTATTGCATTTGATACCATGCTGGAATCCTATGTGCTAAATAGCGTAGCGGGTATGGGGCGCCATGATATGGATAGCCTAGCTGAACGGCACCTTAACCATAAAACGGTCTCTTTTGAAGAGATTGCAGGGAAGGGGAAAAAGCAGCTGACATTCAATCAAATAGCGCTTGAGCAGGCAGCCAATTACGCGGCAGAAGATGCCGATGTGACGTTATTGCTTCATCAAGCACTGTATCCTCAATTAGAGGCTGAGCCTAAACTGAATCACGTTTTTCGTGAAATTGAAATGCCATTAGTGCCTGTTCTTGTCAGAATGGAGCGTAAAGGGGTATTAATCGATGCTGCGGTACTAGCGGCCCAATCGAAAGAGATTACTGCGCGTTTGGCAGAATTGGAGAAAGAGGCATTTGAGCTTGCGGGTGAAGAGTTCAATCTTGCTTCAACCAAACAATTACAAACGATTCTGTTTGAAAAGCTACAACTGCCTGTAGTGAAAAAAACACCGAGTGGTGCACCGTCTACCAACGAAGAAGTGCTTGAGGAGTTGGCTCTAAATCACGCCCTACCTAAACTCTTGCTTGAGCACCGTAGTCTCGCAAAACTGAAATCAACCTATACCGACAAGTTGCCGTTGATGATCAGCCCGAAAACTCAACGGGTACACACCTCGTATCATCAAGCAGTGACAGCGACAGGGCGCTTATCATCTCGAGACCCCAATTTACAAAATATTCCGGTTAGGACGGAAGAAGGTCGCCGTATCCGCCAAGCATTTATTGCACGCAAAGGCTACAAAGTAGTGGCCGCGGACTATTCGCAAATCGAATTACGTATTATGGCGCATCTATCGCAAGATAAAGGGCTATTAACGGCGTTTGCTGAAGGCAAAGATATTCACCGTGCAACGGCAGCAGAGGTATTTGGTGTACCACTGGATGAAGTGACAAGTGATCAGCGTCGTAGTGCAAAAGCGATTAACTTCGGTTTGATTTATGGTATGAGCGCATTTGGTCTTGCTCGACAGTTAGGCATTCCTCGTGGTGAAGCTCAGCGTTATATGGACCTCTATTTTGAACGTTATCCAGGCGTGCTGCGCTATATGGAAAATACGCGCCATCAAGCGGCTGAGCAGGGGTATGTTGAAACGTTAGAAGGGCGTCGCTTGTATCTTGCCGACATTAAGTCAAGTAATGGAATGCGTCGTAAAGCGGCTGAGCGTGAGGCTATTAACGCACCGATGCAAGGTACGGCAGCAGATATTATCAAGAAAGCGATGATCGCGGTGGATGCTTGGTTACAGGCCGAAAAACCGCATGCAGACATGCTAATGCAGGTGCATGATGAATTAGTTTTCGAAGTCAAAGAGTCAGAGCTTGATAGTGTGACCACCAAAATACGTGAGTTGATGGAACAAAGTATGCAACTTGATGTACCGTTGAAGGTTGATGTCGGTATTGGTGATAACTGGGATGAAGCCCACTAGTTAGAGTCTGAACTGAGTCGGATAATGCTTAATTCGACTCAGTTTTATTTAGTCATATTATCTATTGTGAAATTATATATTATTCTATTAATACTAATACATAACTAAGTACAGATGAATATTTGGATGTTCTTTCACTAGCCATGATTTTCATTTGGGTATTAGGCTCAATAATTCCAGACCAAGATGATATACTGATTAAAGTAACTCCATATTGATTATAACGTGTATCAACTTCAGCAATTGCAACTTGCTTTCCATTGATATCTAGACGGTGATGGGCTTTTGTTTTTTGCCCTCTACTCGATGCCATCAATTTTGGAATGGTTATTTTCCTTTTTTGTGGTGAAGGAGAAATGATTAACGCTTCTCCATTTTTAATGCAATACATTTCATTTACTTTCACTGTTTATTTCCTTGAGCTCATTTTTACTTTAAAATCAATAATGGCATAGAAAATGATGAGTGATAAAAATGAAATTTATTAAGTTTTAATTAAAATAAATTATTTAATATTAAATAATTCGAATGCTAATTATTGCATTGTTGGTTCATAAATTGATATTTCATTGCCTAGCATTTTATTGATACGCTGAATGCTATTTTCGTTTAAGGAACCTTGTAAATATTCCATTTTTAATTGGTTGATTAAATAATCATATTGGGCATTCGATAAATTTTTTTTCGACTGATAGAGGGCGGCAGTTGCAGATAGTACATCGACAATAGTGCGTGTTCCTACTTGATAACCCGCTTCTGTGGCATCTAATGAGCTTTGTGTTGAAATGATTAGTTGCTTATAGGCATTAATACTACTTATTGACGACAATAGATTATTGTATGAAGAGTTAACTTGCTGGATGACGTTTCGATTATCACTTTCAAGTTGCTCTGTTGCAGCCTCAAAACCATACTGAGCTTGCTTAACTTGAGAATTAACCGTATTTCCTTGATAGATTGGTAAATTTAACGAGAGGGCTGCATTGTTTTTCCCTGAATGGTTATTTATTTTATGCTGGCTTTCGATACTATTCTTATCTAGCCGAGTGTTATTGATGGCTGTAGAAGCATCTAAAGTGACTATAGGTAAATGCCCGCTTTTGGCGAGGGATATTTTATCATTTGATATTTCTTGTGACAGGCGAGCTTTTAATAAGCTCAGGTTTTTAATTCGCGCATTTTCAAGTAGAAATGTGATATTATCTGGTTTGGTGAGTTGTAACTTATTAATATTGAGTTTTGCTAATTGAGTATATCGTACTCCACTGATTTTTCTTAATACCTCAACTGAATTCTTCAATTCGTTGTAACCTAGAACCTCTTGAGCAATGATACTGTCATAGTTAGCTCTCGCATTTTGTACGTCAGTGATGGTCGTTAGCCCTACATTAAAGCGTTGTGTGGTTTGATCTAACTGATGATAAACCGCGAGTTTATGGGCTTTTATGTAAGTGAGGGCATCAATAGACTTTAATATATTAAAGTAAGAGATAGCCGTTTCTAACAGCAGATCTTGCTGGCTTATTTGATAGTTAATATCTGAAATAGCTGCATGTTTTTCTTGAATAGATAGTGATTTCCACTTAGATATATCAATTATAGATTGTGTCATTTGTAGGGATAATTCGGTGTTTTTAATATTTTTATTATCATCTGTACCATCATTGTTTTTATAGTTTGAATTAGCTTTTAATTTTAATTGAGGGAGTAATGAGCTACGCTCTTCATCTATTTTTTTATAGGCTTGATAACGTTCACTTTCTGTTTTTTTTAATGTGGGGTTGTTATCTTTCGTTATTTTATAAACTTGCAATAAATCCTCTGCGTTACAATTATAACCTATAATTATTGAAATTATTAAAATAAATAATTTAATTATTTTATTCATTAGTATTAATTCCTAATTAATTTTTTACAGTTTAGTCTAAATGGGATTTAAGAAAGAGGTTTTAATTAAATTATAGCTCAGCCATTAAAATGTAAATATAAAAAACCACATTTAAAAGTTTAATTTAATGTATATGTTTTGCTATATGAGCTAACTTGATTAAGTTAGTGTAAAAAATGAGACTATTTTACTGTCGAACGTAATGTGCATTTACTACCTAAGAACGATTGTCACAGTACATTTTTTTACCTCAATATAGCGTTCATGTAACGTAATATCTTTTATGGCGACAGACTTATCTCAGAGCCAAAGGATTAATCATGGAACGCTTATTTTCTCCAACTGCATTTCAAGGGCAGGTCGTGCTAGTTACTGGTGGGGCTCAAGGTATTGGTTTAGCGATTGTTGAAGCCTTTGCTCAATTAGGGGCTTGCGTGATTATGGCTGATTTGCAGTTACAAAAGGCGCAAGCAGCCGCAGCTTCATTAGTAGCAAAAGGGTTTAACGTTCAGGCGGAAGGTTGTGACTGTGCAAAGCAGCAACAAATAACAGCCTTGGTTGCAAAAATAGATCGCGAATATCATCAATTAGATGTTGTTATCCATAATGCAGCTTATTTTCCGCTAACAGAATTTATGCAAATTGATGAGGCTTTATTACAACAGACACTGAGTGTTAATTTAATGGCGCCTTTTTATTTGGCTCAAGCGGCTCAACCGATTATGAAAAGGCAGGGAAGAGGGCGTATTTTAATCACCTCATCTGTCACTGGTCCTAAAGTCGCTTACCCAGGGCTTGCGCATTATGCCGCCTCTAAAGCGGGGGTTAATGGTTTTATTAAGTCAGCCGCATTGGAGTTGGCTCCTTTTGGGATAACGGTGAATGGCGTTGAGCCGGGGATGATACGAACACCTGCGATGGAAAACTTAGGGGATGAGCAATTGAATCAAAGGATTGCTCGTGCTGTACCACTAGGGCGTTTAGGGGAAGCAGAAGATATTGCTGCCGCTATGGTATTTTTAGCCTCACAAGCCGCGGGATATATGACAGGACAGACTATTGTCGTTGATGGCGGAGCATTACTTCCCGAAAGCGTATTGTCATCAGCGGATATAAAACAATAGAGGCGAGCTTGCTTATTCTCTGAGTCATCAATAATGGCGTCAACCTATTCGCCGATTCGATAAAACACTCTTCTTATTTTCTTTATCGCATGTTGCCATATAGATGCGATAAAGCTTATTTCTGTCTGTTATTTGAACAAAATACGCGTTATTACCTAATGAGATAAAAAATTTACATTACATATTAATGCGACTTGGCTCTCATAAATATGTAATAAAAATACGTTTTTTGGCTATTATCATGATGTTTTATTCGCTGAATCGTAGTAAGCATTGAAAAAAAATTACAGAAAAGCTTTTTTTCGCGTAAAAAATCAAGTAAAGTATAAGGCGTAGGGTACAGAGGTAAGATGTTCTATCTTTCAGACCTTTTACTTCACGTAATCGGATTTAGCTGAATATTAGCTGCTCCAGTCAAAATTTTGACTGGAGCATTTTTTTATCCAAACTTTGTGTAAAGTTATCGTGCTTGCCGTTGTGCGCCGAGTGACGCACAAGGATCGAAATGGATCAAATTGGCGTGCTATACCAGCTATCAAGTTTGAGACGCAATTTATCAATACCGATTTTTTTCAATGCTGAAAAATATTCGACTTCGACGTCTCCCCCTAATGGAGAGAGTGCTTGGCGGACTTCCATTAATTGTTTTTTGCGTGCGCCAGAAGCGAGTTTATCTGCCTTAGTCAAAAGGACTAATACAGGAATTTCCATCGCAATAGACCATTCAATCATTTGCATATCAAGGTCTTTTAGTGGATGACGAATATCCATCAATACGACAAGACCTTTAATACACTCCCTTTTTTGTAGGTATTCACCAAGCGCTTTTTGCCATTTGCGTTTCATCTCTTCCGGCACTTCGGCATAGCCATAACCCGGTAAGTCGACAAGACGAATGCCTTCTTCCACTTCGAACAGGTTAATTAACTGTGTCCGTCCAGGCGTTTTACTGGTGCGAGCAAGGCTTTTTTGTTGTGTAAGCGCGTTTAGTGCGCTGGATTTACCTGCATTGGAGCGGCCTGCAAAGGCAACTTCTATACCCGTATCTTTTGGTAGATGACGGATATCGGGTGCACTGATGACAAATTTTGTCATATGGTAGTTATGGTTTTTGATTGTCATAGGTTGTTCTCCCTGAGTTGACCTTTTGAGGCTGAGGGATTATAGCGACTGGTGGCAGACAAACAAAGCCAAAATTGCGATAGAGCAGTAGCTGTTTGCTTTTGAAACAACGATTTTACGTACATATTGGGCGTCATCTGACAGTTTTTGATGATTACTCGCTTATCTGACGTAAATAAAGGTAAATCTTTAGCAATATATTCAGCTTAGCTCTAGAATTGGTGAATTGTACTCGTCATACTTCCAGTTGCAGCTTTGTTGGCTATGTCTATTCACATGAGTCACATATTTGCTTATGCGCTTAGCTGCACCTCGAACTATTTCGAGTATAATTAAGTCATTTAGCTATAGCGAAAGGGATCTTGAATGTTAAAACGAATTTTTGTGCCTTTACTGGCGGTCTGTGCTATCAGCGCATCTTCTCTAGCATTAGCTGCGGGTGAAACGTATGTTAAATTAGTCACCTCAGCAGGTAATATTGAATTAGAACTGAATAATAAAAAAGCACCTGTGACCACTGAGAACTTTCTACAATATGTGAATGAAGGTTATTACAACGGAACAACGTTTCACCGTGTTATTCCTGGTTTTATGATCCAGGGTGGCGGTTTTAACAAAGATCTTCAGCAAAAGCAGACTCGTGCTCCAATTAAAAATGAAGCAGATAACGGTTTGCGCAATTTACGTGGAACCATTTCTATGGCACGTACAGCGAATAAAGACAGTGCGACCAGCCAGTTTTTTATTAATGTCGCTGACAATGCTTTCTTAGATCACGGTCAACGTGATTTTGGTTACGCTGTTTTTGGTAAAGTGGTAAAAGGCATGGATGTAGTGGATAAAATCTCTAAAGTAAAAACAGAGAATGTTGGTCCATATCAAAATGTGCCTGTTGAACCAATATCAATTATTTCTGCGGAAGTCATTAAAAAGCCATAATAGATAGAGTGGGTAGGTCGCTAGTATTTACCCACTTATATTATTTCTCATGTATAAGGCTGTATCACTGTGAGTGCTATTTATGTAGTGATGTACTCACAGAGTATATTTCCTCATTAATTAGAATTTATTTTCTTTTTCCCTTCTCTTTTTTTCATTCTTTTCTTCTTATCAACCTGCTAGTTATTTTTACATAAATTCAATTTTGTGATCTTGCTCACCGCGCGGTTTGAAAACGGTTTGTTTGACATTTTTTCTTCGTGTTTCGTTGTTAATACATTTACTAACTTAAATATTGGCCTTTGCTAGGCATTTGCATGAAAAAATAAGTCAATCAATTGAAAGCGGTGCCTTTCGATTTGAATGGAATCGAAAGGTTTTTTGAGGTTTTTTGCTCTAAAAATGAACTTTAACAAGGATCACATTTTCGATTGACTCACTCTGCTGTAATTCAGATATGTTGTTAGCATGGTCAATCGTGATAACAAGGTGATGTTTTTCGGAGTGATAAACATGAGTACAGATACCGTAAAAAGACGTGAATGCATCATGGATATGTTGTGCCAAGAAGGGAGTGTTCGTGTCGATGCTTTAAGCAAACAGTTTAATGTTTCTAGCGTCACTATTCGTAATGATTTACGTTATCTGGAAAAAAAGGGTTGTGCCTTACGCTCTTATGGCGGCGCAATGGTGAATCATAAATTTGCTTTTGATAGACCGTTACAAGTGAAAGGTCGCATGGATCGAGAAATTAAAACTCGTATTGCCAAAAAAGCGGCGGAATTTGTGAATGATGGGGATTCTCTCATCATTGATTCAGGCTCAACAACAGCAGAAATCGTTCCTTTTTTAAAACACCACCGTGATTTAGTCGTGATGACTAATGCTCTCAATATCGCATACGAACTGGCCGGTTTCGACAGCGTAGATGTTATGGTTCTTGGTGGACACGTACGCAAAAATTCTTATTCCCTTTATGGTCCTGCCGCCGAACAGCAGTTATCACAGTACCGTTTTGATACGTTGTTTCTTGGGGTAGATGGCTTTGATCTTGAAGCTGGGATCACCACACCGAATAGCGGAGAAGCGCATCTCAACCGTGTGATGTGTGATGTGGCACATCAAATTATCGCTGTAGCAGATGGCACTAAATTTGGGCGAAAGAGTTTTTGTTTAATACGCGAAGCTAGACTGATCCATCGTCTTATTACTGATAGCCGCATTCCACTTCATTATCGCCAAGCTTTAACGGCATTTGGTGTAGAAGTCATTGTTGTTGATGAATAAGGCATATCTATTTTAATTCTTAATTAAAAACGCAACGTTTTTAATCATATCTGAGTTATTTGGAGATATTATGCAGCCGCTATTACAGCTGATCCATCGCCATAAATCTGGCGAGGACGTTGGGGTTTACTCTGTCTGTTCCGCACACCCTTGGGTTCTAGAAAGTGCGATTCGTTTTGCTAAACAACGTAACTCTTCAGTATTAATTGAAGCCACTTCTAACCAAGTTAACCAGTTCGGTGGCTATACCGGTATGCTTCCTTGCGATTTTCGTGAAATGGTATGGAAAATCGCCGATCGATTGGCTTTCCCACGTGAAAAAGTGTGGTTAGGCGGCGATCATTTAGGCCCTAATGCATGGCAAAACCGTTGCGCTGATGAGGCGATGCAACTATCAGAAACACTCATTTATGATTATGTTGCGGCAGGCTTTCGTAAAATTCACCTTGATTGTTCAATGTCTTGTGCTGATGACCCTATTCCTTTGAGCGATGACGTTGTCGCTTCCCGTGCGGCAAGGCTATGCCAAGTGGCTGAACGTAGCTGGCAAGATCATGGTGGTGAAGCCCCTGTTTATGTTATTGGCACAGAAGTTCCTGTGCCGGGCGGTGCGAAAGAATCGATGGATGGATTACAAGTAACATCGCCCGAAGCTGCTAAAACCACATTGTCTATCCATAAAAATAAATGGCAAGAGCATGGGTTAGCCGATGTGTGGCCCCGAGTGATTGCCTTGGTTGTTCAGCCAGGGGTCGAATTTGATCATCACAATGTTGAACATTATCAACCTGAAAAAGCGAAAGCACTTAGCCAATTTATCGAATCAGTTCCCCATCTTGTTTATGAAGCACACTCTACCGATTACCAAGCACTAAAGGCGTATCGTCAGTTAGTCCGCGACCATTTTGCGATCTTAAAAGTTGGCCCTGCATTAACGTTTGCTTTACGTGAAGGGTTATTTGCACTCGATAAATTAGATCGTGAATGGAATGGTGAGCGTGATGCTGCCCATTTACACGCAACCCTCGAACAAATTATGAATGAGCAGCCAGAGCGTTGGAGCCCTTATTACAAAGGGAATGCTCATCAGCAATACATCGACAGACAATATAGCTTAAGTGACCGTATTCGCTATTACTGGGCGGAGCCTGAAGTTGAAAAAGCAGTGGCGAAATTATTGGACAATTTACGGCAAAACCCAGTACCGATTTCGATGCTGAGCCAATACCTACCAGAGCAGGCCGAAGCCGTTAAAGTCGGTGACTTAGAGAATGACCCAAAAGCGTGGGTCATGGATAAGGTTCGAAGCGTATTACTTCAATATGCGTTGGCATGTGAATCACAGTCAAAAGGAGCGGTGGCATGAAGGAAATATTGTCATATTCACAATCATGGTTAGAGCAGCACGGCGCTCTGTTTACTGCACAAGAAATTACTCATCAGCCCCGCTTATGGCGTGAATTATATCGGGAGTTAGCGGCTAAATCGGAGCAATGGCAACCGTTTTTATCTGAACTGCTCGCCAAGCCGGATTTACAAATTGTGTTATGTGGTGCTGGGTCGTCTGCCTTTGCAGGGAAAGCCATGGCACCTTGGTTACGTGAATATTGTGGATTAGACGTACATGCGTATGCATCTACCGATATTGTACCAACACCTTGGCATTACCTCGATAAACATAAACCGACATTATTAGTTTCTTATGCTCGCTCGGGTAACAGTCCTGAAAGTGTTGGTGTCGTAGAGCTGGCAGATGAGCTACTCGACGATGTTTATCACCTTATGTTGACCTGTAATCCAGATGGCGCTTTGGCACGTTATGCGGAAGGGAAAAAGCATGTTTGCTCTTTAATCATGCCCGATGGTTCTCATGATAGCAGCTTTGCCATGACCTCAAGCTTTAGCTGTATGACATTAGCGACATTATTACTATTTGGTGTTCAAGATTTTACTCAAGCACGTAGTTATGTTGAAGAGATTGCCACACTTGCAGAAACCGGCATTCCACAATGGTTGCCGATGATCCAAGGCATGACAGGAAATGGTTTTAGTCGAATGGTTGTGCTTGGCTCAAGTTGTTTTACGGGGATTGCCGAAGAAGGGGCGCTGAAGATGTTAGAGCTCACATCGGGGAAAGTTGCAACGCGCTTTGATTCAACATTAGGGGTTCGCCATGGCCCTAAATTTATGATTGATAAAGAAACATTGGTAATAGTGATGTTATCAGCCGAAGAGTATTGCCGTCACTATGATATAGATTTGCTCAATGAGCTGAAACATGACCAGCGGGCAAAACACATTGTGGCATTGAGTAGTTTACCTTTAGAGCAGGCCGTCGTGCTTGATAGCCCACTCAATGATATTTGGTTGATATTTCCTTATCTCGTCTTTTTACAGCTTTTGTCATTTGAAGCTTCTCTCAATCATGGTTTATCACCGGATAACCCTTGTCCGACGGGGGAAGTGAATCGTGTTGTTAAAGGTGTTCAGCTATACCCATACAAATCAACAAAATAATAATAGGAGTGAGTATGTCTACCCCAAATATATTGATGACTCGTATCGATAATCGTTTGATCCATGGTCAAGTTGGCGTGACTTGGACAAATTCTCTTGGTGCTAATTTAGTGGTTGTTGCAAATGATGAAGCCGCCGTTGATCCCGTTGCTCAATCTTTGATGGATATGGTGGTTTCCGATGGTGTACAAACTCGCTATTTTACGCTGCAAAAAACCATTGATGTGATCCATAAGGCTGCGGATCGACAAAAGATTTTTATCGTTTGTAAAACGCCTCAAGATGTACTCACCCTAGTTCAAGGTGGAGTTCCTATCAAATTTGTCAATGTTGGCAATATGCACTTTATCGAAGGTAAAAAACAAATTCATAAAACGGTCTCTGTGGATGATAGCGATATTAATGCATTCCGCGAATTAGAAAAATTAGGGATCACTTGTGAAATTCGTCGTGTACCTGATGAGGCGGGGGAAGCCGTCTCTAAGCTAATTAGCTAAGGAGGTCAGTATGATGACTGACGCACTACTTATCGCTTTGATTGCTGGGATCGCGGGGGTCGATTTATTTAATGGTTTGACACACTTCCATCGACCTGTGGTTATTGGGCCTATTGTTGGATTGATTTTAGGTGATGTGCAAACGGGGTTATTAGTCGGAGGAACGTTAGAGCTGGTTTGGATGGGGATGGTGCCACTTGCTGGTGCTCAGCCCCCCAATGTCGTGATTGGCGGTATTATTGGCACGACATTTGCCATCATGACACATGCGGATCCTAAAGTTGCTATCGGTATTGCTGTACCGTTTTCTATCGCGGTACAAGGCTGTATCACATTACTGTTCACACTCTATTCACCCATGATGCATAAATGCGACGAAATGGTGAAAAAGCTCAATTGGCGCGGTATTGAGATGGTGAACTATTTTGGGATCCTGATTCTGTTTTCTTTCTACTTTATTGTTGCTTTCTTACCCATCTACTTTGGTGCTGATGCCGCAAGCGCCATGGTACAAAAAGCACCTCAATGGCTATTGGATGGCTTAGCTGTGGCGGGTGGCATGATGCCTGCGATTGGTTTCTCACTACTGATGAAAATCATGATGAAAAAGACGTATGTTGCCTATTTTATTCTTGGTTTTATTTCAGTGACTTTCCTGAATATGCCCATTATTGCGGTCGCACTTGGCGCGTTTGCAATCGCACTGATTGATTTCTTCAACCGCACACGTAATGACAACAATGATAACGGCAGCTCACCTAAAGTTGCTCAGGAGATGAATGATGGCATTTAATGACAATGATGAAGCTCTGGCAGCAAAAGCGGAGCAACGAATGGCTCAAGCGATGGCAACTAGTCAGGTTGAGCGTGATGATTACCTTGATAGCGAACCTGCAACAGCACTGACTCACCGTGATATTAACGTTATGGCACTGCGTTCGCTATTACTACAAGCTTCTTTTAACTATGAACGTATGCAAGCTGGCGGTTGGCTTTATACCTTGATCCCAGCGTTACGTAAAATTCATAAAAAACCGGAAGATTTATCTAATTCTATGAAAATGCACATGGAATTTATCAATGTGCATCCATTTGATGTGACATTTTTATCCGGTTTAGTGCTAGCGATGGAGCGTAGCAAGGAGAAGATTTCCACCATTCGTGCAGTGAAAATAGCGTTAATGGGGCCGCTAGGCGGCATCGGCGATGCGTTGTTCTGGCTAACCTTATTGCCCATCTGTGCTGGTATTGGGGCATCACTCGCACTACAAGGCAGTTTATTTGGGCCGATTATTTTTCTGCTTATGTTCAATATCGTGCATTTCGCATTGCGTTTTGGACTGGCTCATTATGGTTATCGCGCGGGAACAAAAGCGATAGCCATGCTAAAAGCACATACCAAAAATATCTCACATGCCGCTTCTATTGTTGGAATGACGGTTATCGGCGCCCTAGTTGCCTCTTATGTGCATCTTTCTACACCACTAATCATGACGGCTGGTGAAGCAAAAGTGGCTTTACAGACAGACGTTTTAGACAAACTGATGCCAAATTTATTGCCATTAAGCTTTACGTTACTTGTCTACTGGCTAATGAAAAAAGGTTTTTCACCTGTGAAATTAATTGGTGTCACCGTGGTATTTGGCGTGCTTGGTAAATTAGTTGGATTCTTATAAGAGGAATGGCAAATGTTAGGTGTCGTCATTACAGGCCATGGAGGTTTTGCGAGTGGCCTGTTACAAGCAGTACAACAGGTTATTGGCCCACAAGAACAATGTGTTGCGATAGATTTTCCTGAGGGAATGTGTACCGATTCGCTTCAACAAGCATTAAGAAAGGCAAGTCAGCAATGTGATCAAGGTGATGGTGTCGTTTTTTTAACAGATTTATTAGGTGGCTCACCATTTCGGCAAGCGTCATTGATGGCCTTGGAAAATCAAAACTACCAAGTTATCACTGGAACCAATATGCAAATGGTCGCAGAAATGATGCTGGAGAGGGATGGAATGTCAGTAACAGAATTCCGCGATATGGCATTGGAGTGTGGGCATCGGGGTTTAACCAGTTTGTGGCATGAGCAGCAACGTGAAAAACAATCTGTTGCTCATGATGATGGCATTTAAGGAGAGCATATGTATTTAATTTCTAACCGTGAAATGTTGAAAAAAGCACAACGTAATGGTTATGCAGTTCCCGCTTTTAATGTACATAACCTTGAAACTGTTCAAGTTGTTGTCGAAACAGCAGCAGCAATGTCATCCCCCGTTATTTTAGCAGGAACACCGAGCACGTTTACTTATGCAGGATTGGAATACATGGTATCGATTTGTCGTGAAGCTGCACGAGTGAATCACTTACCGATTGCATTACATCTTGATCACCATGAGGAGTATGACGATATTTGCCGTAAAGTACGTGCCGGTATTCGTTCTGTGATGATTGATGGCTCTCACTTTGCTTTCGAACAGAATATCGAAGCCGTCAGTAGAGTCGTGAAATATTGCCAAAATTATGATGTCAGCGTTGAGGCGGAGTTAGGGCGATTAGGGGGGCAAGAGGACGATTTAGTCGTTGATAGCAAAGATAGCTTCTATACTGATCCTATGGCGGCGAAAGAGTATATCACGCGTACAGGTATTGATTCATTGGCCGTCGCGATAGGATCCGCCCATGGCTTATATCATGGTGAACCTCACCTTGATTTTGAGCGTTTAGCGGCGATTAAACAGCAAGTCGATATTCCTTTGGTCCTACACGGTGCTTCTGGTATCCCTGAAGAGATGATTAAACGAGCGATTTCACTTGGTGTGTGCAAAGTGAATGTGGCAACAGATTTAAAAATTGCTTTTGCGGATGCTGTCAAAGCGCATTTTGCTGAGCACCCAGACGCTAATGACCCTCGTAAATATATTACACCAGGTAAAGAGGCAATGCGTAAAGTCGTTGAAAGTAAAATCAATATTTGTGGCAGTGCTGGTATGATGTAAGCCGTGTTTACTGACGCATACAAGAGGCACTGATAGGATGTAAGATGATGAAATCAGATAAACAGATATATGTTCGTAGGGCATTATTGCCTTCTGGGTGGGCTGATAATGTTTTAGTCGTATTGAATGATAATGGGTGTATCCAACACGTTATCCCGAATACGAAGTCTGCTGAAGAGCTATTGCCATTCACATTATTGCCTGCACTTATTGATACCCACATTCATGGTAGTGCTGGTGCCGATGTGATGGATGCGACCCATGAATCGCTCAATAATATATCTCGTTTCTTAGCATCGAAAGGCGTTGGCGCATTTTTAGCAACAACAGTGACCGCCCAGCATAAAGATATTGAGCGAGCATTGGTTCAAGTGAAAGATAGCCAGAAGCAAGGGGTAGATGGCGCCGAAATTCTAGGAAGTTATCTTGAAGGGCCATTTTTTACGGCCCAACATAAAGGAGCTCACCCAGAAAGCTTATTGCACCAACCTGAGAAAGCCCTATTACAGCAATGGATATCACTTGCTGAAGGAAGTTTAAAATGTGTAGCTCTCGCACCCGAGCATCCAACCTCTCTTGAGCTAATACCTTGGTTAAAATCACAAGGGATCCGTGTCATGCTTGGCCACTCCAGTGCGGATTATGCATTGACTCAGGATGGGCTAAATCAAGGTGCGGATGGGGTTGTTCATTGCTATAACGGCATGAATGGCCTACATCATCGTGAGCCAGGCATGGTCGGTGCAGCCTTAACCAACGACCAATGTCAGGTTGAATTAATCTGTGATGGTCATCATGTACATCCTGCCGCTATCAAAGTGGTTTACCGCTGCTGTGGGGAGCGGTTACTACTGATTACAGATGCGATGCGTGCTACTGGCATGCCTGATGGTGAATACTCTCTCGGTGAAATGACTGTGCAGATGAAAAAGGGGGTTGTCAGAACAGAAAGTGGTAGCCTCGCAGGGAGTACCTTAACCCTCGAACAAGGAGTGAAAACATTGCAGCAAGCTTGCGACATATCATTCGCACAAGCATGGTTACATGGCAGTTTATATCCAGCAAAAGCATTAGGTATTGCGGATCGTCTGGGATCAATCGCCCCCAACAAGCAAGCGAATTTAACGCTCTGTGATACAGCAGGCGAAATACAAGCAACCTTTGTAAACGGTAAGCGGGTTTTTCAACGATAAACAGATTTAGGGTATGAAACGCCATGCCCTAAGCGGTTGTCTTGCAATTGTATGAATAGATGTAGAATGGAACGTTGTTATTCTTATTAATTAAGAATAACTTGTTATCAGTATGTGAATATAATTCCATGATTTTTCTATGGAAACTGGCTTCAGTAAATCAGATTACTTGATTTAAATAGGCTATTTTCCTGCTTCGGCTGTGTTATGATACCTGCCCCCGACTATTTTTTGCTATTTTTTAGTCAGAGTTCTGATTGCTAAGCGCAAAAAACTGTGTATGGGAATATAACATATAATGATAAAAATCAGTCGGATAGGCTACTATGCTTTTACTTATTGATAATTACGATTCATTTACTTATAACCTATATCAATACTTCTGTGAATTAGGGGCGGAAGTACTCGTTAAACGTAATGATGAAATTTCTATCGAAGAGATAGAGTTGTTAGCGCCTACACACCTAGTGATCTCACCAGGCCCTTGTACGCCTGATGAGGCAGGGATCTCTCTTGAAGCAATTAAATATTTTGCAGGGAAAATCCCTATCTTAGGCATTTGTCTTGGTCATCAAGCGATCGGTCAAGCCTTTGGTGCAACGGTTGTGAAGGCTAGAGAAGTGATGCATGGCAAAACATCGGCTATTCATCATAACCACCAAGGGGTATTTAAAGGTTTAAATCGGCCACTAACAGTTACACGTTATCATTCTCTCGTTATTGCCGCAGAAACATTACCAGCGTCTTTTGATGTCTCCGCATGGTCACTGAATAACGGTGACGTAGATGAAATTATGGGAATACGTCATAAAACTCTGCCAATTGAGGGAGTTCAGTTTCACCCAGAAAGTATTCTGAGTGAACAAGGCCATGAATTGCTGAATAATTTTTTAAAATATTAGTTACTCACTGTATCTATAAAAAAATAAATTCATCCCCATCACTCGCTTTGCTATTGCTCTTTTGTGATTTTTTATTCATATTTAATGATTATATTTTCACTTAGGCATTGGATAAGGCAGGTGAGGGGTATGAAAGAACCACAAGCAGTAAATCGGCAAACTTATGATCAGGTTATTTTACCTATTTATTCTCCAGCGGAATTTATTCCTGTCCGTGGGGAAGGTAGCCGAGTTTGGGATCAGCAAGGTAAAGAATATATCGATTTTGCTGGTGGGATCGCGGTATTGGCATTAGGCCATTGTCATCCTGCATTAGTTGCTGCTGTTCGTGAGCAAAGTGAGAAACTATGGCATGTCAGTAATATTTTTACTAATGAGCCAACCTTAAGATTGGCACAGAAGCTGATCAATGCGACGTTTGCTGAGCGAGTGTTCTTCGCCAATTCAGGGGCGGAAGCTAATGAAGCTGCGTTTAAGTTAGCACGCCATTATGCCATTACCAAGCACAGCCCATATAAAACCAAAATTATTGCGTTCAAACAAGCTTTCCACGGACGTACTTTCTTTACGGTTTCAGTTGGAGGCCAAGCGAAATATGCGGATGGTTTTGGGCCGAAACCTGCTGATATTATTCATGTGCCATTTAATGATCTCGATGCCGTGAAAGCGGTGATAGATGAAAATACTTGTGCGGTGGTATTAGAGCCTGTTCAAGGGGAAGGTGGTGTGACTGCTGCCACGCAAGAGTTTATGCAAGGTGTGCGTAAGCTATGTGATGATAACAATGCATTACTGGTATTTGATGAAGTACAAAGTGGTATGGGGCGCACTGGGCAGTTATTCTCTTATATGCACTACGGCGTGACACCGGATATTCTGACTACAGCTAAGGCTTTAGGTGGCGGTTTCCCTATCAGTGCAATGTTAACAACCCATGAAATTGCGCAAGCTATGGGGTTGGGAACTCACGGTACCACTTATGGTGGTAACCCATTAGCCTGTGCGGTTGGTAATGCAGCATTTGATATTATCAATACAAAAGAGGTACTTGATGGTGTGACAAAGCGTCGTGAATTATTTGTTGCTCATTTGAATAAGCTGAATGAGAAATATAATATTTTTGCTGAAATTAGAGGTATGGGGCTATTAATTGGTGCAGAGCTTAAAGGAGAATTAAAAGATCGTTCGAAAGATATTTTACAAGCTTGTGCCAATGAAGGATTAATGATGCTTAATGCTGGCGCTAATGTATTACGTTTTACGCCATCGTTAATTATTTCGGAAGAAGAAATTAATAGTGGTATGTTGAAATTAGAAAAAGCGATTGAACGTATTCTGAAATAAATACATTTTTAACACTCAAAGAGGTTAATACCTCTTTGAGTCTTTTTGACCCTATAAATAATTTGGGGTATTTGCCTTTCATTAAAGGTGACCGTTTAGGCGGTCACCAAATACAATAATAAAACGGCTCATTGTCTGTTTTCTGTTTTGAATTGGCATACTCTACTTTTTAGAGGCCGATTCAATCGCTAAATAAATGGCTTTACGCACAGGATCATTAGAGCCTGATTGAGGGGGAT
Source organism: Providencia sp. PROV119 (assembly GCF_028482435.1). Classification (NCBI taxonomy): domain Bacteria; kingdom Pseudomonadati; phylum Pseudomonadota; class Gammaproteobacteria; order Enterobacterales; family Morganellaceae; genus Providencia; species Providencia sp. PROV119. The sequence continues at coordinate 94,952 of NZ_JAMPQL010000023.1, forward strand.
TTTTTCATGCTCAAGGTGTTCAGTCAATTCCATATTTAATGTTGTTTCAACGATCAGTTTAGTCAGCCGTCGAGTGAACTGATTGAGCCGCTTCTCGTTTAAATTCCGCCCTGAAGTTACGTCGAATTTGCTTTGTTATACATGTCACCTGTTAAGTTATGCTGTGTATAATAACAGCTCTATTTAGGTGGTCAAATTAACTATGCCACTACACATACATCTATTCCGAAGGTGAAAGCGGAATTAATAAATAAAGAAACAGGGGAAATATTTAAAGAGACTAACCAAGGAAATAGACCGGATTATTTTTTAGGTGATAAAAATCGTCCAACGTTAATTAACGATAGAATGAAACTAAAGTAGAAAAAATCCTAGCAAATATGTATCGAATGGAAATATGGCTTCTGCTCATGCTGAAGTTGGTACTATTCGTAAGCATATGAAGATTATTACCGTTAGTCGAGATATGAATATGAGGGTGACAAAAGAGCCTGTATGTGGATATTGCCGCAATGGCAGATAAAGAAGGATTGAAATTATCAGTCAGCCGGATAATCAACGACTCGGCTTGGTGTGTGAGGGTAAAGTGACTGCCTGCCGTAAACCCGAGCTCATTCTGCCACTGACCACTAATAATCAGCTATGGGCGGGGGCGCAAGTACCCCATGGTATACTGTCTTGATTTTACCGCGTGTTCTTTAGCTGTTTGTGTTTTTACAGTACAATCACCTCGACTATAGACTTAAAAATCCTTAACTGTTCAATCCGTTACCAGTAGTTAATTTTATCTACTGAGATTTGATTTCACTTATTCAATAAATAACTTCATTGGCATGATTCAGCCAGCCCACACACTGGATGTCGGCAACAAGCGTTATATTTTTCGGGCTAAAAATCTAATTATCGCTGTCTCAATTAAGGAGCTGTGGACAAGTAATATTGGCACGTAGTTGAAAATGCCTTCCTGTAAATTTAGAAATACCGAGCCGTCGCAACTCGGTATCACAAATTAACAAGCAATTATGAAAACATGATTGCCTTAGCATGTTCAGTCATGTGGCTCCCTATATGATTTATTAAAAAATAAACAGCAAAGGTCAACATGCCCTAGCACTTTTTGTATTGATATTTTTTGTATGATTAATGCTAATTTCTTTCTTGGACATTTTATCGATATTTGTTTTGCGCGGATCGGCAGTCGAAGGGGATAATGCCATTCCACTCAGGTCTCTTTTTACCTGCCCATTGATAATCACTCGCCCCTTGCCCTGAGAATGAGATGAAATAATGTCAGTAGCCTGATGAATGGAACGTTTTTTTCTAGGTTGATCTAATTCCTGAGTGATAGTCGGTATCTTGAGGGGAATTCGGCTTCCTTTTTGATGTGCGATTGGTTTTGGGGGCGTGAAATTTTTAATTATTGCCTCTTTCTCGGATTGAGTTTGTGCTTTTTTATCCATATACCATACTAAATCCAGTTCTGAGTAGTCAGTGCCAATAAGGCTTGCATTGAGTTCTAATTTTTTCAGGTGGATCATTGAATTCACCTTTAGTGATTCAGCAGAATAACTATTAGCATCTAAATTAGCAGCAACCCTCTCACATTTAGATCTCAACTGCTCAAGTTTTTGTCGAAGATCCGTTGTGGGTCTAGGTATATTTAGCGAATGAGCTGACTGGTTACCACTCATATTACAATCATGCTCTTTAATCGTATTTGCTGAATGCTTCGATTTTAATGAATAGTTCAATGGTAACGATAATGAGGGCAGAGAAGGGAGTCGACTCTCCTTTAGGATATTGGCGATATTCATTGCCGCATCGATTTTAGCTTGTCGCTCTTTAAATGCGTTGTCATCGAATTTTACTGGTGTAGGTAAGGTGATTGATATTGGCTTAATGCTATTTGTTTCGTTAAGAAACTTATATTTTGCCTCTAAATTATTTCTTTTTATCCGGCATGATTCAGAGATTGTCTCAGGGGTCATATTGCCACGCTTTAGCATCTCTGCATGAGCCGTGATTGTTTGGTTGATATATTTTAGGGATGGACGATGTTCACTTATTTTCATTTTAATAAAACCTTCAAATAATAGTATATTAATTATTCTAGATTTTATTTTTTAGTAGATATGAATAATATAAAATAACGATATTAATGCTATTTTCTGGTTTTTCGGTGATGTTGAAGCAAAAATGGCTCTATATCAAAGATATAAAGCCATTATGCAATCGCGGTCTTACCAAAGTGGTGAGACTAATATCGGTTAACGAGTACCGTACACGACAATCGTTTTACCGTGTGCGGAGATCAGATTTTGGTCTTCTAGCATTTTCAAAATGCGACCAACGGTTTCGCGTGAACAACCAACGATTTGGCCAATTTCTTGGCGAGTGATCTTAATTTGCATCCCATCTGGATGCGTCATCGCATCGGGCTGTTTCGCTAAATTAAGCAGAGTTTGTGCAATACGGCCTGTCACATCAAGGAAAGCAAGGTTACCTACTTTTTCTGAGGTGGTTTGCAGGCGACTTGCCATTTGCGCAGAAAGGCGCATAAGAATATCAGGATTGACCTGAATAAGTTGACGGAATTTTTTGTAAGAAATTTCAGCGACTTCGCAGGCACTTTTTGCTCTAACCCAAGCTGAACGTTCTTGTCCTTCTTCAAATAACCCTAGTTCACCAATGAAATCTCCCTGATTTAAATAGGAGAGGATCATTTCTTTGCCTTCTTCATCTTTGATTAAAACAGCCACTGAGCCTTTAACGATATAGTAAAGGGTTTCTGCTTTTTCACCCTGATGAATCAGAGTGCTCTTGGATGGATATTTATGAATATGGCAGTGTGACAAAAACCATTCAAGAGTAGGGTCTGTTTGTGGCTTGCCGAGAACCATTAGCGTTATCCTCTGTATGTTAATACAGCCATTCAGTTAATTGTAACGAGAACGGCTGGTTTTTAAAGTCACTAGCTTAGCATATTAATTCGCATTATAGAGCAAGTTAATACCAACACTATAATATTATCAATTGAAACCTTGAGTTTTGATCTTAACCCTATCAGGTGGAACTTTGTTTGTAACATATTCAACCGAGAAAGTCTTGCTTTTATCGGTTCAGCATCTTAAAGCAGCTATTTGATTGAAAGTATTTATGCAACAATGTTATCTTTTAGAAAATATTTTCCTAGGGGAATTAAATATGGAAGCAAGAGTTAAATGGGTTGAAGGTCTCTCATTTTTAGGAGAATCAGCATCAGGCCATCAAGTTATGATGGATGGCAATTCAGGTGATAAAGCTCCAAGTCCAATGGAAATGGTGTTAATGGCGGTTGGGGGGTGTAGTTCAGTGGATGTTGTGTCTATTCTACAAAAAGGCCGCCATGACGTAAAAGGTTGTGAAGTTAAATTAACCTCACAACGCCGCGATGAAGCTCCACGTTATTTTACCCATATCAACTTACATTTTATTGTAACTGGAACGGATTTAACGGAAAAAGCGGTTGAACGTGCAGTTCAACTTTCGGCTGAAAAATATTGCTCAGTCTCTTTAATGTTAGAAAAAGCGGTTAAAGTTACCCACAGTTTTGAAATCCAGAATCAATAATTTATTTATTAATTATATAATTTTTTTAATTCATGATGCTTATTTATTAAATAATAATAAGCATCATCGGCGCTTAATCGTGTTTCTGCTTTATTAATTTTTCAACGAGAGGTGTCATAATTAATTCCATGGCTAAGCCTAATTTACCGCCAGGAACAACAATGGTATTCATTGCTGATATAAATGAGCCGTTTAACATGGACAGTAAATATGGGAAGTCAATTTGTTCTAGCCCCCTAAAACGGATCACAATAAAACTTTCATCTTGTGAAGGGATCGCTTTCGCAGAAAATGGGTTTGATGTGTCGACAGTGGGGACGCGTTGGAAATTAATATGCGTACGTGAAAATTGCGGCGTAATATAGTTGATGTAATCCCCCATTGAACGAACGACGGAGTCCATGACGGCTTCACGTGAATGGCCGCGTTCGGTCGTATCGCGGATCAACTTTTGAATCCATTCAAGGTTAACAATTGGTACAACGCCCACCAATAAATCAACATGTTGTGCAACATCATTTTCTGGCGTCACCACCCCGCCATGCAAGCCTTCATAAAAAAGAATATCACTGTTCGCAGGCAGGGACTCCCATGGCGTAAATGTACCGGGTTGAAGTCCATACGGTACCGCTTCATCATAGGTATGCAGGTACTTACGCGATTTACCATTACCATGTAAGCCATACTCTAACAGTGTCTGCTCTAATAAGGCGAAGTCATTGGCTTCTGGACCAAAGTAGCTGATATGGCGGCCTTGCTCTCTCGCCTTGCGAATAGCCATGTCCATTTCAGGCCGAGTATAACGATGGAAACTATCACCTTCTAAGGTTGCGGCTTGAATATTTAATTGGTGGAATATTTTACGAAATGCCAGACTTGTTGAGGTGGTTCCAGCACCACTAGAACCGGTAATTGCAATAATGGGGTGCTTTTTTGACATCGTGGACTCCCTGTGTTGCGTTACGTCCACGCTGTTTAAGCCATGAGCGAAACGGGGTTACGGGCGAAACTGATTTTTAGGCATAAAATTAACAGATTCGTGCAATTCTGACCAGACTAGCACAATTTCCCCAGAAACTAACAGCCGTTTCACATCATCCACTTTCTGCTGTAACGTCTTTTCATGCTCGCCGTAATCCGTTCCTTCACGGAGCACATAAGCTTCAATTAGGTTTTCCAAAGTTTCAGGTGCTAAATCTTTCCAAGGAATAATCATGATTGTTTATCCAAATACGGTGTTAGCCACTGTGGAATACGTTTCTCTAGCCACATTTCTGGCTTTCTTAAACTACCACTAACAAAACCAACATGCCCACCATGCTCTGTCATTTGGTATTCAATATTAGCAGGTAAACGTGAGATATCTGGCACGACTTCAGGTGCCATAAAAGGGTCATCTTTTGCGTGAATAATTAATGTTGGTTTTGTAATACGAGGCAGCCTTGGTAATGCACTGCATTTCTGGTAATAGTCAGTCGCATTCTCAAAACCATGAATTCTTGCGGTGATCACATCATCAAATTCACGAATACGTTTTAGCTGCTTTAATTGTAGCAAATTAAGCGGTAATGAACCCGGGTAGCGAACGAGTTTACGTGTTGCGTTACGCTTTAATCCATTAAGTAAATAGCGTTGGTAAAATTGAGAAAACCCTTTTTCCATACGGATTGAGCAAGGCTCTAGCATTAAAGGTGCGGAAACAACAACACCTGCATCAATATCGGCGTCATCACCATTTTCTGCTAAATAGCAGGCTAACATATTGCCACCAAGAGAATAACCAACAGCCGCTGTCGGAACATCCCCCCAAGTCTGCTTTAACCAATGCAAAAAGTAACGTGCATCACTGGTTTCGCCAGAGTGATAGATCCGTTTTTGGCGGTTAGGCTCGCCGCTGCAACCGCGAAAATGCATAATCACACCCAGCCATCCCTGCTTTTGGGCACTTTCAAGCATCCCATGCGCATAGGGGCTTTTAAAGTTACCTTCTAAGCCATGAAAGATGACTAAACGAGGTTTTTTGCTTGCCTGTTCGGGAGCTTCACTCCATGCAAGATCAATAAAGTCGCCATCAGGTAGCTCTAGCCGTTGCCAAATTGGTTTGATTTTCGGCGTTCTACGAAAAATTCTTGGCAATAATGTTTGAAGATGTGGATTTTTAGCCCAATTAATAGGGCGAAAGTTTTCTGACATAGCCTTAATTTAATTTAGTAATTCCCTTGTAGGGCACATAACATACTGTTATTTTTTTATGATGCAAGTATGCTCAATTTTTGAGGATTGATTATAAATGAGTCTAGGGCTGGTTTTTTCTCTTTTTACATTTCTATTCATTGCAGCAATAACACCTGGCCCTAATAACATGCTATTAACATCAAGCACGGCAAATTATGGGTTTCGTCGCAGTATTCCCTTATTATTAGGGATTATGTTAGGCATGCAATCAATACTTTACCTCTCCGCTTTCGGTGTTGCAGCGCTTTTATTGCTTTATCCTGCTTTGCATGTGGCGATGAAAATCGCGGGTAGTACGTACCTATTGTGGTTAGCATGGAAAACCGCTACGGCTCGTTATTCGCCACTAAAAACAGAAACGACAGCAACAAAAAATATCAAATGGTATCAAGGTGGTTTGTTACAATTTTTAAATCCTAAAGCATGGATGATGGGGTTAGGTGCTGTGGGGAGCTATAGTCTACCCGGAGAACTGTTTGTGCAATCCATTATCATCATGAGTATTGCGGTGGTTACCGTTAATTTTGTGGCAGGGCTAATCTGGATGGCGGGCGGAGCGTTGATCGGCCATTTTCTAAAAAGTCGCAGAGCGTGGTTTATTTTCAACTTAGTGATGGGGCTATTAACCGCGGCGTGTGTGCCATTAATTTGGCTCGAATAAAAAAGGGGGGATAGACAACCCCCCATTGCATTGATTGGCTTTATGTTAAATCGATATTTTTGCTGCCAAATAAGTAAGTGAAAATAAATCCACACACATAAGCAACAGCAATACCACCAACATACACAGCCATTCCAGCAAATACGCCTTGGGCTGATGTCATTAGCGGAATGGCGACAAGACCCGATGGCCCGAATACGGTATTAAGCCCGACAGGTAACCCCATCCAAGCGATTAGCCCAATGAAGAAACCACCCGCAGCACCCCCCAAGCAAGCCGTTACAAAAGGTTTTACTCGAGGCAAGGTGACACCATAAATCAGCGGTTCGCCGATACCGAGGAAACCCGGAATGATAGCGCCACGAATTTGATTACGTAAGATAGAGCCTTTCTTCGCTTTCGCATAGAGCGCTAATGCTGCACCGACTTGTCCTGCCCCCGCCATTGCTAAAATAGGGAATAGGGAGTTGAAGCCTTGTGCATCCACTAGGGCAAAATAGACGGGAACAAACCCTTGGTGTACACCAAACATCACCGCAATCAAGAATAAACCCGCTAATATTGCCGTTCCGAAAGGATTACCGTTTAAGTGCATAAACAGCCATGACATGCCATTAAATAACCAGCTTCCTAGTGGCATAATGACAACATAAGCGGCAGCACCAACAATAAGCAACGTGATGGTTGATGTTAAAATCATATCGAGGTTAGAAGGAATGATTTTACGGACTTGTTTTTCAACCGATGCACCGAAAATACAAGCGATTAACACGCCAATAATGCTACCACGCGGGTCGATATCCCAACCAAAGAAGTTGGTCATTCCAGAAAAGACCCCTGAAGTGGCATTTGGGTCATAACCAAGGACGAATAGTGCAGCGATGATAGCACCATTGACGCCACTTCCACCGAATGCTTTTTGCGCGTTATAACCAATCAGAATGCTTAAAAAGCTAAATAGCCCCTTACTAAACACTGACATATACAGGATCAGATGAACTGCGAATGTCTGTTGTTCAGGCGACTTCGGTAAACCCCCAGGGTAAAGGGTTTGAGTTGCTAACGTAGCAAAACCGAGTAATAAGCCTGCTGCAATAAAGCCCGGAATAAGAGGGGTAAAAATGGTCGCAAACTTAGATAAAAAACGATGAATTGCACTTGTTTGCTTTTGCTTCATTTGCTGTTTATTGGATGAAGCGAGGGCATTTAAGTTATTTTCTAATGATGTATCGATGTTAGAAAAGAAACCAGATTCATCGCTTTCTAAGAGCTGATTCATGAGATCAGAGGCGGTTTGTGCTTTGCCGGGGCCGAGTACAATCTGCAATTGATCTTCACTTTCAATCACACCAAGAACGCCGGGGATCTGTTTAATTGCTGTTTTATCGACAAGTTGGTCATTGTTGAGGGTCAAACGTAAACGTGTCATACAGTTTCCTGCATGACGAATATTTTCACTACCCCCGACATTTTGCAGGATTGCCTGCATCATTTCTTTTGTTATTTTAGCCATGCCATTTACCCTATCAGTTCCCGTGTATTAAACGGACTTTGCGACATTAAGAGCTGTACGAATAAAACCTTGGTTGTCCGATAGCAATTGACGCGCTTCCTGAGCATCAAGCCCAGATAAGATCATCAAAATTGCAGTCTTACAGTGTCTTTGGCATTGTTGTAGTGCTAGCTCCGCAGTTTGCCTGTCACACTCAGTTGCCTCCATGACAATTTTGACTTGTCTCTCAACCAATTTGGCATTGGTTGCTTCGACATCCACCATTAAATTACCGAAAACCTTTCCGATACGGATCATGGCGCCAGTCGTGATCATATTGAGCACCAGTTTTTGTGCAGTACCTGCTTTCATACGTGAAGAGCCAGTCACGACTTCAGGCCCGACAATAGGGGTGATGGCGATATCGGCAGCATTTGCGACAGGGCTATTCGGATTACAGCTGATTGAAGCGGTAACTGCGCCGACCTTGCGCGCATAAGCCAGTGCCCCGAGTACATAAGGTGTACGCCCACTTGCCGCGATACCCACTAAAACATCTTTATCGTTAAATTGAATATTAAGCAGGTCTTGCTCACCCAGCTCTGGCTTATCTTCGGCATTTTCCACAGCGCGAAAAATAGCTTGGTGACCGCCAGCGATTAAGCCGACCACCTGCTCATGAGGTGTACCGTAGGTAGGAGGGCATTCACTGGCATCTAAAATTCCTAAACGGCCAGAAGTGCCAGCACCAACATAAATTAAGCGGCCACCATTAAGAAATGCTTGGGCCACCTTATCGACAAGTTGGGCAACTTGCGGCAGGACTTTCTCAACCGCTAAAGGCACTTGCTTGTCTTCGTTATTAATGACTTGCAACATATCGATGGTCGACAGTTGATCGATATTGGTGCTCGCGGCGTTACGGCTTTCAGTTACCATTCTGCTTAAGTCAATGGTCATAATAAATTACTCCTACCTCAGTTAATGAGGCGATATTAAGGAATTATTTATTCCAGTGATGTGATAATGATCACGGCGTTCTCTATTCTGAATTGCCAATATGAAAGAATATTTTCGGATAATTTAGATTGCTTAAATAAATTACTTATTGAATTTAAAGGATTAAAACTAAGTAATGAAGTTATTCTAATAGGAATAATTTATTTTTTATTATATTCAACAAATAAGGAATTAAGGATGACTTTACTGGATACCATCACTTGTTTGCTGCCAAGACTTGCGGAAAACCAACGTAGGATCGCTCAGTTTATTCTTGAGAAGCCAGAGCGTGTACTGAGCTTATCGTCACAGCAGTTAGCGGAAACATTAAATGTGAGCCAATCCGCTGTGGTGAAATTTAGCCAAAAAGTCGGTGTCAAAGGGTATCCAGCATTGAAGTTAGCGTTAAGTGAGATCATCGGACGGCAGCAATTTGATGAGGCCAATCCGCATACGGCGTTGCATAACCGTATCACGCAAAATGATAACTTGATGGTAGTTGCACAAAAATTAGCATTAGAAAAAAATTATTCGATTACTGAAACAACTCGCCATATCGATTTCAAACTGTTTGAAAAAATTGTGGATGCCATTGATAAATCCCAGCGTGTACAAATTGTTGGCATTGGCGGCTCGGGGTTAACCGCGAAGGATTTAAGCTATAAATTACAAAAGATAGGCATTACCACATTGGTGGAGTCCGATCATCATGTGCAAATTGCTGCAGCGTTGACATTGACCCCACAAGATACACAGATTGTCATTTCTTTTACGGGCAAACGTAAAGACATGCTGACCGCCGCGAGTATTGCGCGTAAGCAAGGTGCGAATGTGATTGCAATCACCCGTAGTCGGCTGTCACCGCTTGCTCAATTAGCTGATTATGTGCTTGAGAGTATCGCGGAAGAAAATGAATGGCGCAGTTCATCGATTTCCTCACGCACGGCACAAAATACCTTAACCGATCTGCTGTTTATGGCGCTATTACAAAAACGTGAAGCACGGGCGAAAATGTTGGTGATGAATGCGCGAGTCATGATCAACAGGCTAGATGAATAAAAATAAAGCTGTTTTTTATCAATTAGTAATCCGCTTGTTTTTGCAAAAAGTACCTATTTGCGTTAAGACTAATGTAGTGAGTGAATAATTTGACGTAATTTATAGGGGCATTATTAATGAGGGCACTAATTGTTTATACCGAGCTAACGGATAAAGATTCCGTGATTAGCCATGCCGTAGCAAGACTTGCCAGTGAGTTGAATGATGAGCATGTGGAAACTGTCATTATTCGTGACTTTGAAGATGGCCTCGCTTATATCCGTTCAAATACCAGTATTGATTGCTTGTTATACGGTCGCGATATGTCGGATCGTGACGAACAAATCCAAGCACATCGCTTAATTACGCAATTACACCGAAGGCAAGAAGATGTACCGGTTTTCTTGCTTAGTGACCGTGAAGAGGCATTGGTCGCCTTTGACCGCAATATGATGGAGCAAGTTGACGAGTTCGCATGGATATTGGAGGACTCTGCCGACTTTATTGCGGGTCGAGTACTTGCCGCTATCCAACGTTATCGCTCACAACTACTCCCGCCGCTCATGAAAAGCCTCATTAAATACAGTGATGTTCATGAATATTCATGGGCAGCGCCGGGGCACCAAGGAGGTGTTGGTTTTACCAAAACGCCTGCTGGACGTATTTACCATGATTTCTTTGGTGAAAATCTCTTTCGTACAGATATTGGTATTGAACGGGTGGCAGTGGGATCGCTACTGGATCATACCGGTGCATTTGGTGAGTGTGAAAAGAACGCCGCTCGCATTTTTGGCGCCGACCAATCTTATTCCGTGGTGGTCGGTACGTCCGGCTCTAATCGGACAATTATGCAGGCCTGTATGACCGATGATGATGTGGTGGTGATTGACCGTAACTGCCATAAATCGATCGAGCAGGGCTTGATTTTAACGGGAGCAAAACCCGTTTATATGATCCCAAGTCGTAACCGTTACGGTATTATCGGGCCAATTTACCCAAAAGAAATGACCCCAGATGCGATTAAATTTAAAATCGCGGCTAACCCGTTAACGAAAGGTAAAGTAAAGCAAAAACCCGCTTATAGTGTGGTGACTAACTGTACTTATGATGGTGTCTGCTATAACGCACGTAAAGTGCAAGATTTGCTCGATGGCTCTTTAGACCGTATTCATTTTGATGAGGCTTGGTATGGTTACGCGCGCTTTAACCCGCTTTATCGTAACCACTTTGCCATGCGTGACGAAGAGCGGACAGAAAACGAGCCGACTATCTTCGCTACCCATTCCACCCATAAATTACTCAATGCGCTGTCTCAAGCGTCGTTTATTCATGTGCGTAACGGGCGTAACGCCATTGACTTTAATCGTTTTAATCAAGCCTATCTAATGCACTCAACAACCTCACCGCTATATGCTATTTGTGCATCTAATGATATTGCTGCCGACATGATGGACGGCAATAGTGGACGTTCACTGACGGATGAAGTGATCCGAGAATCTATCGACTTTAGGCAATCTTTAGCCTACCTATATAAAGAGTTTCTCAATGATGATGAATGGTTTTTCAAACCTTGGAATCAGGAGATGGTGAAAGACCCCGCAACAGGGAAACGATACGCCTTTGAAGATGCACCTGTTGAATTATTGATGAGGGAACAGAGTTGTTGGGTAATGCACCCTGAAGATAAATGGCATGGTTTTAATGATATTCCTGATAATTGGGCCATGCTAGACCCCATTAAAGTGAGTATTCTTGCTCCCGGTATGGGAGACGATGGAAAGCTGTTAGATACAGGGGTTCCTGCCGCTCTCGTGACAGCATGGCTGAATCACTATGGCATTGTGCCAACAAGAACGACGGATTTCCAAATTATGTTCTTATTCTCCATGGGCATCACCAAAGGAAAATGGGGAACATTAGTTAATACGTTACTTTCCTTTAAACGCCATTATGATAACAACACTGCCTTGAAAAAGGTGTTACCCGAAGTCGTGGCGTCAGCACCTGAAATTTATGGTGAAATGGGGTTACGTGATCTCGGCGATAAAATGTTTGCCTATCTACAAAAAAATAATCCGGGTGCACGATTAAATCAGGCCTATTCGCAATTACCTCAAGTGATGATGACTCCACGCGATGCCTATCAACAAATAGTCGCTAACCGTGTTGAAGCCGTACCCGTTGATCAGCTCATGGGGAGAGTGGCTGCAAACTCGATTATCCCTTATCCACCGGGGATCCCGATGCTCTTATCGGGGGAGAACTTTGGTGATGAAAATAGCCCGCATATTCATTATCTACGGAGTTTACAGGCATGGGATAGTGAATTTCCCGGGTTTGAGCATGAAACAGAAGGAACAGAAATTATTGATGGCCAATATTATGTGATGTGTGTGAAAACATGTGATGAATAAGCGATAAAAGATAGCCCGATATTAAATGGGCTATCTTAATCAAACAATTATGCGTTGGCCTCAAATTCGCTAGTCATGGTTTCAAGCTGCTCTTGCAACTCCATCCACGCCATTTCTACCTCTTCTAATGCGTTTTTTTGCTCCGTTTGCTTTTTCAGGCACTCGGTCAATTCAGCTTTACGCTCTTGCTCATAAATTGCAGCGTCAGATAATGTTGCTTCCAATTCTGCTAGCAGCGCTGAATGTTTCTCCATTTTCTTTTCCAACTCAATCAATTTTTTACGGATAGGCTGAGTTTGTTGGCGAAATTCTGCTTCGCGGCGCTTTTGATCTTTCCTATCTTGCGCAGTGACCGTTGCGTTATTGGTTGGTCGCTCTTTTTCTTGCAATTCACGAACCTGCTGCAACTCCAGTTTATTTTGCTCTGCTAGCCATTGCTGGTAATCATCTAAATCACCATCAAAAGGCTCTACTAAACCGTCGTGCACGAGATACAAATCATCCGTTGTTGAGCGTAATAAGTGCCTATCATGGGAAACGACAACTAATGCACCTTCAAAATCAATTAAAGCTTCTGTTAAGGCTTGGCGCATATCTAAATCAAGATGGTTGGTTGGCTCATCGAGTAGTAACAGATTCGGCCGTTGCCAAACAATCAATGCCAACACTAAGCGTGCTTTTTCCCCTCCAGAAAAACGCCCGCTAGGATCAGTAACTTGATCGCCTTTAAAACCAAACCCTCCCAAATAATCACGTAACTGTTGTTCAGTCTCTTGTGGCGCAATTCGTGCTAGGTGCTGTAAAGGGGATTCATCCGCATGCAAGTACTCAAGCTGATGCTGTGCGAAATAGCCGAGTTTAATCCCTTTCGCTAGCGATACTACGCCTTGCAGAGGCTGCAAATCACCTGCAAGTAGTTTAATCAGTGTCGATTTACCTGCGCCATTACGGCCCAATAAACCAATACGAGAGCCTGGTACTAAATTCAATTTGATTGAGTTTAGGATGACTTTATCACCATAACCCGCGCTGACTTTCTCCATTTTTAATAATGGATTTGGCAAACTCTCTGGCTGGCGGAATGAAAAATGAAACGGATTATCCACATGTGCAGGTGCCACCATTTCCATACGCTCTAACATCTTAATACGGCTTTGTGCTTGTTTCGCTTTGGTGGCTTTTGCTCTAAATCGGTCGATATAACTTTGTAAGTGAGCCGCTTTAGCCTGCTGACTCTCATAGAGAGATTGTTGCTGAGCGAGTTTCGTGGCGCGTTGACGTTCAAATGAGGAGTAGTTGCCCGTATATTCGAACATTGTTTCTTGTTCAATATGCAGCACTTTATCGATAATAGGATCGAGGAAGTCTCGGTCATGAGAAATTAATATTAATGTGCCGGGATAGCTTTTGAGCCATTTTTCTAGCCAAATAACAGCATCTAAATCAAGGTGGTTGGTCGGTTCGTCCAACAGCAAGAGGTCTGAGCGACATAGCAGCGCTTGAGCAAGGTTAAGGCGCATACGCCATCCACCTGAAAAAGATTTTACAGGCTCTTGTAACTGGTTTTGGCTAAAACCTAGGCCATGTAATAGGCTAGAGGCGCGAGAGCGGATGCTCCAAGCATTAATTGCATCAAGTTGACCATGCAAGGCCGCGATTGCATTACCATCATTTTTTTCGTTGGCAAGTTGTAGCTGTTGTTCAAGCGCACGAAATTCGCGATCACCATCAATGACATATTCTAGAGCAGGAACATCCAGCGCAGGTGTTTCTTGATTAACCCATGCCAGTGACCATGTGCTGGGAAAGCTAGCTGAGCCTGCTTCTGCTTGTAATTCACCTTTGAGTAACGCAAGCAGTGTGGATTTGCCACAGCCATTTTTCCCCACGAGCCCAACTTTTTGACCGGGGTTAACTGTAGCGGTGGCATTGTCCAGAAGAACACGTACGCCACGGCGAATTTGTAAGGAAGAGAAAACAATCATAGCAGCCGTCAGTTGAAAATATGTTAAATTAAATAATGAATACCCTCAGATTTTCAACAAGCGTATGGCCATATGAAAATGACGGGGCGTAAAAATAAAAGCGCTTTACCAAAAGCTGCATGGTAACGGAAAATTATCCGTCTGACACGCCTTTGAGGAGGGAAAGATGTCAAATAAATTGAAAATACTGGTGCTCTATGCACACCCAGATCCTGATGAATCCGTCGCCAATAAAGCTTTACTCAAAGCCGTTGAGGATTTAGAACATGTCACAATTCATGATCTGTATGCGACGTATCCTGACTATTTTATTGATGTGACGGCAGAGCAAAAATTGTTATGCCAGCACGATATTATTGTATTTCAACACCCACTTTATACCTATAGCTGTCCGGCCTTATTAAAAGAGTGGTTTGATAGGGTATTAACTCGCCGTTTCGCAACGGATATGGGATATCAAAAGCTAAAAGGGAAATATTGGCGTTCCATTATTACTACAGGGGAACCTCAAGAGGCCTATCAATACGGAGGGTATAACCATTACCCTTTGAGCGATATTTTACGGCCTTTTGAATTAACGGCAGCGATGTGTGATATGCAATGGTTAGAGCCAAGTGTGATTTATGCAGCACGTCGGCAAGATAAAAAACAGTTACAACAGATTATTGCGGGATATCGCGAGTGGATTCAACAGCCGCTACAAATTGGGGGGCTATCCTAATGGGGCAACTCGATATCTTTGAATCTGTGATTATTTTCTTGTGTGCTGGTGTAGTGATGGTGCCCATCGCACAAAAAATTCGTTTAGGGGCGGTACTGGGTTACCTTCTCGCAGGGATTGTGATCGGGCCATTTGTATTTGGCTTTATCCATAACGTTGACGATATTCTCCATTTCTCAGAAATGGGCGTTGTCTTTTTGATGTTTCTGATTGGATTGGAACTGAAACCATCCAAATTGTGGGAGCTACGCCGCTCAATTTTCGGGGTAGGAACGGCTCAAGTCGTTGTGACGGCTGCTTTAATGGCAGGTTTACTCTTTTTAGCTAAGTTCTCTTGGCAAGCTGCCGTTGTGGGTGGTCTTGGTATGGCGATGTCATCAACCGCAATGGCATTGCAACTCATGAACGAAAAAGGGATGTCCAACAAAGAGAGCGGGCAGCTAGGGTTTTCGGTTTTGCTATTCCAAGATATGGCGGTGATCCCGATAATGGCGTTGATCCCACTGTTAGCCGGCGATACAGCAAGTAATGATTGGTATCGTATAGGGATAAAAGTGGTGGCATTCGCTGGCCTTTGGGTTGTAGGACGCTATCTGTTACGCCCAATGTTCCGTCTTGCTGCAAAATCTGGCGTACATGAAATTTTTACCGCGGCGGCATTGCTCGTGGTGCTTGGCTCTGCACTGATTATGGAAAGCCTTGGCTTCTCTATGGCATTAGGTACGTTTATGGCTGGTGTAATGCTGGCGGAAACGGAATTTCGTCATGAATTAGAGATCAATATAGAGCCATTTAAAGGGCTATTATTGGGGCTATTTTTTATCTCAGTAGGGATGTCGTTAAATTTACAAGTCCTTTGGTCATACCTACCGCAAGTTTTGCTTGGGGTGTTGGCTTTAGTCACGGTTAAAGCATTGGTTTTATATATCTTAAGTTGGATAGCAAGATTACGCGGTGGCGCGAGAGCTCAATTTTCAGGGGTATTAAGCCAAGGTGGTGAATTTGCTTTTGTTATTTTTGCGACCGCCTCTGGGGCAAGCGTGATTGATGAAAGGCAAATGGATTTACTGTTAGTCGTCGTCACCTTGTCTATGATGACGACGCCACTTGTGATGCAGTTGATAGATGCCTACCTCAACTACCGTTATAATCGCCAGCCAACGTCCACGGAGAAGCCCTTTGTGGAAGATAACGACCCACACGTTATTTTGGTTGGCTTTGGGCGGATGGGGCAAGTCGTCGGGCGTTTATTGATGGCGAACAAAGTTAAAATTACGGTACTTGAGCAGGATGTCACGGCAATTAGTACCATGCGCCGTTATGGTTATACGGTGTATTATGGGGATGCGCGCGAATTACAACTGCTACGCTCTGCTGGGGCAGATAAAGCGAAGGCGATTGTGATCACGAGCGATGTTCCCGAAGAGGTCATGGAAATTGTTCATTTATGCCAAGAAAATTTCCCTAACCTGCATATTATTGCTAGAGCGAAAGGGCGCGTTGAAGCCCATGAATTATTGCAAAGCGGCGTTAAAGATTTCAGCCGTGAAACGTTCTCCAGTGCTCTAGAGCTTGGCAGCAAGGCGTTAATCAGTACGGGAATGCACCCTCATAAAGCCTATCGTGCAAAACAGCATTTTAGGCGCTTAGATATGCGGGTATTAAGAGAGATTATCCCTGAAAATGAAGGGGATAGTGGTCAAATTTCCCGTGTGAAAGAGGCTCGTAGAGAATTAAATGAGCTGTTCGAAAAAGAGATGCTTAGAGAGCACCGCCAGCCTCATAGCTGGAATCACGATGAATAAAGGATAGGACAATGTCGTCAACACGTAAGCGATTTATTGCAGGGGCAACATGCCCTAAATGTCAGTCACAAGACACTCTTATGATGTGGCGTGAAGATAAAATTGATGTCGTCGAATGTGTGAATTGTGGGGATCAGCAGCGCCAAGTTGACGATAGTGCAACGCCTCATGTACGCAAGCAGGAACAAGTTATCGGAATTTTTACACCTGAGTAAGAGAATTTTGTCAATTCTCAATACAGCCGTCTTGTTTTCCGGTACAATTAGCAAAATTTTTTCCCCCTCTATGGGTAGTAGGAGATGTCATGAAAGTAGCAAACGATTTGGTAGTCAGCTTGGCTTATCAAGTAAGAACAGAAGACGGTGTTTTAGTTGATGAGTCCCCGGCAAATGCGCCACTCGACTATCTACATGGCCGTGGTTCTTTAATTTCAGGTTTGGAAAAAGCGCTAGAAGGCCGTGCGGTGGGTGATCACTTTGACGTTGAAGTGGCATCAGACGACGCATATGGTCAATACGATGAAAATTTAGTTCAGCGTGTTCCAAAAGATGTGTTTATGGGCGTTGAAGAACTACAAGTTGGTATGCGCTTCTTGGCTGATACAGATATGGGACCAGTGCCAGTTGAAATTACCGGTATTGAAGGTGATGAAGTGATCGTTGATGGTAACCACATGTTGGCTGGCCAAAACCTAAAATTCAATGTTGAGATCATCGCAATTCGTGAAGCAACAGAAGAAGAATTAGCTCATGGTCACGCACATGGCGCTCACGGTCATGATCATGACCATGAAGGGGGTTGCTGTGGCGGTGGTCACGGTCATAGCCATGGCGAAGAAGGTGGTTGCTGTGGTGGTGGCGAAGGTCACGGACATGGTCACAAACACGGCGGTTGTGGCTGCCACTAATTAATCAATATTAAAAAAGGAAAGCATTGAAATAGCTTTCCTTTTTTGTTTTTATAATGGGTGAAAACTTAATAGTGTGGCGGTGGTGTTTCTTCTTCAGGCCTCGCAAGGTGCGAGGATTGTGAAGATTTTAGTCTTTCAGCCACAATACGGATATGCTCTTGTAATTTAGACAGTTGCATTTGTTGGTCCGTAATGACTTGGTTGAGCTGTTCTATCGTTACCTCTTGAAAAGCAACTTTGCTTTCCAAAAGCTCAAGGCGTTGTTCAAAAGCGTCCGATGAATCCATTTAGTGGCTCCTTATGGTTTTTCATCATAAAAAAATCATCATAATAACTGAACATTACAAATCAATAGATAAGTTTTAGTTAAAAGGATAGGCGTTGAAACCTCTTTTTGTTAATGTTGTCTAAGTAGTCAATTCTGTTGCTTACTATTCTATACTAAAGATTATGAAGTAAGTAACAACGCATACTTATAATAGATATCGGAGATTAGGATGAAATCACTGTTTAAGGCAAGTCTTCTGGCAACGACATTGGCGCTAGCTTTCGGAGCACCACAAGTTATGGCCGCTGAAACGACAACGAAAGCGCCAACAAGTAGCGCATTTAAATCAGCCGAAGAGCGTAATGCCTATGCGTTAGGGGCATCTTTAGGCCGCTATATGCAAAACTCACTGGATGAGCAGAAAAATATTGGTATCAATTTAGATAAAGCGCAACTGCTTGCAGGCGTTCAAGATGCGTTTAACAACAAAAGTAAAATGACGGATGCAGAAGTTGAAGAAACTTTGCGTCAGTTTGAAGGCCAAGTGAAAGAAGCAGCTGAAAAAAAAATGAAAGATGAGTCAGCGGCTAACGAAAAAGCAGGTGCTGAATATCGTGAAAAATACGCGAAAGAAAAAGGCGTAGTGAAAACGAAATCTGGTCTGTTATACAAAATTGAAAAAGAAGGTACTGGCGCTAAACCTAAAGCAGATGATACCGTTGTTGTTCATTATAAAGGTACATTAGTTGACGGTACTGAGTTCGATAGCTCATATTCACGTAATGAACCTCTGACAATCCCACTGAATTCAGTGATTAAAGGTTGGACCGAAGGTCTAGTTAACGTGAAAAAAGGCGGGAAAATCCAGTTAGTGATCCCTGCAGAACTGGCGTACGGTGAAAATGGTGTTCCAGGTATTCCTGCTAACTCCACACTGGTGTTTGATGTTGAATTGTTAGATATCAAGCCAACAGGCAAATAACTTTTAAGCAGTAGTTTAAAAAACCCAGCATTGTCTGGGTTTTTTACGTTAAGGCGGGATCAACTTATTTTTTGCGAAGAAAAAGTTAAACAAGATATAATAAATAATTAGTTGATTATACTGACATATTTAAGAAAAGCCATCTGGAATTTGATTTCGAATAAGTTTATTGATTATTTGCTAAAAATAATGCTTATTTTGTTTAAAACTTGTGATAAAACAAACTGTCTTGCATGCAATCGCTTGACGGCAGCGCCCCGTAGTTTTAACTTCACTATATAACGTTTTATTATTTCTTCGCCTTATTTACTGACGCTTTATAATGAAATGCAGGCAAAAGCCTCTAACAATTAACGCCTCATTAGTCAGATTGGTGAATTTTCGTACACTTGAAGGATGGTGTTTAAAAATGTCTAACTCAGTACTTTCAAATGATCACAGTGATATTAATTTACTTAATAATGAGCCTTTCACCCAAACCGATCATGAAATTCTAAAATCGTATGAAGCGGCCGTTGATGGCTTAGCTATGTTGATAGGTGCACATTGTGAAATTGTCCTTCATTCTCTGGAAGATTTAAAATGTTCAGCCGTCAGAATAGCCAACGGGCAACATACAGGGCGTAAAATTGGTTCACCAATCACGGATCTTGCATTGCGTATGCTGCATGACATGGCTGATGAAGAATCTAATGTATCAAAAGCCTATTTCACCAAGGCTAAAAGCGGTGATTTAATGAAATCGGTTACGATTGCCATTCGTAACCGCAATCAGCGTGTCATTGGCTTACTGTGTATTAACATGAATCTTGATGTGCCATTCTCAGAAATCATCAAAAGTTTTGTCCCTGAAGAGAAGCAAGATGTGACTTCAGACGTTAACTTTGCCTCCTCAGTCGATGATTTGGTTGCACAAACATTAGAATATACAATTGAAGAAGTTAGCTCTGATCGTAATGTGTCAAATAATGCGAAAAATAAACAGGTTGTCCTGAATCTTTATGAAAAAGGGATTTTTGATATCAAAGATGCGATAAACCAAGTTGCAGATCGCCTAAATATCTCTAAACATACTGTTTATCTCTATATTCGCCAGTTTAAGAGTGGGGAATGAACACACAACCTCTAACATACTGTTTGCTGGTGACCGGGCCTGCTTATGGTACTCAGCAAGCCGCGAGTGCTTACCAATTTGCTCATGCCCTTCTTGAAGAAGGGCATTGTTTAAAAACACTGTTTTTTTACAGTGAAGGTGTTACAAATGCGAATGCGCTCACTTCACCTGCCAATGATGAATTTAATTTAGTGAAAGCATGGCAACAGCTTGCTCAAAAGTCGGGTTGTGAAATGCATATCTGTGTGTCTGCTGCATTGCGCCGTGGTGTGGTCGATAAAGAACAAGCTGAGCTACTCTCCCTTGCTGTCAGTAACCTCGGTGATGGCTTTATCATGAGCGGATTAGGCAGTTTGGCAGAAGCAATGATGACGGCAGATCGTACTATCCGTTTTTAGGGCTTCCTCGTTATACTGCAAAAATAGCATGATATTGCAGTAGAAATGGTGACGTTCGTGGGGGATCCGTGCGAATGATGCCGTTACCTCAATGCCTAGCCGCATTTCGAATTATTTAGAGCAGATATGAAAAAATTCGCTTTTGTTTTTACATCAATGCCTCATGGAAATGCCAGTGGCCGAGAAGGGTTAGATGCCTTATTGGCGACATCAGCACTGACGGAGGATATTTCAGTGTTTTTCTTGTCGGATGGTGTGTGCCAGTTACTGGCAAATCAAAATCCCACTGAAATTTTAGCGCGGGACTATATTTCTACCTTTAAAATTTTGCCGCTTTACGATATCGACAATATTTACATTTGCTCTGATTCTTTAAAGGAAAGAGGAATTTGCGAAGAGAGTCGATGGATTGTGGACGCGAGTGTCATCAATTCGACACAAATTCGCGATAAATTATCCAAATGTGATGTTGTGCTTAAATTTTGATCTGTTGTAGGATCTTTTCTATGCTTTATACTATAGCAACTTCACCTTTTCATTGTGATTTCACGGCCATTTTGCGGCTGATTGCGCCAGATGATGCGGTATTACTGATACAAGACGGTGTGATTGCCGCGGTAAGTCAATCGACTCATTTACGTGAACTGCAACAAAAAGGTGCGCGAGTCTACGCATTAGATGCAGATGTTAATGCCCGCGGCTTGCAGAATATGATTTCAGAGCAGGTGTCTTTAGCCTCATATCGAGATTTTGTACAGCTCACAGTGAGTCATAAACAACATTTTGCCCTATAAAAGGGTTAAAAGTTGTATATTTCTTGACACCTGAGTCAGTCAGCAATAAAATTTCGCGTCCTCGTGTATCGTCATGTTGGCGAACGAGGTCGAAAATCCGTGTTTACGAAGCAAAAAAACCAGGAGCTTTTTTAATAATGGCAACTATTAATCAGCTGGTACGCAAATCACGTAGCTCGAAAGTTGTTAAAAGCAACGTTCCAGCACTGGAAGCTTGCCCGCAAAAACGTGGCGTATGTACTCGTGTATATACCACCACTCCTAAAAAACCAAACTCAGCACTACGTAAAGTATGCCGTGTTCGTTTAACTAATGGTTATGAAGTTTCTTCCTACATCGGTGGTGAAGGCCACAACTTGCAGGAACACTCCGTAATCCTGATCCGTGGCGGTCGTGTTAAAGACTTGCCAGGTGTGCGTTATCACACCGTTCGCGGTGCACTGGACTGCTCTGGTGTTAAAGACCGCAAACAAGCCCGTTCTAAATACGGTGCTAAGAAACCTAAGGCTTAATGGTTCTCCGTTAAGTAAGGCCAAACATTTTTAAACTTAATGTCAAAATACTCGAATCGAGTTTTGGGCAAACCTGAATTAAAAACGGAGTAATATCCATGCCACGTCGTCGCGTAATTGGTCAACGTAAAATTCTTCCAGATCCTAAGTTCGGATCAGAATTACTGGCCAAATTTGTGAACATCCTGATGGTAGACGGGAAAAAATCTACTGCTGAAGCAATCGTATATAACGCGCTTGAGACCCTGGCTCAGCGTTCTGGTAAGAGTGAACTTGATGCATTCGAACTTGCACTAGACAACGTGCGTCCGACTGTGGAAGTTAAATCCCGCCGTGTTGGTGGTTCAACTTACCAAGTTCCTGTAGAAGTTCGTCCGGTTCGTCGTAATGCACTGGCAATGCGTTGGATCGTTGATGCTGCTCGTAAACGCGGTGATAAGTCAATGGCTCTGCGCCTGGCAAACGAATTATCGGATGCAGCTGAAAACAAAGGTTCTGCTGTTAAGAAACGTGAAGACGTTCACCGTATGGCAGAAGCTAACAAGGCGTTCGCTCACTACCGTTGGTAATTTCACCACGTTAGTGTTTCTGAGGGTAGCTTTCTGCTACCCTTTAAATGATGAATTGAACGCCCACGAGAGAGGAAAAAATGGCTCGTCAAACGCCCATATCACGCTATCGTAACATCGGTATCAGTGCACACATCGACGCCGGTAAAACAACAACTTCTGAACGTATTCTGTTTTATACAGGTGTAAACCATAAAATTGGTGAAACTCACGAAGGTTCTGCAACAATGGACTGGATGGAGCAGGAGCAAGAACGTGGTATTACTATCACGTCTGCAGCGACTACTGCATTCTGGTCTGGTATGGCAAAACAATTCGAACCACACCGTATTAACATTATCGACACCCCAGGACACGTTGACTTCACAATCGAAGTAGAACGTTCTATGCGTGTTCTTGATGGTGCGGTCATGGTTTACTGTGCAGTTGGTGGTGTTCAGCCACAGTCTGAAACAGTATGGCGTCAGGCTAACAAATATAAAGTTCCACGTATCGCGTTCGTTAACAAAATGGACCGTATGGGTGCAAACTTCCTGCGTGTTGTTGATCAATTAAAAACACGTTTGGCTGCAAACCCAGTTCCACTTCAACTGCCAGTTGGTGCTGAAGAAGGCTTCACCGGCGTTGTTGACTTGATCAAAATGAAAGCGATCAAGTGGAGCGATGAAGATCAGGGCGTTACCTTCGAATACGAAGATATCCCTGCAAACATGCAAGAACAAGCTGAAGAATGGCATAACTTCCTCGTTGAATCTGCTGCTGAAGCATCAGAAGAACTGATGGAAAAATATTTGGGCGGTGATGAACTGTCTGAAGAAGAGATCAAAGCGGCTCTTCGCCAACGCGTTCTTGCAAGCGAAATTATCCTGGTTACCTGTGGTTCTGCATTTAAGAACAAAGGTGTTCAGGCAATGCTGGATGCAGTTATTGAGTACTTACCATCTCCGACAGATGTACCTGCAATCAACGGTATTCTGGATGACGGTAAAGATACTCCAGCGGAACGTCACGCAAGTGACGATGAGCCGTTCTCATCTTTAGCATTTAAAATTGCAACTGACCCGTTCGTTGGTAACCTGACGTTCTTCCGTGTTTACTCTGGTTTTGTTAACTCAGGTGACACTGTACTGAACCCAGTTAAAGCTAAAAAAGAACGTTTTGGTCGTATCGTTCAGATGCACGCTAACAAGCGTGAAGAGATTAAAGAAGTTCGCGCTGGTGACATCGCGG
Source organism: Providencia sp. PROV119 (assembly GCF_028482435.1). NCBI lineage: Bacteria > Pseudomonadati > Pseudomonadota > Gammaproteobacteria > Enterobacterales > Morganellaceae > Providencia > Providencia sp. PROV119. Next base: position 118,688 of record NZ_JAMPQL010000023.1, read on the forward strand.
CTGCTATCGGTCTGAAAGACGTTACTACAGGTGATACTCTGTGTGCGGTTGATGCACCAATCATCCTAGAACGTATGGAATTCCCAGAGCCAGTAATCTCTGTTGCAATTGAACCAAAAACTAAAGCTGACCAAGAAAAAATGGGTATCGCATTGGGCCGTCTGGCTCAGGAAGACCCATCATTCCGCGTATCAAGTGATGAAGAAACAGGTCAAACTATCATCGCTGGTATGGGTGAATTGCACTTGGACGTTCTGGTTGACCGTATGCGTCGTGAATTTAAAGTTGAAGCGAACGTTGGTAAACCACAAGTTGCTTACCGTGAAGCTATCACTGCGAAAGTTACTGATATCGAAGGTAAACACGCGAAACAGTCTGGTGGTCGTGGTCAGTACGGTCACGTGGTTATCGATATGTACCCACTTGACAAAAATGATAAAGACGGCGTTCCAATGGATTACGAATTTATCAACGAAATCAAAGGTGGTGTTATCCCTGGTGAATACATCCCTGCCGTTGATAAAGGTATCCAAGAGCAGTTGAAATCTGGCCCACTGGCTGGTTACCCTGTTGTTAACATGGGTATTCGTCTGCACTTTGGTTCTTACCATGATGTTGACTCATCTGAACTGGCATTTAAACTGGCGGCATCAATCGCGTTTAAAGATGGCTTCAAAAAAGCGAAACCTGTTCTGCTTGAGCCAATCATGAAAGTTGAGGTGGAAACACCAGAAGACTACATGGGTGACGTAATTGGTGACTTGAACCGTCGCCGTGGTCTGATTGAAGGTATGGATGACATGGCAACTGGTAAAATTGTCCGTGCACAAGTACCATTGTCAGAAATGTTTGGCTACGCGACTGACCTGCGTTCACAAACGCAAGGTCGTGCTTCATACTCAATGGAGTTCTTGAAGTACAATGAAGCACCAAACAACGTTGCACAAGCTGTTATCGAAGCTCGTAACGCTAAATAATCGGTTTTAATCGATTTAACTACTTTAATTAAGTTCCTTCTTCACAGTGAAGAAGGAACTCCATAAGGAATAGAGTCGT